>REEB01000231.1 GCA_007695295.1 Puniceicoccaceae bacterium
GGGGGGGGGGGGGGGGGGGGGCGGGGGTGGGCGGGGGGGGGGGAGGGCGCCGGTGGCGGGATCGATGCGGAAGAGGCGGAGTTCGTTGCGGTGCTGGTTGGCGGCGAGCAGCCAGTGGCCGTCGGGACTGAGGGCGAAACTGCGGGGTTCGCGGCCGCCGGTGGAGGCGTGGCCGGCGGGGGTGAGGGTGCCGTCGTCGGGATTGCGTTCGAAAACGGCGATGCTGTTGTCGCCGCGGTTGGAGGCGTAGACGAAACGGCCCGAGGGGTGGACGGCGATCTCGGCGGTGGTGTTTTCGCCGGTGAAGTCGGCGGGCAGGGTACCGGCCGAGCCGAGGGGCGTGAGGGTGCCGGAGGGGGCGTCCCAGGCGTAGCCGGTGACAGTGTTGTCGAGTTCGTTGACGGCGTAGGCGTGGCGTCCGTCCGGGGAGAAAACGACATGCCGGGGGCCGGCCCCGTGGGCGGTGGCGGCTCCGGGGGGGAGGTGCGGGAGGAGCGAGGGAGCGTCATCGGAAACCGAATACACCACGATCCGGTCGATGCCGAGATCGGGGACGAGGAGAAAGCGTTCGTCCGGGGAAAAGGTGACGCCGTGGGCGTGGGGGGCTTCCTGGCGGCGGGGGTTGGGGCCGGCGCCCTCGTGCTGGAGAAGTTGGGTGCGGGAGGCGAGGCGTCCGTCGGACCCGAGGGGGAAGACGGCGACATTGCCGCCGCCGTAATTGGCGACGACGAGGAGGCGGCCCGCGGAGTCGACGGCGAGGTGGCAGGTCCAGGCGCCGCCGGCGGGCCGGCGGTTAAGGGGGGCGAGGGCGCCGGTGGCGGGATCGCGGGTGAAGGCGCTGACGCCGCCGCCCTTTTCGCCCTCGAACTCGCCGGTCTCATTGACCGCATAGAGAAAGGCGCCCGAAGGGTGGAGGGCGAGAAAGGCGGGGTTTTCGGCTTCGGCGACCAATTGGGGGGTGGAGAGTCTCCCCGTTTCGGCGTCGAGCCGGAGGTGGTAGATGCCGCGGGAGGCTTCGGGGCCGGAGCCGCGGGTGTAGGTGCCAAGGTAGATTTCGAAGGTCGATGAAAAGGCCATAAGCGGAAAGCAGCAGACGATGAGCAGGAACGCCGGGAAGAGATGGGTGCGGCGACGCGGAGCAGTTGGTGACGGGGTTGGGCTCAAGGCCCGAGAAAAGGAAATGCGGAAAGCTTGGGCGAGCGAAAAAGAAAGCGAGGACGTCTCACGGCCCTGTCTTGGGGGTCGGAAAGGCCCCCAGGGAGCGTGGGCGCCTCCGGCTTCAGCGTAGCACGATCATGGATACTGGCTGGGAAGAGGAGGTGCGGCAATCAGCTGCCCACCGCGGACGGTGGCTCCGATAACGATGCCGGCAGCGATCAGGACCGCATTTTTAGCGATGTATTGCCCTTCCAGAGTCAGCGCGACGGGGAAGACACGCCAGACATCCTCCGGAAAGATCAGCAGCGGCATGAGCGTGCCGAGCATTTGAAAGGCGAGAAGAAAGAGCACCGTCCGCAGCCAGACGCCCGCCAGCAGGCCCAGGCCAATGAGCGTTTCCAAAGCCGCGACCCCGGGTCGCGCGATACCCGGCCCGACGTAGTCGCACGTCAGGGCTGCAACGGTGCGCAAAGCCAAGTCATCGGCGGGGCTGAGGCCGGGTACGAAATTGATCGCGCCGAACCAGACAAAAAGCAGGCCGACATTGACGCGGAGGATGGTGAGTCCGTGACGGGCCATCCACGTGGTGATGCCCCGGTCGATGCGGTCGAAGCGCTTGCGAAAACCGGGAGTGGAAGCGGGGACGGGCATGGTGGACGCGCAAGTGAAGGGCTGCGGTCTGGCAGTTTAATCCCCGCGCCAAGGGTTCGGCAAGCGAATGCTGGGGAGGCGGCCGCTAAGCGCCACTCGCGGAGTCGGTGCCGTTTTAAAACCGAGGGGAGCTGGACCGAACCACTCCGCTGCGGGCCGGTGGCCATTTGATGGTCAGGATGTTGATCGCCGGCGGCGCCAGAGCTGGGTGGCGTTGAAGAGATTGTGCCAGAGGATGTATCCGACCGGGCCGACGGCGGCGATCGGTGGCAGGTGCAGCAGGACCAGGGAAAGCGTCACCATGGTGTTTTTCTGTCCCAGGCACTGCCCGGCTTCGAGTTCGAGGCCCGGCCGTCCGAGAAAACGCCCGAGCCCGAACTGGACCAGGCAGAGCACGCCGCCGACCAGGAGTGGCGCGAGGAGGAACCCGCGTGCGGACTCCTCGAGACCCTGGAGGTGACGGGTGGCGGTGCCGCCGACCAGGAAAAGCACCGTAAGCCAGACGGCGAAGTTGAGCCGGCCGAGGGAGGCGAGCCGGGTTGCCAGCCGGGGGGCGATGAGCATCGGCAGCCAGGCCGCGACCAAGGGAACAAAGACCAGGAGAACGACGCTGAGGAAGACCGGGCCGAGGAAATCCCACTGCCATGCTCCGGTGAGCAAGGCCATGGCCGGGGGGAAAAGCAGGGGGAGAAGCAGGTTTCCCAACACCACCATGCCGGTGGCGAAGCCGGGGTTGCCGCCGAGAAAGCCGACCAGCACCGGTGCGGCGATTGCGGTTGGCGTGAGGGCGATCAGGACTGCCGGCACGACCCAGGCCTCGCCCAATGGCTTGAGCAGAAGAAAGGCCGCCGCCGCCAGGATCGGCGAGGCGATCAGGAGGCGGAACTGCACCGGGTGGGGGCGCAGGGCGCGCGGCGGCACCTTGAGAAAGGTGGTCCAGAGCATGAACATCACCAGGGGCTTAACCAGAAATGCCAGCCCCGAGGCCGGCCCGGCGAGCAGGACTCCGGCCGCCATCGCGGCCATGAGGCCAAAAGGTCGCAGAAAAGGCGCGCTCATGTCGGAGACCTCGCGTGCCGGGCCGGCTGCTCAAGCCAGCGCGCTCAGCTCGGGCACGAGGTTGGGGGGGCGTTCGCCGCGCATCACGGCGAGAATGTTGGTCGCGGCGAGCATCGCCATGCGGTCGCGGGTCCGTCGGGTGGCGCTGCCGAGGTGGGGCAGGAGAACGGTGTTGGGCATCGTCAGCAGCTCCGGATGCACGCTGGGCTCTTTTTCATAAACATCGAGCCCGGCGCCGGCGATCCAGCCTTCCTTGAGGGCGCGGACGAGGGCTCCTTCATCGTGAACCGGACCCCGCGCGGTGTTGAGAAAAAGGGCATCGCGTTTCATGGCTCGAAACGTCCGTTCGCCAAAAAGGTGGTGGACCGCCGCCGAGTAGGGGAGATGAACGGAGACGACGTCGGCCTCGCGGAGCAGATGCTCGAAGGGCACCCGGACTGCTCCAGGGACATTGCCCTCAAGGCGGCTGCTGCGGGAACGGCTGTGGTAGATGATCCGCATGCCGAAGGCGGCGGCGCGGCGGGCCACCGCCGAACCGATGGCCCCGGCGCCCACGATGCCGAGGATTCTGCCTTCGAGATCGAGCCCGAGAAGCTGCAGTGGCCCCCAGCCCTTCCACCGGCCGCCGCGGACCAAAGCCTCCCCTTCGGCCAGCCGCCGGGCGAGCGCAAGAAGAAGGGCGAGCGTAAGATCGGCGGTCGCGGCGGTGAGAACGCCGGGTGTGTTGGTAACGAAAATACGCCGTTCGCGGGCGGCGGGCAGGTCGATGTTGTTGTAGCCGACGGCGAAGTTGGCCACCACCTTGAGGCGGGGCGCCGACTCGAGGAGGGCGGCATCGACCCGGTCCGTCAGGCAGGCCAAAAAGGCGTCCGCCCGAGGCAAGCCGAGGTAGAGTTCTTCACGGGTGGCGGCGCGGTCGACCGGGTTGACCTCGACGACCAGACCGGCGGCCCGGAGGGCTTCGACCGCCACCTCGGGGATCTCCCGGGACACAAATACCCGTGCGCGGTCCAAAGCGGAGGAGGATCAGCGGGGATTGGCGCCGCGCGTTTCCTTCTCCGCGTTGCGGACCTGCTTGAACATGTGCCAGACGAGGTAGAAGACACCAGCCATGCTGCCGGCGGTGAAAGCTGCCACACCCCAGATGATGGCGGGATTTTCGCTCGGCACGTGAGAGCGCAGGATGAGAGTCGAGAGCACGAAAAAAGCGGCCGTCAGCACCAAATCCAAAACCGGACTGCTGCTGAAGGGCTCGGTTCGCGTCGTGGAAAGCTCGCGGTCGGACATGCCTTTCATTTGCCCCGGTCGGAGACCGACTGTCGATGCTTTTTCCACCGTTCGGGCAAGATTCATGATTGGCTGTGCCCTTGGGTTTGGAAGATGATTTCGGGGCGCGCGCCTGCCGAGGGTCAATCTGCGCGGCCTGGGGCCGGGCGCGGGAACCGGCTAGGGCCGGAGCCGGATGGCGGTCCGCAGGGAGGGAGTGTCGGCCTTGTCCTTGCGGCGGGTCTCCCACTCCCGGGCGGCTTCTTCGAGCTGGAGGCTGCGGGCGCGGGCGTGCCGGGCTTCATCGGAGGCGGGGTAGCGATCGGCGAAGGCGTTCCAGGCATCGATCAACTCGCTCAGCTCGGTCGGGGTCATGGCATTGTTGAAGGCCTGATGGTGGCTCTCTTGGAGCCGGTTGAATTCGGCCGTGCGCACACGGCTCTCCCGCTCGCAGGCGAAAAAGCCGAAAGCGGGCAGAAGGAGCAACAGAGCTAATCCATACCGGGAAATACGCATGAGAAGACGCGGGACGAGCAGGTCTCGGTCCCACACCTCATCATCGACCCGCCGCAGTCGTGCTTGAGGCGGGGAGACTTGGAGACTCCTCTCCACCTGCGACCACCTTCGGGGTCGGGCACTGTTGACTTGGAATTCCGGGGGTGGCGCTTCGCTTACCCCCGGCTACACGCTGTGAACCCTCCGGGTTCGAGAGGTCCAAACTCCAGGCCGGTGGCGCGAACCACCGGGATCATGGCCCCCGAGACGTGCCCCGGCGTGCGCCGGACACCTGCGTCGACAGACGCCATGATCCACCGATCCTGTCGGGGCTGATGGGGTCAGTCCCCTATTCTTGCGAACCGGCGGGTCGGCGGAACCCAAAGGTGAGTCCCGGATGGCGCTGACTGAACGCGGATTAGGAATCCTGCCCCTCGAGGCCGGGAACACACATCGCCCAAGATCCGTGGCGGCGCTGGCGCTTGCCCTGGGCTGTCGGGTGCAGTCCCGTTGGGGTTTGGGTGGGGCCGTTTGTGTCCGTCAGCGGTCCCGGGGCCTCATAACCTTGGGAGTCCAAAGTGGCGAGGCTCCCTTTGCCCGGAGTCGATCCGCCTTGAGATACAGTGATGCAATGATGTAAAACATCATTGACATCGAATGCACATACATTCCATGTTAAATGCATGCGCACAACTGTGACACTTTCGGATGAAGCCTATCGGGCTGCGATGGCGGAGGCCAAAGCGCGTGAACTTACTTTGGGAGCGGTGTTGTCCGAGGCCGTCATGCAGCGGTTTCCCCGGGTGCGGGTTCAGTCGGATTTCGAAAGCCTGCCGGTGATCGTGGCCGCCAAGGATCCCCTCGCCTTTGATCCTGCCCTGAGGGATGAACTGCAGCAGCAGGAGGACGCCGCCGATGCCGTCGATTTTACTGGACAGTGAGGTCCTGCTGGCCCTGGCCTGGCAGCACCACCCCTTGCATGCGGCGGTTCGGCGGTGGTTTCTGGAGCAGGAAGCCCGGGGCTGGCACACCTCCGCCGAGACGCAGCTCGCCTTTCTCAAGGCCTCCTCGAACCCGCTCGTGGTACGGGCGCGGATGAGCCTGGAAGAGGCCGCCAGCGTTCTGCGAGTGTTGACACGGCGGCCCGCGCATCGGTTTCTCGCCACCGTTCCGGCACCCGAAGAAGCCTCCTGCCGGGCATTTTGGGAGGCCTGCGGCGCGGGGTTTTCCATGCCCCGTGCTTACCTGCTGGCTTTGGCCGAGCACCACGGCTGCGTGGTTGCGACCTTGGACAAAAACCTGGCGGGCTTGTCGGCGGCGGACGGACTGGTGGAGAAAGTCACGGTCGGTTGAGGACCGGGGCATCGGTTTCGCTCCTGTCGGCGAGGCGGACGGCCGAGGACCGGGGCGCTAGAGCTCGAGACTTTCGGGTTTTTTTTCCCGATAGCCGAGGCGGGGGAAGGGATTAACGAGGCCACTGACCAGATTGCGGGAGTGGGCGGCGATCCGCTTCAGGTAGCGCACATAGAGGGCAATGGCGGTGGCCGTGCCGGTGGGGACATCCGGCAACTCTCCGGCCACGATTTGGTGGACGAGCTGGTCGCATTCGGCGGAGAGTTTCTCCTTGTAGTTCACCATGACCTGCCGGGCGGTTTCGAGATTATTGGACTTGAAGGCCTCCACCGTGCCGCGAAAGACCTCCCCGGCCTGCTCCTCGATGGAGGCGATGCGGGGCTCGAAGGCGCCTCCTTCGAGCCGCCGCGGGTGGTTGCGGGCCAAGTCATGGATGTTTTTCGCGTAGTCCGCGATCCGCTCGATGTCGATGACCACGCTGACCAGCACCAGCCCGGAGGCCAGCTCCGAAGGTCCGCTGACGGAGAGGTGGGTCATGACCTTGCGCCGGACGTCGCGCTCGTAGCGATTGACCTGCTTATCCATGGCGTAAAGGTCGATGTCCATCGTGCCATCGTCACGGCGGCGGAGCGACTCGACCGAGGCCTCATACATGGTGAGCGCGAGATCGAGCATCCGGTGGGATTCCTCCAGTGCCTGGGTGTAGAGGTCGTTTTGGGAGAAGATGGAGAGCAGGTTTTTCCAGGGCATGGGAATCAACGATTGAAGTGAACCAAGAGAAGAACAAACGCAGGAAGGAGAAAATAGAGGATGAGAACGAAAACCGGAGCAAAGGCGCGCTTGCGTGCGGCGAAGTCACCGAGGGCCGTGCCCGTCCTCAAGGGCAAGTTGCGGATGAAGCGGACCGGCCAGATGATCAGAATACCGGCCAGGTTAAAGATAAGGTGGGCGAAGGCGACCATGATCGCGACCGGATTACCAGTGGCGAGGGCGGCGAGGATGGCGGTCAAAGTGGTGCCGAGATTGGTGCCGAGACAGAACGGGTAGACCTGGGCGAGCTTGAGGACGCCGGCAGCCGCGAGTGGGACGACGAGGGCGGTGGGGATGGAGCTGGACTGGACGGCGAAGGTGATGAGGAGGCCGAAGAGCATGGCCCGGTAGGGCGTGCGGAAGAGATGGGTGTCGAAAAAGTGTTCAAGTTTGTGCAGCATGAGGCTGCGGAGCAGTTTCACGATCGCGACCAGCATACCGTACGTCAGCACGACAGTGAGGGTGAGCAGTAAAACGGGTTGCTCGCGCACGGCCCAGGCAAGGAACTCGATGGTGGGAGCGGTGGCGGCCTTGAGGGGATCGCTCAGCCGCATGCCTCCCATATCCTCGAAGACGCCGGCCAATAGCTTGGACGTGCGGGCGAGAATGCCGAAAGCGATTTCGATGGGAAGGAGCAAAGCGACCCCGATGAGGTTGAAGCTCAAGTGGATGGAGGACGCGGAGAAGCCCCGCTGGAGTTCGGAGGGTCTCCGAATATGCCCGAGTGCGACCAGCATGCTGGTGATGGTGGTGCCGATGTTGGCCCCCATGATCATGGGAATGGCGCCCTGGAGGGAAATGGCCCCGCCGGCGACCATGCCGACAATTATGGAGGTGGAGGTCGAGGAGCTCTGCACCAACGACGTCGCGAGGATGCCGAGAAACAGCCCGGTGATCGGATTGGCGGTGGCGGTGAGAACGGCCTCGGCGAACTCCCGCCCAAAGAGCTTGAAGGCATGCCCCATGCCACCGATGCCCACGATGAAGAAGTACAGGGCCAAAAAGATGCCGATCAGCTTAAGGTAGAAGAGCAGAGTGGGATGTAAGGAGCGGGATAAACTCACGGTGCGTCGCGGCCTGTTTTTCGTAACCTTTCCGTAACATTCAAGAAATTCCTTCGGCGGGGCCGATTTCTCCGCGGTTTTGCCGACCCACCTCCATCGGTCGGCGGCCTACTCCTCACCCCGGAAACCTGGGCCGGGGAAATCGGCCCGCAGGGTACGGGACTCGAGCGGTTCGCCGGGCAGGCGGCTTCTGGCCGCGATCCGCATTCAAAGTGCACCGACGAGAGGGCTGGGGCGGCCCGGCTCCACGGAGGGCGGTTTGGCACCGCGGGTTATAGTGGTCTGGCGGTGGCCTTGTCGCGGAACTGTCCGCCTTTCGAGAACCGCGGTGTCTTTGGGATAGGTTCGTGAGCGCGGGCTTGGCGAGGGGTGCCGGACTGGATTCGGGCTTGAGCCGGGGGGAAGACGGGCCTAAGTCCTCAGGCTGCCAGGGAGTGTCCGGTGGTGCCAGAGCGCCGCTGGTCGTTCCGGTGCTTGGGGCCAGTAGCTCAGCAGGATAGAGCAGCGGTTTTCTAAACCGCCGGTCGTGGGTTCGAGTCCCTCCTGGCCTGCCAGTTCTCCAAGGTATTGGCTTACAATGTTTTAGAAGTTCATTGCCCTCTGCATGGAGGCAGGCACCAATGGCTGTTGATCCATCCGAACCTGGCTCAGGAGCTGCGGAAGGGTGTCATCACGGGCGGACGGGTGATGCCGGCCGGGAAGTGTCGGTAAGCGTCGCCGGCGGGTTGGGGGACGGGCGAGCCGATCCAGCTCGGGGCGAGGGGGTGTCCGTCGGAGTGGTAGGGGCCGACAGCGTTGCGTACGTTTCCGCGCAGAAGGATCTGAAGGTGGTGTTGGCCAGGTTCGAGTTGGCGCCGGATGGTCAATCGGTGTGGTGGCCAGGCAATGACACCGGCATCGATCCCATCGAGGGAGAGGCGGAGGGTCGAGCCGGACCACTCCGGCACCTCCACGGTGAGCCCGTCGCGCTGTTCCGGCAGGTGGAAACGCCCGTGGTAGGCGACCGACCATGGATACAAGTGGAGACCGAAGGAGCGCCAGTCTCCGAAACCGGGATCATGGGCGGGTGCGACCACGAAGCCATGTGGGGCGGGCCGGAGGGAGAAATCGCCCCGCAGGTAGGCGGGTTGGAGTTCGCAGAGCGGATGGAAGGGAGAGATCTCGAGTACAAGCAAGTTGGCGCCGCGGCGGATGGCGCCGGCGGGGGAAAGCAGGCTCATGTCCTCATCCCACCAGCGCTGTTGGCCTTTTTCGAGCGGTGTGCCGTTGAGCGTGATGCTGTACAGGCGGGCGCGTTCCACGCCGAGGGTGAACCCGGCCAGTGCTTTATCCGTGACGCTCTCGTCCACGGTGAAGGGGTACTCCATCCGCAGACCGCTGCCCTTGGGATACGTGCGCTCGACAATGGTCTGGCGAAACTGGATGGCGAACTGCCATGGATCGGAGGGGTGGCCGTGTTCCTGCCAGGCCCGCACATTGGCCTGGGCGGCATGGATGCCCTCCCAGCGTCGGCCTGCGATTTCCAGATGGCCGTATTCAAGAGTGAGCTGGTTGGGGACTACCCGTTGGAAGGACCAGTCCACCGCAAGGGGGGGGTCCTTCCGCGGAGTCGGGGGCTGCGGGACCGGCGATCGGTCGTCGGGCAGGCTGAGCCAGAGTTCATGGCCGAGCGGCGGCAACGCGAGACGGGCGCACTGGCCGCCGTTGTCCTGCGCCTCGCTGGCGAGGCCGGCGAGGCTGCCGTCCATGGTGTCGAGCCGGACCAGGCTGCGGCCTTCGAGCAGGAGCCGCGTTTCCATGGGTTCGGTCCAGGGGTTGGCGAAAAAGTGCAGGGTGCGGCCCTCGCCGAGATCGCGCCGGGTCCAGCAGAGGCCGGGTGGCAGGGTATGTCCTGCGGACGCGCGCAGCCGGGGCGGCACTGCCTCGACCACGGTATCCACCAAATCATGAACTTTCGGATACACCTTCCAAGCCGAGAGATGGCGTTCGGCGAGGGCGGTGGGGCGGGAATCGATGCGGCCGGAAACGTGGGCGGGTGGGGGACCGCCGGCCAGGATGCGCCCGCCGCCGGAGAGGTGGCGCTCGAGCAGGGCGAGGGTGGAGGGGAGCAGGTTTTCCATGCCTGCGGGCAGGACGAGCAAGTCGTAGGTCCGGCGGCCGACTTGGAGCCGCCCCTCCACGGCTTGGCCGAATTCCTCGAGGATGAGTTCGTCGCCGAGGTCGAAATCGACCTGCTGGTCGGTGAGGGCGGCCACGAGAGTTTCCTGGGCCTGGCGCAGGGCTTTGATGCGTTGGCGGCCGGGAGAGTTGTCCCGATCCTCCCAATCTTCGCGGGCGGTGCGGTGAAGCCAGGCGGTCGTAGTGGGCTGGAGCAGGAGGACGCGGTTTATCTCCTCGCCGCGGGTCAACGCCCAGGTGACGCGCGCTTCGTGATCCGCCTCCGCCTTGTAGTCCTCCCACCAGGACGAGTGGTCGCTGAAGGTGTGCGCCCAATCGTATTTGCGGGTGCCGGAGAGGGATTGATGGGAGAGGTGGGGATTGATCAGGTTGATGCCGTAGGTTTGGCAGAAATCGGTCAGCGGCTTGAAGTCGGCGGGAGTGCGGTGGTAGCCGCCGCCCCCGGTGGTTTCGCAAAGAACGCGTTCGCGCCCGAGCTGCCGGGCGACGGAGGCGACTTCCTTGCAGGACAGGAGCATGATGTGCGTGCGCGGGCGGTCCTCGGGAAAAAACTGGAAGGCGAGCAAGTCGATGCCCGGCGCCTGCATCCAGCGGTAGGCGTACATCGCCGAGGGTTGATGCCCGGGATCGGGCCACATGTGCTCCCAGAAATGGCCGGTGAACTGGAGTCCGTTTTGCTCACACCAGTCGTGGACGGGCCGGAGGAAGTTCTCCGTCCAAAGTCGGTTCAGGGTAAAGGTGTAGTCGTGGCGCACATACGGCGATTCGGCGGTGTCGAGGAAGAGGGCGGGGGACTGGTCCTCCAGGCGGTAGCCGTGGTCGCGGAAAAACTCGGCCAGAAGATGGTGGGAAGCGCGGAATCCCCCGCGGCCGCCGACATTCGGCTCGTCAGTGAAGCAGTACTTAATGGAGGATCCGAAAGCCTCGCGGAAGCGGCGGGCGTAGGCGTGGTGGGTGGTTTCAAGAAACGTCCGGGTGGTCTGGGGGAGGGTCAGGTCGACCGGCGGATAGTAGGCGCAGAAAGCCCGCGGGGGGCTCGGCTCGAGGGTGACGACCAAGGTTTTGCCGTCCTGCCGGAGCCTGCCCGGCGGGCAGCGTTCCAGCCGACCGTCCTCGCCGGATCGAAAACAGGCCACCGTTTCGCCGGAAATGTCCTCGGCGGGACCATCCACCCAGCGGGCCTTGAGGCTGTGCGCGAGGGTGAAGGGATTGCGGGTGTAGACATGGCCGCCCGCAAAGCCCGACGGGTAGGAATTTTCGTCATAGATGTGACACTCAAGACCCAGGCGCTTCGATTCGGCCAGCGCGTGCCCCCAGAGCTCGAACCACTCGTCGGACAAATAATCGGTGACCAAACCCGTCCGCGGATGAATGAAACAGCCGCCGCATCCGCGGGCCGCATACTGCTCCAGCACCTCGGTGATGCGCCGCCGGCTGACCTCGCCGTTCCAGACAAAAAACGGCATCGGGCGGTGGGAGGCGGGGGGGTCGGCAAAGCCGGTGGACCAGGCGGGGAGAGCGGATGGTGATGACATGAAGAAGAGATGATTACGGTACAGCGCACGGGCGACAACTCCACAGTGACCATTGATTGAACGAGTGTCCAAGTCATGCAGGCTTGAGCCGGCGGGGACTTGCGGGCTTGCTGGCCGTCCAGCCATGAAACCTTCTTGGAAAACCCCTGATGTGCGCCGGATGGATCCCGGGCGCGGACTGTACCTCGACCGCTTCGAATGGGAGGCTCTTCCCGCGAAGCTCGAGGATCCCTTCTTTCAACGCCTGCATGAGAACAACCTCCGTGCGCTGGCTGCGCTGCGTTCGGAGCAGAACGGCGGGGATCCCTGTGATGTGCCGCTCTGGCTGGGCTGGCCGCACCCGCGGCGGCGCAGTCATCGCGTATTGAAAAACCGCATCCTGAGAAGAATCGCGGCCTGGTGGATCACCCGGGAGACCATTCACTTGGAGGATATCGAGGTCCTGCTTGAGCACCTCTGCCAGCACCGCGAGATTTGGCTGCCGGGTGACAACACCTACTCCATCCGCGGGGCCAACCTGGCCACCGGCGAGCTGCTGCACTTGGTGGCCTTTGCCTTGGACGCCCTCGGCGAACACCTCCCGCCCGAGCTCCGGGAGAGTTGCCTGGCCGCATTGCGGGACATCGGTCTAGCCGCCTACGAGCGCGGGCATGAGCTGGGGGACTGGTGGCGACGCTGCAACTTCAACTGGAACTCCGCGCTTCATGGCAATGCCGGCATCGCCGCGCTCGCCCTGCGGACGGCCGATCCCGCCACCGCCAACCGTATGCTCGGTCGGGCCCTGGAAGGCCTGTCTTATCTGCTGGCGGCATTTCCGGAGGACGGGGGCTGGACCGAAGGCATCATGTATTCGGATACAATGATCGCCCACCTGACCGATTTTGTCATCCCACTGCACCGGCTCTGCGGGGAGGATCTGGGCTTGCGGGGAAACCCCGCCTTTCACCGGATCCTGGACTGGCAGCGGCATTTCATCGCCCCGGACGGGCGGCCGCTGAACTTCTCCAACTGCAACGAATTCACCCAGGAACGCTGCTTGGCCCATGGCTATTACTGGGCCCGGGTTCTCGACCGGCCCGAGCTGGCCGCCTTTCAGGAGCGCATGGAGCGGGACTGGCGTTACACCGCGGGCCTGTTTTTCGACGTCGAGGCCTTCTGGATGCGGACCGCGTTTCAACCCGCCCGCGAGACCCCGTTGGACCGGCGGCGCCACTTTAAGGCACTGGACTGGGTGGCCTGGCGCGGGCGTTCCTCGTGGCTGGCCTTTCGCTCAGGATTCAACGGCGGCAACCACAACAACCTTGACCTCGGCCACTTCATCCTCGGGCGGGATGCTTGCCGCTACCTGTGTGATCCCGGTTATGGCGCTTCCGAGACGGCCCAGCACAATGCCGTCACCTTCCGCCGGAAAAACCAGGCCGACGCCACGACCGCGCACATCACGCACTTCGAAGAGCGGGAAGACGGCGGCTTCGAGCTCGATTGCGATCTCGCGGCCTGTTTCCCCGGTCCGGTGGAGAAGTATACCCGACACCTGCGCATGCTCGGGGAGGATCATCTCCTCGTGGTCGACGAAGTCCGCGGCCGGCGGATGAGGGTGGGCGCCCGCTGGCACCTTCAGACCCGCCTGCCGGTGGAAGTCGATGGGGGCACCATCCGTGTGCTCGGGGAGCCGGCCCTGACCCTACACCTTCCGCCGGAGGCCGGTCCGGTGGAGGTAGGGGAGTGGGAGCACGACGGGCCCCTGCGCTCCTTGAGCTGGGGTCTGGTCCACGACCGGGTCAACGTGTGTCATGGCATGGTGCTGACCTTCGGCTCGCCCGCCATCCGCCGCCACCGCGCCGAGGAGGTGCTGCGGGTTGAGATTGACGGTGAAGGCTTCGACTTCGCCGATCCCGACGACGCGGGAGCGACTTTGGAAGCTGGCGAACGCTGAGCGAGCCGGATTGTTAACAGATGCCGCACCGTCAGTCCCGGCAAAAAGGTGTTGGGCGGTGAATGGAGTTGACCGGGAGTGCAATCTCTGCTTTAAACTCCCATCCGGCTTCGGCTGTTGTTTGCTCCAACCCCAACCTCCTGCTTGCCATGTACGTACCCGCCCCGATACGCTTTGTCCTGCTTGCCTGTGCCAGTTTATTGACAATTCCGAGCCTCTGCGGAACGTCCATTTTTCTCAAGTTCGGAGACATTGAGGGCGAGGCAACGGAAAAGTACTATGAAAACTGGATCGAGCTTCAAAGCTACCAATGGGGAGGCAAGAATCCCATTGAAATAGGCACGGGGCCCGGCGGCGGGTACGGCGGCGGCCGGGTTCACTTCGATCACATCGTGGTGACGAAGGCACTGGACCGGAGCACTCCGCACCTTTTCCTCCATCTTGCGATGGCCTCCGTGACCAGGGATGGCGAAATCGTTTTCCTCCGGCAGGATCCCCAAGGGAATCAACAAGCCTATCTGAAAATCACGTTGGAGGATGTCTACATCTCAAAAATCGACCAATATTACGATGAAGACGAGGGCGTGATCCAGGAAGAAGTCGCCCTCGCCTTTCTAGCCATCCACCTGGAATACACACCGCCCTCCGGATCGCCGGAAACGTTTTCCTGGCGATTGGACATGAACACAGCCGCCCAGTAGCCGCCGAAGGCGGTTGTCAAACGTGCCTCAACGACCGGTCCCATGTCCACGCCATTTTCCATCAGGTCCGGGGCAGTGTTGCTGATCCTGCTTGCGGCGGGGGTGGCGCCGCCCGCGGCCACGGGTGCGGTCGCTTTACTGCGCTTGGATGAAATCCCGGGGGAGGCGGGGATCAAAGGCTACGAGGGCTGGATCGAGTTGCGGGCCTACGGCTGGGGGGGACGGCAGACTTCCGACCGCGCCCTACTGGGGCCGCTTCGACTGGCCAAGTCCCTGGATGCAGCCACGCCCCGATTGCTGCACCGGCTCGCCACGGGCGACGTGGTGGATGAAGGGGAGATGGTCTTTCTGAAATCCGGGAACGGGTCCGAGCCTGCGACACCGTTCCTGAAAGTGGAACTCAGCGACATTTTCCTGACCTCGATTCAGTTTCCGCCCTCTCCGGACCACCTGGAGCAGTTTGAAATCGAATTCGGGGAAGCGGTTTTTTCGTATCCACTGGCCACCTACGAGACCCTGGTACTTTCGCTCAACCGGGTGAAAAACTCGGCCTCGCTGGAACTGATCGTTCCGGAGCCCGTCATCGCCGCCATTCCGGACCAGGAGATGACGAGCGGCTCTTCGTTGGCGGTTCACCTATGGTTGGATGATCCGGTGGTGCCGCTGGACGAATTAACGGTGACCGCGTTCGCCGGCGACGCCACCCTGGTGCCGTCGGGCGGCCTGGTTCTGGCCGGCGGCGGAGGCCAGCGATCCCTCTCCATCACCCCCGCCGCGGGTGAGACCGGCACGACCGGGATCACGGTTTCGGTCCACAACGGCTTCAACTCAGCCTCGACCGGATTTCAACTGACGGTTTTGGCTCCGGCGCCGCCGGCGGCAGTCCACCTCGACAACGACCAACTCACCCTGCCGGGCCATCCCGGCGACTTGGTGGGGAGGCTGGTCGTGGACGGTGGCGAACCGGGCGCCACCCACTCCTTCGATCTGGCGGATTCCGCGGAAGACCGCTTTGTGCTCGACGACGACCGGCTGGTGGTTGGACCTAATCCGGATTTCGATCCCGCGGTGGCGGACCGGCATACGGTTGTGATCGGCGTCACCGATGGCTTCGGCCACCGGATCGAAGGCACCCTGACCGTTTTTCTCGCGCAGGCCAACCAAGCGCCGGTTTTGGAATACGGCGGAACGGACCCGGTGCTCACCTTTGCCTTTGATGAAGTCGCGGTCGCAGGGTTGTC
>REEB01000194.1 GCA_007695295.1 Puniceicoccaceae bacterium
CCTCCGCGCCGCCGAGCGGGCCTCCCCCGGCCGCGCCTTCGCCCCCCTCCGCACCGCTTTCGTCTATGTCCCCAACGGCGTCGACAACGCCCACTGGTGGCCCTCCGGCTCAGGCACCCAGTTCCGCCTCGGCGAATCCCTCCGCGCCCTCGAAGGGGTCAAATCCCACCTCCAGTTCGTCAAGGGCCTCTCCCACCGCAAGGCCTACGCCAATGGCGACGGCCCCGGCGACCACGCCCGCGCCAGCGCCACTTTTCTCACCGGCGAGCAAGCCCGCAAAACCGCCGGCACCGATATCCGCGTCGGCCAATCCGTCGACCAGATGATCGCCGCCCACGCTGGCGCCGACTACCGCCTGCCGTCCCTCGAGCTGTCCTGCGATCCGCCCCGCACCACCGGCGGCTGCGACTCCGGCTACAGTTGCGCCTATCAGTTCAACCTCTCCTGGCGCACCGAAAACCAGCCCGTCCCCGCCGAGCGCAACCCCCGCCTCGTCTTCGAACGCCTTTTCGGCGCCGGCAACCCCGGCGAAACCGCCGAGCAACGCGCCCGCAGCGCCCGCCGGCGCCAGAGCATTCTCGACTTCGTCCAGGACGACGCCCGCCGCCTCCAGTCCCGCCTCGGCGCCGAGGACCGCCCGCGCCTCGATGAATACCTCACCGCCGTCCGCGAGATCGAGCGCCGCGTCGAGTCCTTCGATGCCTTCGCCGGCCGCCCCGACACTCCCCTGCCCGCCGGCGTCCCGCCGACCTACCCCGAACACATGCGCTTGATGTTCGATCTGCTCATCCTCGCCTTCCGCACCCAGAGCACCCCCGTCGCCACCCTCCTGCTTTCCCATGAGGGTAGCAACCGCACCTTCCCCCAGCTCGGCATCACCGAGGGCCACCACAGCCTCTCCCACCACGAAAACCGCGCCAACAAACTCGAGCAGATCCGCCGCATCGACGCCTTCTACGCCGAGAATTTCGCCTACCTCATCCAGCGCTTCCGCGACACCCCCGACGGCGAGGGCAGCCTGCTCGACAACTCCCTCATCCTCTACGGCTCCGGCATCCGCGACGGCAACCGCCACGACCACAGCAATCTTCCCATCATCCTTGCCGGCCGCGCCGGCGGCGCCCTCACGCCCGGCCGGATCGTCGATCTCGGCGGCCGCACGCCCATGACCAATCTTTACCTCTCCATGCTCGGTCTCCACGGCGTCCCCGCCGAGCGCATCGGCGACAGCACCGCCCCGCTCCGGCTCATCTGAGCAGGCTTTCGTCTCCGTCGTCTTCCGGCCGCCAACCGCATCGAGGTGCCTTGCGGGCGGAGGTTTTCCATCGCCTTTCGCCGGAGCTGCGGCGGTGCAGGAAAATCGGCCCGCCCCCGCAGGAGAAGGGATTGCCCCGCAGTGCCTCGCCTGCACCATCCCTCCTTTCGCAACGCGCCCGCTTACCCATGAAAAACGCCCTCGAGTCCCTCCCTGAAATTCTCCTCCTCGGCCCCGGCCCCTCCACCACCCATCCGGAGGTGCTCCACGCCCTCGGCCGCCCCACCATCGGGCACCTCGATCCGAAGTTCATCGAGCTGATGGATGAGACCAAGGCGCTTCTCCAGCGACTCGCCCATACCAACCACCCCCTCACCCTGCCCATCAGCGGCACCGGCTCCGCCGGCATGGAGACCGCTTTCGTCAATTTCATCGAGCCGGGCGACCGCGTCCTCGTCCTCCAAAACGGCGTCTTCGGCACCCGCATGAAGGATGTCGCCCAGCGCCTTCGCGCCGAGGTCGATGCGCTCGACTTCGATTGGGGCGCCCCGGTCGACCCCGACCGGCTCCGCACCCACCTCACCGGAAACCGCTACGACATCATCGCCGTCGTCCACGCCGAAACCTCCACCGGAGTCCGCAATCCGCTCGACGAAATCGCCGCCATCGTCCGACCGACCGGGGCGCTCTTCCTCGTCGACAGCGTCACCGGCCTCGGCGGCATCCCCGTCACCCTCGACGACTGGGGCGTCGATATTTTTTACAGCGGCACCCAGAAGTGCCTCGCCTGCCCGCCCGGGCTCGCCCCTTTCAGCGCCTCCGGCCGCGCCCTCGCCAAGCTCCGCGCCCGCACGTCCAAGGTCCCCAACTGGTACCTCGATTTGTCCTTGATTTCCAACTACTGGGAAGGCGCGAAACGGGCCTACCACCACACCGCCCCCATCAACATGATCTACGGCCTCTACGCCGCCCTCCGGGTCATCCTCGAGGAGGGCGAGGAGGCCGTCTTCGCCCGCCACCGCGCCGCCCACGAAGGGCTCGTCGCCGGGCTCGACCAGCTCGGGCTGGAGCTGCTCGTCGAGCCGGCCTGCCGCCTCCCCATGCTCAATGCCGTCAAGGTCCCCGCGGGCATCGACGAAGCCGCCGTCCGCTCCCGGCTGCTCGCCGACCACGCCATCGAAATCGGCGCCGGCCTCGGCCCGCTCGCCGGTAATATTTGGCGCATTGGGCTCATGGGCCACAACGCCCGCCCCGAGATCGTCGACCGCGTCCTCGCCGCCCTCGCGGCCTGCCTGAAATGAAAACCGCCGCCTGGCAGGAGCGCCGCCACCGCGCGGTCCATATGACGATCCGCGACATCGACTGCGCGGATTTCGACGCCGAGGCCACCATCGCCACGTTCAAGCGGCTCAACATCACGCTCTTCAGCTTCTTCGCCGGCGGCTACGTCACCACCTACCCTTCCCGGCTCCCCTGGCAACGGGTCAGCCGCCACCTCGCTCCCGGCCGCGATCTTTGCGGGGAGTTGATCGAAGCCGCCCACCGCGCCGGCATCGTCGCCTTCCCCATGGTCGACCTCGGCGAACTCCCCCTCGACCTCGCCCGCGAGCACCCGGAGTGGGCCGCCCAACAGGCTGATGGCTCCCCCTACCTCAAGACCGATACCATCGCCGTCTCGTGTCCACTCGGTCACTACCGCCGCGGGCTCGCCCGGGAGCTGGTGGCCGAACTCAAGGAGCGCTACGGCGACAATCTCGATGGCATCAAGTGGGGCGGAGCCTCCTATGGCTTTCCCCACGGCCTCGACCACAATCCGATCGCCGTCGAAGCTTTCACCCAAGCCACCGGCCGGCCGCTGCCCGCGTCCGCCGGCGATCCCGGCTACACCGCCTGGCGCCAGCGGATCATGGCCGAGACCATCGCCCACCTCCGCGCCGTCGTCCACGAGGTTGCCGGCGTCCCGGTCGTCGGAAACTCGGTCTGGAATCTGGGCGACGGCATCGCCCTCGAGGAATTGGTCCGGCACGAGGATTTCACCCAAGTCGAAATCCAGACCCGCACCCACAACACCCCGGACGACCGCGATGTCGCCTGGCAGCGGTTTTCCACCCCCATCGAAACCACCCGCTACGTCGCTCCCTGCTGCCGCCGCCCGCCCTGGGTCGTCGCCTCCTACTTTCTGGCCTGGCCGTGGCGGCGCGTCGCCGTGCCCTGGCCGGAGCAGAAGCTCTACCTCGCCCAAGTCGCGGCCAACGGAGGCTGCCCGATGGTCAATCTCACCACCGGCTCCCCCGCGCACCACCCGGATCCCCGCGGCTTCCGCGCCATCGAGGAGCTTTACGGCTTCATCGCCCGCCACGAAAGCTGGTTCCAGGACGATCGCTCCGCCGCCCATGTCGCCCTCGTCTACGATCACGCCGCCGCCGTCGCCGCCCGCGGCTCCGCGGCCGGCCTGCACCGCGGCTACCTCGATGAACTCCAGGCCCTCGAAGACGCCCTCGACGAGCAACACGTGCCCTACGATCTGCTCAGCGTGGACCGGCTCCGCTCCGGCGATCACGGCGAGTATGCGGCTTTTGTCCTTCCTTGTATCCATTCCGACGATACGGAGCTGCGGGAGCGGCTGGCCGGGCTCGCCGGCGGTGGCGCCGGCCTCGTCTTCACGGGCCGGCTGCCCGGGCCGGATTGGACCTCCCTCGCCGGAGCGAAACCGCTCGGCCCGCCGCAGCCGTTTCACCAAGGCGGCCCCCCGGGTCCGCTCCAGGCCTATCTGGCCGTGGCCGACCCGGAGCATCCGCTGCTCGATGGCATCGAGGTGCCCCTCATCGCCGCCTCCGGCCACTGGCAACCCGTCCATCCCGGCCCGGCCGCCGCCATCGCCCTGCATCGGGCCGCCCCCTTCCGCCTATTTCCCGAAGGCCTCTCCTACACGGAGGCGCCCGATCCGGCCGAGCCGCTCGCCTTCTGCCGCGCGGCGGAGACCGGCGGACGCACCGTCTGTTTCGCTTTCGAACTCGGCCGCACCATCCGCCGCACCGCCCATCCCGATGCCCGCCGCCTCCTCCTCAACGCCCTCTCCTGGGCCACGGAGGGCCGCGCCACACCGCTCGCCGCCGGCTTTCGCGGTCTGCGCCTCTCCCTCCGCCACGCCCCGCCCGGCCTCGCCCTCCACTGCATCAACACCACCGGCCCGGCCCGCTACCTGACCGAGTTCACCCCGGTCCGGGCCGTTCCTTTCACACTGCCCTGCCCGGAAGCGCCCGCCTCCGTCCGCCAGGCCTCCACCGGCCGCGAGCTCGCCTTCGAACACCGCGGCGGCCGGCTGCAATTCACCGTCTCCGAAATCGTCGACTACGATCTCATCCAGATCTGCCCCGCCTCCCGGCCGCCCACCCGCTCACCATGATCGACGCCTACTGCCACGCCGGCGGCCCACGTTTCGGCAGCGCCGACCTCGCCCTGCGCGAGCTCGACCGCTACGGCATCACTCACGCCAACCTGGTCCTGCCTCCGGGATGCCCGGACTTCGCCGCCCTCCGCCGCGCCCGCGCCCTCCGGGGCGATGCCGTTCGTTGCTTCGGCATTCCTTTCGGCGATTCCGAGAAACAGCGCACCGGGCTGACGGACTGGCAGATCCGCGCCGGCATCTCCGGTCTCCGGCTCATGCCCGAGGAGGTTGCGGCCAATCCGGGTTCGCTCGCCCTCCTCGGCGAAGCGGGCCGCTGGCTTTTCGCGATCAATCCCTGCGACCGCCCGGAAACCATCGATACGCTCCTGTCCTGGTTGGAGCACTACACCACCGGCCGCATCGCCTGCCCCCATTTCCTCAAGCCCGGCGGCTTCCGGCAAACCCTCCCCGACCCGGAGCGGGCCAGGGCTTTCCTCGCCCATCCCCGTGTGGCGGTGATCTTTTCCCGCCAAGGCAACACCGGCACCACCCGCCCTTATCCCCACGAAGACCTCCGGCCCTGGATCGATGAGGTCGTCGCCGCGGCCGGGTGGGAGAAAATCCTCTGGGGCAGCGAATACCCCGTGCTCTACTGGCGCGACGAACTCATCCCCCAGGCCACCGACTGGATCCGCAACCTGCTGCCCGACCTCGCCGATTCCTCCCGCCGAGCCTTCCTCGGCGAAAATGCCCGCCGGCTTTTCTTTTTCGAACCCGCCCCCGACGACGACGCCGGCGATCCGCCGGGCTGGGTGCCGCCCCCGCTCCACACCGGCTACCCCGTGCCCATCGCCCAAAAGGGCCTCCGGCTTTCCAGCGCGGCCGTCGAAAAACTCACCGCCGCCTACCTCGAAGCCAACACCCCCGGCTCGCCCGTGACTCTCTCCGCGTTCCTCGCGGAGTGGATCGAGTCCCGCCTTCCCCGCTGATCACCGATCATGGAAACCACCCTCTTCGGCAAAACCGGTCGCACCGTCAGCCGCCTCGGCTTCGGGGGCGCTCCCGCCGGCATCCCCGATTACCTCCGCCCCCGCGACCCCGATGCCCCCGGCCATCGCGAGGCCGTTCTCGCCGCCCTTCGGCGCGCCGCCGAGCTGGGTATCACTTTTTTCGATACCGCCGCGGCCTACGGCGAGGGGCGTTCCGAGCGGCTCTTCGGCGAGGGACTGGCCGGGATCCCCGCGGACCGGCTTTTCCTCGCCACCAAGGTCCAGGCCAAGCAGAACCGGCCCGTCCGCGCTTCGCTCGAATCCAGCCTCCGCCACCTCCGCCGCGATGCCGTCGATCTCCTCCAGCTCCACGGCACCGCCTACACCGCCGAGGAGGTCCGCCTCGCCCTCCGCCCCGGCGGTCTGCTCGATCAGATGGAAGCCCTCCGCTCCGAGGGGCTCGTCCGCCACCTCGGCTTTACCGCCGAGTGCCTCAACCGCCCGTTTTTCGACCTGCTCGACTCCGGCCGGTTCGAGTCCGTCCAGCTCCTCTATAATTTCTGCAACCAGCAGCCCTGCGACTTCTCCTGGCAATCGGGTGCCCTCTTCGAGGCCGAGGCGCGCGGGCTCGGCATCGCCGCCATGCGCTCCGCCACCTCCGGTCTCCTCCAGCGCTGGATCCAGCGGGTCAACCCCGCCAACTCTTTCGACTACACCCCAGCCCTCCTCCAGTTCCAGTTCTCCAACCCGTTCCTCGATGTCGTCATCGTCGGCATGGACCACCCGGACATAGTGGAGAAAAACGTCGCCCTCTGCGCCGATACCGCCGGCCGCATCGACCTGCCTTCGCTCCACCAGCGCCGCCCGCCGGATCCCTGACCACGGCCGCGCCGCCCGCGTGCGATAGTAAGATCACGGGCTTCGTTCTTGCCGCCTCCCCGCGGAACCGGCATGTTCTCCCGCCATGGCTGTTACCCTCGGTCTCGACTTCGGCACCAACTCGGTCCGCGCCCTCCTCGTGGATTGCCGCGACGGCTCAGAGCTCGGCACCTGCGTCGTCCCCTACCCTTCCGGCGACCAAGGCGTCCTCCTCGATCCCCGCGATCCCCACCTCGCCCGCCAGCACCCCGGCGACTACCTCAAAACCCTCAAGCAATCCATGGCCGGCGCCCTCGCCGCCGCCCGCAAGGCCCGCCCGGACTTCGATCCCGCCTCCGTCATCGGCATCGGGGTCGACACCACCGGCTCCAGCCCCATCCCGGTCGATCGCCAAAACCGCCCCCTCGCCCTCTCCGACCGTTTCCGGGAAACCCTCGCCGCCCAATGCTGGCTCTGGAAAGACCACACCAGCCACGAGGAGGCCGCCCGCATCACCGCCCTCGCCCGCAAGCACCGACCCCATTACACCGCCCGCTGCGGCGACACCTACTCTTCGGAATGGTTCTGGAGCAAGATCTGGCACTGCCTCAACACCGCCCCCGAGGTCTTCGATGCCGCCGCTTCCTGGGTTGAGTTTGCCGACTGGATCCCTTCCGTCCTCGCCGGCGTCACCGACCCCGCCCAGGTCGTCCGCGGCGTCTGCGCCGCCGGCCACAAAGCCATGTACGCCAAGGACTGGGGCGGCCTGCCCGATGAGGAGTTTCTCGCCCTCCTCGATCCGAAGCTCGCCGCCCTCCGCCCCCGGTTGTATCAGGAAGCCCATGACGCCTCCACCCCAGCCGGCAGTCTCTGCCCGGAATGGGCGGACCGCCTCGGCCTCCCCGCAGGAATCCCGATCGCCATCGGCGAGTTCGATGTCCACTACGGCGCCATCGGCTCGGGCGTCGAGGAGGGCGTCCTCGTCAAGGTCATCGGCACCTCCACCTGCGACTGCGCCGTCGTCTCGGCGGACAAGAAAATCGGCGACATCCCGGGCATCTGCGGCATCGTCGAGGGCGCCATCCTGCCGGGCTTCTACGGCATCGAGGCCGGCCAGTCTGCCGTCGGCGACATTTTCAAATGGTGGGTTGAAGGCGTCTGCCGCGGCGATGCCTCCCTCCATGAGGCCCTCACCGCCGAGGCCGCCGCCCTCCGGCCCGGCCAGAGCGGGCTGCTCGCGCTGGACTGGAACAACGGCAACCGCACCATCCTCGTCGACCAGCGCCTCACCGGCCTGCTCCTCGGCCAAACCCTCCACACCAGCCGGGCCGAGATCTACCGCGCCCTCATCGAGGCCACCGCCTTCGGCGCCCGCATCATCCTCGAGCGCATCGAGGACTATGGTGTACCGGTACGGCAGATCGTCTGCGCCGGCGGCATCGCCGAGAAAAACCCGCTCCTCATGCAGATCTACGCCGACATCACCGGCCGCGAGATGCGCATCGCCCGCTCCTCCCAGGCCTGCGCCCTCGGCGCCGCCGTCGCCGCTTCCGTCCTCGCCGGCAGTGCCGCCGGCGGCCACGATTCTTTCCCCGCCGCCCAGCAGGCCATGACCGGCCTCAAGGAGATCGTTTACCGCCCCGATCCCGCCGCCTCCCGCACCTACGAGCGCCTCCACCAGTTGTATCAGCAGGTCCACGACGCCTTCGGCGGCGTCGCCACCGTCGATCTCGGTCGGATCATGAAGGAGCTGCTCGCCATCAAGGAGGAAGCCTCCCGCTGATTCCTTTTTCACTCCAGCACGCTTACATCCCATGACTGCATCCACCCCCGCTCCGTCCATCTGGTTTCTCACCGGCAGCCAGCACCTCTACGGTGAGGAGGCCATCCGCCAGGTCGAGGCCAACGCCCGCGCCATCGTCGAAGGCCTCAACGCCTCCGGCCGCCTCCCCCTGCCGGTCGAGGCCAAGCCGGTTCTAACCACGCCCGACGCCATCCGCAGCCTCGTCCTCGAAGCCAATGCCGACCCCGCCTGCGCCGGCCTCGTCGCCTGGATGCACACGTTCTCCCCAGCAAAAATGTGGATCGGCGGCCTCGCCGCCCTCGGCAAGCCGCTCCTCCACCTCCACACCCAGTTCAATCGCGACCTGCCCTGGAGCACGATCGACATGGACTTCATGAACCTCAACCAGGCCGCCCACGGCGACCGCGAGTTCGGGTTCATCAACACCCGCATGCGCCGTGAGCGCAAGGTCGTCGCCGGCCACTGGCAATCCCCCGAGGTCCATACCGCCTTCGCCGCCTGGATGCGCGCCGCACGCGCCTGGGCCGACTGGCAGGGCGCCCGCTTCGCCCGCTTCGGCGACAACATGCGCCAAGTCGCCGTCACCGAGGGCGACAAAGTCGCCGCCGGCATCCGCTTCGGCTTCGCGGTCGATGGCTACGGCGTCGGCGATCTGGTCGCCGCCTGTCGTGAGATTTCGGATACGGCGGTCGATGCACTCGCCCGCGAATACGAGCAAACCTACGCGACGGCCAAGGCCCTCCGCCGCGGCGGCGACCGCCATGAATCCCTCCGCGAGGCCGCCCGCATCGAGCTGGGGCTGCAGGCCTTCCTCACAGCGGGTGGCTTCAAGGGCTTCACCACCACGTTCGAGGATCTCCACGGTTTGCCCCAGCTTCCGGGCCTCGCCGTCCAGCGGCTCATGGCCGCGGGCTACGGCTTCGGCGCCGAGGGCGACTGGAAAACCTGCGCCCTCCTCCGCGCCATGAAGGTCATGGCTGACGGCCTCCCCGAGGGGGTGTCTTTCATGGAGGACTACACGTACCACCTCGAGCCCGGCCGCGAGAGCGTGCTCGGCGCCCACATGCTCGAGATCTGCCCGTCCATCGCCGCCGGACAGCCGTCCCTCGAAATCCACCCGCTCTCCATCGGCGGCAAGGCCGACCCGGTCCGCCTCGTCTTCGACTCCCCCCCCGGCGAGGCGCTCAACGCCAGCCTCATCGACCTCGGCCCCCGCTTCCGGCTGCTCGTTAACACCGTCGAGGCCATCACCCCCCGGGAGCCGATGCCCAAGCTCCCCGTGGCCCGCGCGCTCTGGAAACCCCACCCGGACTTCGCCACCGCCACCGCCTGCTGGATCCACGCCGGCGGCGCCCACCACACCGGCTACACCCGCGCCCTCTCCCCGGAGATCCTCGAGGACTTCGCCGACATAGCCGGGGTGGAGTTTGTCCTCATCGATCGCCAGTCCTCCGTACGCACCCTCCGCCAGGAGCTGCGCTGGAGCGACCTCTACCACCACCTCGCCCACGGCCTCGGCCACTCCTGAGCCTCCGCTCCACCCCCGCCCATGCCCACCTACGACGCCCTCCGCGAGGAATGCTGCGAGGCCAACCGCCTCCTGCCCGGCACCGGCCTCGTCGACCTCACTTTCGGCAATGTCAGCGTCTGCGACCGCGACGCCGGGGCCTTCGCCATCAAGCCGAGCGGCGTCGACTACGACCGGCTCACCCCAGCCGACATGGTCGTCCTCGACTTCGAAGGCCAGGTCCTCGCGGGCACGCTCCGCCCGTCCTCGGACACCCCCACCCACCGCCACCTCCTGCAGGCCTTCACCGGCATTCGCGCCGTCGTCCACACCCACTCCCGCCACGCCGTCGCCTTCGCCCAGGCGGGCCGGCCGATTCCCTGCCTTGGCACCACCCACGGGGACTACTTTCACGGCCCGGTGCCGGTGACGCGTCCGCTCACCGCGAAGGAAACCGGCCCCGACTATGAGTGGGAAACGGGCAAGGTCATCGTCGAAGCCTTCCACGATCTCAATCCGCTCCACGTCCCCGCCGCCCTCGTCCGCGGCCACGGGCCTTTCACTTGGGGCGCTTCGGGCCGCCAGGCCGTCGAGCACGCCCGGGTCCTCGAGATCGCCGCCCAGATGGCCCTCGCCACTCTCGCCCTCGACCCCGCCGCCGAGCCGTTGCCCCCGCACCTGCTCGACCGCCACTTTTTCCGCAAACACGGCCCCGGAGCCTACTACGGCCAACCCGCCTGAGAGTTTTTCACCTCCATGGGGAGGATTCCTTCAGCCGCGCCTAAATTCCACCGCTTCACCTCCGATGAGTAGAGGGTGAAATTGCCTGCAGGGACGCAGCCCACCGCCGTGCATGGATGCGGCACCGAAACCCGGCCTCACCGGTCGGCTCCATCGCGCCCGTTTTGCTTTACGTCGTTCGCCCACTTTCTGGTCTTGCTGGTGCTCTTCATCGGCCTCTGCCCGGCCGTCCTCAAGGCCATGCCGGATCGCCGCCACAGCCATCAGGCCCCGTCCCCGCCATCATGGGAAGTTCACTTCTACGATTACCTGCCGGTCGCCGGCCCGCCCGCCCTGCGCTTTCAGCCCGTCTCGCCGCCCCCGGATCCGCTTGCCCGCATCACCACGCTCGACGACTACCACAAGCAGATCCAAGAAGCCGCCTCCAGGGAAGCCGAACCGGCGGAAATCCCGGAAGTCGACTGGGACCCGGCGCCCCCCCTGCGGCTGCCCCCGATGATCGGCGACGGGACTTTCGAGGGAGCACCTCCGCTCGAGACGGCTCCGCCCTCCTACGGCCCGCTCGACTGGGGCGACTCCGGGGCGACCCGGCTGGATCCCAGCGAGGTGCTTCTCTTTCTGCGTCGCGGCCGGGAATCGACCGAGGCCGGCAGCCCCGCCCTGGACATGATCGTTCCTTTCGTCCCTGCCATGCCCCCGGTCCGCACCGAGAGCCGCGCCACCTACCGGCAGATCCGCTCCGAGCCATGAGGCCGGCCGGCGGCGTCCGCCTGTTCACCGTGGTCATCGGCGCCTGGCTGCTGGCCGCCACCGCCGCCGCCGAGGCCCCGCTTCCCGACCTGCCGGATATCCCCTCCTTCGAAAACCGCCCCACCGTTCTCACCCCGGTCGACCAGATCGAGCGTTTTTTTGATGCCGGCCAACGCCTCTGGGAATCCGGAGAACACGAACTCGCCGAGCGCTACTTCTCCGCCGCCCTCCGCCTCAACACTCCCGTACGGCAAAAACGCGGTCTCCTTCTCAACCTCGCCGACCACTACCAGGAGGCCGGCGAACTCGCCAAGGCCGCGGCCGTTCTCGAGCGCTTCGCTTCCGAGTTCCCCCGCGATGCCGATCTGCCCGCCACCTACCTCCGCCTCGGCGCCCTTTACCGCACCATCGGCGCACCCAAGCTCGCCATCAGCAAGTACTACCAGGTCCTCAACGCCACCATCGCCGCCGGCCCCGAGATCGTGACCGCTCATACCCGGCTCGCCCATCAGGCCCGGCTCGCCATGGCCGATATCCACCTCGAGCTGGGCGACCTCACCAGCGCCGCCCGTCTCTACCAACGCATCTCCCGGCTCGACCTCGAGCCCGCCGACCGCGAGCGCGTCGCCTTCCGCACCGGACTCCTCCACTACCGCCACGGCAACTGGCCCCAGGCCATCGCCGACCTCCGGGAGTTCCTCGCCAGCCACCCCCGCAGCGAATACCGCCCGGAAGCCGCCTACCTCCTCACACGCTCCCTCCATCAGGCCGGCCGCCGCTCCGAGGCCCTCGAAACCGTTTATACCCTCCTCCGCCGCGAACCCCCCGCCACCGGCCCCCTCGGCGAATCCCACCTCTACTGGAAACAGCGCGCCGGCAACGAACTCGCCAACCACTTCTACGAAGGCGGCGACTTCACCACCGCCCTCGCCCTCTACCAAGGCCTCGCCCGCCTCGACCCGCGCCCCCGCTGGCAATGGCCCGCCATCTACCAAATCGGCCTCTGCTTCGAACGCCTCGGCCTCCCCGACCGCGCCTCCGCCGCCTACCGCGAAATCCTCAAACCATCCTCCGCCCCGGTCGATCCCGACGCACTCGACGACCACCTCCGCAGCCTCCGCCAGATGGCCCGCTGGCGCCTCGACCACCTCGCCTGGAGCGATGACTTCCAAAAACGCTTGCAGGTGCTGCTCCACCCGAATTGACCTCTCCCATGCAGCCCAACCCCGGCGCCGAGGACGAAATCGCCCGCTTCACCCGCTTCATCGACGAGTTTCACGCCCTCCTCCTGGAGGAAAACCGCCGCATGCGCGAGTCCGCCGCCCCACCCGATGAGGCCCTCCTCGAAAAAAAGAAAGCCCTCCTCCCCGAACTCGACCGCCGCCTCGCCCGCCTCAAGGTCCTCGCCGACGAAGCCGCCGGCGGCAGCCCCGTCTCCCCCGACCGCCGCCGCGCCGTCAAGGAGGCCCGCAACCGGTTGCTGCAAATCCTCATGCTCGACCGCGAAAACGAGCGCCTGCTGCTGAAAAACTCCCTCCCGCCCAAGATCCGCCAAGCCTACGCCAAGGTCGCCCCGGGCCAGGTCGCCCGCGCCTACGGGCAGCCCCCGCCCGGCACCCAGCCCCCGTCCCCTCCCGCCTGATGCCCCCCGACGGCCGGTTTTTCTGTTTGCTGGATGCCGCGCCGCCCTCTCTCATCACCGCAGGGTCCGCCACTGCGGGGCGTCCCCGCCCCTCTCCTCCGGGGGCCTGACCGCGGCGCACAGCATGGAATTTTCCTTCTGGAATTACGTCTCCACCCAGTGGTTCTGGCCGATCATCGGCACCGGGAGCCGCGTCACCGCTCCGTCCATGGAGTCCACCGCCTGGTACACCGTCATCTCAATCTGGGTCGGGCTCATCCTCGCGTTCCTCGCCCTCTGGTTTTACACCCGCAGCATCCGCCGCCGCACCCGGGAGGAATCCGAGACCCTCATCGCCCTCGCCCGCCGCGAGGCCGATGTCATCGTCCAGGAGGAGCGCGCCAAGGCCGAACTCGAGATCAAGCAGAAGGAAGCCGAGTTCCGCCGCCTCAGCGACCGCCAGAGCCTCGAAACCGAGCTCCAGCTCAAGCAGATCGCCGCCCGCGAGGAAAACCTCGAGCACCGAGAGATCGAACTCAAGCGCCGCCTCGCCCAGCTCAAGGAGGAGTCCGAAACTGTCCAACAACAGAAGGAGGATCTCCGCCTTGAGGCCCTCCGCCTCCGCCGCGATCGTGAACAACTCGCCGGCCTCTCCGAGGAAGACATCAAGCGCGACTTGCGCGAGGAACTCAAAACCGAGTGCCAGGATGAACTCCGCCATCTCCGCCGCGATCTCCTCGAACGCTCCGAAACCGAGGTCCAGCAGGAGGCCCGCCGCCTCCTCGTCACCTCCATGCAGCGGCTCACCACCCGCCCCACCACCGATATCACCGCCACCATCGTCCAACTCCCAAACGACGACATGAAGGGCCGCATCATCGGGCGCGAGGGCCGCAATATCAAATGCTTCGAGGCCGCCACCGGCACCACCCTCCTCATCGACGAATCCCCCCAGATGGTCCTCATTTCCTCCTTCGACCCGGTCCGCCGCGAAATCGCCCGGGTCGCCCTTGAGGGCCTTGTTGCCGACGGCCGCATCCACCCCGCCACCATCGAGGATTTTGTCGACCAAGCCCGCCGCGAGGTCGATTCCCTCGTCCAGCTCGCCGGCGAGTCCGCGGCCGATCAACTCCGCATTTCCAGCCTCTCCCAACCCGTCATCCAGCTCCTCGGTCAGCTCAAGTTCCGCTACTCCTATACCCAGAACGTCCTCGACCACTCCATCGAGGTCGCCCTCCTCTGCTCCATGCTCGCCTCCGAGCTGCGCCTCGATCCCGCCGTCGCCAAACGCGCCGGCCTCCTCCACGACATCGGCAAGGCCATCGACAGCGAGTACGAGGGCAGCCACGCCCTTGTCGGGGCCGACTTCATCCGCCGCCACGGCGAGGATCCGCTCGTCGTCAACGCCGTCGCCGCCCACCACGAAGAGGTCAAGCCCGAGTCCATTTACGCCGGACTCGTCATCCTCGCCGACACCGTCTCCGCCATCCGCCCCGGTGCCCGCGCCGAGTCCATGGCCGCTTACATCGACCGGCTCGACCGGCTCGAAAAACTCGCCTGCTCCCTCGAGGGCGTCCAAGGCGCCTACGCCATCCAGGCCGGCCGCGAGATCCGCGTCCTCGTCGAACCCGAAAAGCTCGACGACCACCAAGCCTCCCAACTCGCCCGCACGCTCCGCCGCCGCATCGAAGAGGAGCTGCAATACCCCAGCACCATCAAGGTCACCGTCATCCGCGAGCAGCGCTTCACCGAAACCGCGAAGTAACCCCCTAATCCGCTCGTTCCAAACGCGGCACCGCAGCCACAGACCCCCAGGCAGGGCGTGATCCCCGCGGACGCCGAGCGCCGCACCACCACGCGACAGGTGGGGCGCGATCACCGAGCGCGCCGCAGGAGACATGGAAACCATCCCACCATCCACGACAGGTAGGGCGTGCTCGCCGAGCGCGCCGCCTCAGGCAGGGCGCGATCGCCGAGCGCCGCACCACCGCGCGACAGGTAGGGCGCGATCGCCGAGCGCGCCGCAGGAGACATGGAAACCATCCCACCATCCACGACAGGTAGGGCGTGCTCGCCGAGCGCGCCGCCACAGGCAGGGCGCTATCGCCGAGCGCCGCACCATCCACGACAGGTAGGGCGCGATCGCCGAGCGCGCCGCAGGAGTCGCCGCCCCGCGCCGCAAAAGTGGTGGGCCCTCAGGGATTCGAACCCTGGACCAAGGGATTATGAGTCCCCTGCTCTAACCGCTGAGCTAAGGGCCCGCGGCACGTTTTCTCAACCATCCCCACCCCCGAAGCAAGCCCGCAACCCCCGCCCCTGCAAACGCCCCCCAGCAATCCCAAAACCCGCAACCCCCGCCGGCCAAACCGCGCCATCCATTCGTTGCTGACGTCGTCAGACGGCGGTCCTCCGTTTCCTGCCCTAGCTCCACGCCTTTCCCAGCACCCCCCGACTAATAGCCTGGCCCTAACTGTCCCTAACTG
>REEB01000064.1 GCA_007695295.1 Puniceicoccaceae bacterium
ACGCCAACATGCGTTTCAGCGTCATCAGCCTGGAGGAGGACGAGTGGGAAGCCTGGGTGGCCCGCCAGCAGGAGGACGCCCGCACCGTCACCGAGGAAACCGTCGCCGCCACCGCCCCGCGCGAGGACTTCCGCATCGACCTTGCCAGCCTCGCCTGGCCCTCCGGACCCCGCTCCTCCGGGGCGCCCCACGGCGGCACGCCGATGGACTTCTGGCGCTCCATGCAGGAACCCCCCGAGCAGGAAAACCCGGAACTCATCGCCGAAGGCCGCCGCTACTTCCGCGAACTGGCCTGCATCGGCTGCCACACCATCCGCGGCCACGAAAGCATGGGCATCACCGGGCCCGACCTCACCCACTACGGCTCCCGCACCACCATCGCCTCCGCCCTTTTGGACAACACCCCCGAAAACCTCTACCGCTGGCTGCGTTTTCCCGAGCACGTCAAGCCCGGCAATATCATGTACCGCGACGGCTACGCGGCCGCCGGCCTCGAGGTGACCTCCGAACAGGCCGAAGCCATGGTCGCCTACCTTCTCTCCCTCAAGTAATCCCGCTCATGCAGACGACCGCCAAACAGGATTTCATCGGCCACGATGCCGCCGCGGAATCGGGGGGCATCAATCTCCTCGCCCGCCCCACCGCCAAGACCGGCCTCGTCGGATGGCTCACCACCGTCGACCACAAGAAAATCGGCATCATGTACGGGCTCGCCGCCATCTTCTTCCTCCTCGTCGGCGGCCTCGAAGCGCTGCTCATCCGCATCCAGCTCGCCTTCCCCAACAGCACGTTCCTTTCCGCCGAGGCCTACAACCAGGTCTTCACCATGCACGGCACGACCATGATTTTCCTCGCGGTCATGCCCCTCGGCGCAGCGTTTTTCAACTACATGGTCCCGCTCCAGATCGGTGCGCGCGACGTCGCTTTCCCCCGGCTCAACTCCTTCAGCCTCTGGACTTTTCTGGCCGGAGCAATCCTCATCAACACGAGCTGGTTTCTCCCCGGCGCCCATGCGCCCAACATCGGCTGGTTCGGCTACGCCAATCTCACCTCCACCCAGTACAGCCCCGGACTCGGGACCGACTTCTGGATCCTCGGCCTCCAGATCCTCGGCGTCGCCTCCGTCGCCGCCGCCCTTAATTTCATCGTCACCATCATCAACATGCGCGCCCCCGGGATGACGATGATGCGCCTTCCCGTCTTCACTTGGATGACGCTGTTCACGTCGTTCCTCATCATCCTCGCCTTCCCCGCCATCACCATCGCCCTGGCCGAGCTGATGTTCGACCGCATGTTCGGCACCAACTTTTTCGAGGTCGACGCCGGCGGCCAGCCGATTCTCTGGCAGCACCTTTTCTGGATTTTCGGCCACCCGGAAGTCTACATCCTCATCCTGCCCGCCATGGGCATCATCTCCGAGGTCCTGCCCACATTCTCGCGCAAGCCGCTCTTCGGCTACCCGATCATTGTCTTCTCCGGCGCCGTCATCGGTCTGCTCGGCTTCGCGGTCTGGAGCCACCACATGTTCACCACCGGGATGGGCAAGATCGCCACCGCCGCCTTCGCCCTCGCCACCATGGCCATCGCCGTGCCCACCGGGGTCAAGATCTTCAACTGGATCGGCACCCTCTGGGGCGGCAAAATCATCACCCGCACGCCCATGCTCTATGCGCTTGGCTTCATCTGGATGTTTATGATCGGCGGCTTCACCGGCATCATGCACGCCGCCGCCCCCGCCAACGCCCAGCAGCAGGACAGTTACTTCGTCGTCGCCCACTTTCACTACGTGCTCATCGGCGGCAGTCTCTTCGCCCTCTTCTCCGGCCTCTACTACTGGCTTCCGAAGATGAGCGGCCGGATCGCTTCCGAAGGCATCGGCAAACTCGGTTTCTGGTCCACCTTCGCCGGCTTCAACATCGCCTTTTTCCCGATGCACTTCCTCGGGCTCAACGGCATGCCGCGCCGCATCTACACCTACGATGCAAACATGGACTGGAACCTTTGGAACCTCGTCAGCACCATCGGTGCCCTCATCCTCGGCGTCGGCGTGGCCATCGTCACCCTCCATCTGCTCTACACCGCCCTCCGCGGCCGGCGCTGCGGCGGCGATCCCTGGGACGGCCGCACGCTCGAATGGTCCCTGCCCTCTCCCCCGCCGGAACATAATTTCGACCACCTGCCCAAGGTCCGTTCCCGCGACTACTTCTGGTACCAGAAGCACCACCCGGAAATGAAAGAGCCGGTCACCGAGCAGGACCGCGAGGAAGCCGCCCACGGCATCCATATGCCGGATCAATCCTGGTATCCGCTCGTCGCATCCATCGGCCTGATGATCGGCGCCTACGGGCTCATCTACCTCGCCCAGCCCTGGGGCATTTTCGCCGCCATCGGGGGCGGCGTCGTCCTTTTTGCCGGCGTCTACCTCTGGTCCGTCGAAGGCCCGGGCGGTTACCACGTCCATCCCGGCGAAGAAGCCGATCGCCACCACCACTGAGCCAACCGCCGCCGTTTTCTTTATCTTCTCTCCATGAGCCAAGCCTCCGCCCCCGCCCACGGGGCCATCGACCACCACCACGACCCGTCCACCACCACGGGCATTCCCAATAAGAAGCTCATGATGTGGGCCTTCCTGGCCTCCGACTGCATGTTCTTCGGGTCGCTCATCGCCACCCACCTCGTCTACCGGCTCGCCCCGGTGGAGGGAAACACCGATCCGATCGAGGTTTTCGACATCGAGCTGACATCCTTCAGTACGTTCATCCTGCTGATGAGTTCGCTCATGATGGCGCTCGGCGTCTCCGCGATCCAGAAGGGCAACCTCCGCAGCTACCGCCGCTGCATCCTGACCACGATCTTCTTCGGGCTCATCTTCCTGAGCTGCCAGGTCTACGAGTTTCACCACTTCGTCCATGATCTCGGGCTGACCCTCTCCAGCACCCTCTTCGGCTCCACCTTCTACCTCATGAC
>REEB01000011.1 GCA_007695295.1 Puniceicoccaceae bacterium
CACTGGTGCTTATAGATGACCGCCCCCGTCGCCAACGCGGCTGATTCGGTGCCCGCATTTTTCACCATCAACCTCCTCCGCAATGAAACGATTCCGCCTCCAGATCCTGATCTTTACAACTGCCTGCCTGCTGGCCGGAGCCACGCAAACCCACGCCACCGAGCCGGTGATCCGGCCGCTGCCGGAGCCCGAGCCGGAGGCCACCCACAAAGTGCTCTGGCGGACCGATCCGGGCATTCGTTACGAACTGCTGGAGTCGGAGGATCTGGAAAACTGGACGCCGGTGGCGGGTTTTCCCACCCAGGCGGAGGCGCTGGCGCAGCAGCACCGCTTCGAGGTGAAACATGCGGCGCGGTTTTTCAAAGTGCGGGTGCTCGATGAGCAGCCGCCTCGGATCGTGAACCGCCGGCCGGCTGCGGACGCCTTCGCGGTGGGGCGGTTCTTCACCGTCGAGGTCGAGTTGAAGGATGCCTCCGGCGTCGATCCGGAGACGATCGGGCTGACCGTTGGAGCGCATGGACCGTTTGCGATCGGCGACCCCGAGCTGACCTGGGACGGGGAGCGGCTGGTGCTCGACCTCGGGGGCGATGTCGCACTGGGTGGCTACGGCGAGAGCATTGAGGTGGAGCTGGAAGTGGCTGATGTGCACGGCAACACGGCGGACATGAGCTGGGCTTTTGAACTGGAGGTGGCGCCGGTGCCGGCGGAGAACCTCTTCATCTTCGGCTCTCCGCCGGCGGCGCGGGCGGGGCAGGCGATCGCTCCCGGGCCGGCGCGGGTGCTCTTCGATCGGCAGGCCGGCGGCCCCATCCGAATGAATGCCGGGGCGGATCCGTGGGAGCTGGAAGCGGTCGAGGAAGACCGGCTCGTGATCGCCTACGCTGGAGAAACCGCCCCTGAATTCGTGGTCGACACTCTGGTCGCCAACCTGACCCCGCGTTCGCCAGGGGAAGTGTTTTACCGGCGGATCACCGGGGTGGAGGACGATGCGGCGACGGGTCGGCTGACCTTGTTCACTGAAGAAGCCGCGCTCGAGGAGCTGATCGAGGAAGGCTCGCTCACGCTGACGGAGGAAGCCGTCGTCTTCGAGGAGGATGCCTTCGGGGAATTTTCGGCGGCGCGGTCGCTGGGGGTGGCGCTGACCTTCGACACGATTGGCTTCAGCAAGTCGAGTATTCAGGTGATCAATACGGACGCGTTTGGTCTGGCCTTCGGCCAGCTCACCTGGACGTTCACGCCCGCGTTGGAAGCGGCCTTTGACTTCCGGAGTTTCCGGCTGCAGCGCATGCAGACGGGGGCGCGCGGAACCTTTCAGGCCGAGCTGCGGCCGCAGGTGACGATCTCTCAAGCGATCTCGGGCAACTTTCAGCACCCGCTCTTCGCGGTCGAACGCAGCTTCTACCTCGGCGCGATCGGCCCGGTGCCGGTGTGGGGGAAGCTCGGGCTCTCGCTCAATCTCGACGCCGGCTATGAAGCCAGTGTGACCGGGACGCTCTCGAGCGGGGCGAGCCAGTCGCTGCACCTCGCCTTCGGGGCGCGCTACGATCGCACGGCGACACCCGCGCTGGAGTGGCAGCGCTCCAGCATCCTGAGTCCGCCGATGCTGCTGCCGATCACCGCCACCTTGGCCGGGTCGGCCAAAGGTCACGCGCGGCTCGTGCCACAGTTTGACATCACCTACCTGAGGGTCGCCCGGGTGTTCGCCAATGTGAATCCCGGCTTCACCGTGGAGGGCGAAGGCTCGATCGGGACCGGCGGCATGGAGCCGGCGAGCTGGAGCATGCAGGCGGACGCCGCCCTCAACCTCGGGGCCGAGATCACCGCCTTCGACCTCGGCGGGATCGGCCTGCAAGTGAAACTCTTCGATCATGTCTGGACGCAGACCCAGCCCGAGCCGGGCGAATTGCACTTCACCCGGCAGCCCTTGGATGTGTCCGCGGTCGAAGGCGACACGGTGGTGCTGAGCGCGACGGCGGTGGCGGCGGAGCCGGTGACGTATCAGTGGTTTCAGGACGAACTTCCCTTGCTCGGCGAGAAAGCCGAAGACCTCACCCTGGAAGAAGTCGGCCCCGGCCATGCCGGCCCCTACTGGGTGGAAGCCCGGGCCGGCGGGCAGACGGCGGTTTCGGAGGTGGCGGAGGTGGAGGTGGAATTGTCAGAGGCGGACAATGACGACGTTGGACCGGGCGAGGGCGGCGATGAATTCGTTCGTGTTGCAGGAGGAACGATCGAAACGCCAAGCGGAGCGCTGACAGTAGAGACCTTCCTGATCGGCCGCTTTGAGGTGACTTGGGGTGAATGGCAACGCGTTCGCGCTTGGGCATTGGAGAATGGATACAGTTTTGGTGCCGGGCAAGGATGCACGGACGATCATCCGGTAACGGAAGTAGCAGCAGCGGATATCTTCAAATATTGCAACGCCCGATCAGAAATGGAGGATCTGAAACCGGTATATACGGTTAACGGAGATCCTAAATGGAATAGCCTTACAGCTTTTCCCACCAAGGATTTTAGCGCAGATGGATATCGCCTGCCGACCGCAGACGAGTGGAATTATGCTGCCCGAGGGGGCCAGCAAACCCAAGGCTTCATTTACAGTGGCAGTGATGTGCTTGATAATGTTGGATGGTATCAGGGAAACTCCGAAAACTCAGACTGCCCACTGATGCCTCATGCGCACACTCTGGGAACCTGGCCGGTGGGACTGAAGCAGCCGAATGAACTTGGTCTCCACGACATGAGTGGGAATGTCGACGAGTGGGTTTGGTTTCTTGGTTTTATGAATAGAATGGTTTTCCGTGGTGGCAGCTGTCTTTCAGGCTCTGCCCAAGCAGAAGTAGGAGCGAGCCTACAGTTAAGTCCGTTCATATCCAGAGTTTCGAACAGGGGGTTTCGACTTGCTCTTAATAACGGGTCTTCCAAAGAATCCGTGGGTGAAAAGTTGTCATTAGCGCTGCCATAGTCCT
>REEB01000195.1 GCA_007695295.1 Puniceicoccaceae bacterium
GATCGAGGCCGGGCTTTTCCGCGCCCGCGGCGCGCCCTTCCAATGGCTGCTGGACACCGTTCCGGCCAACGCCCGCGAGGAAGCCGGGCTGCAGGCGCTGGAGGCCGCCGTCGAGGTGGTCGACCGCTACTATCCGGCGATCCTCGAATCCGGGTTCGCCCCGGAAAGCATGGGCATACTTCAGCACCGCGGTTTCGGCGGCACCGAAGGCATCCAGGCCAAGCGGTCCGCCTACGGGCAGGCGGTCCTCATTTCGGTCCACTGCACGACCGGACCGGTCAATTTCGACCCGGCAGCCGGCACGGCCCACTTCGAGCCCGGCGCCAAGTCCCATTGCTTCCACCTGGTTTATCCGGACCTGCCCGCGCATGACCACCTTGCCGGGGATGTCGCCATCCATCCCCACATCACCGCCCCGCAAAACCGGCGCGACCACGGACACGAGTCCCAGTGGCAGGGCGAGGGCTGGACCGGGCCGCACCACTCCCGCCCGAATCGCGTCCTTTCAGGCCGCAGACTCCTTCTCATCCGGATTCCCAGCCCTTCGGACTGGGCTGTGGAATTACCGCTCCTTTGGTACTGAATGAGGTCCAATCTCCAGTGCATCTCGGAGGGATGCCAGCCTGTAGCCGGTGGTCGAGCGTAGCGACACCACCGGTCACACCCCCGCCCCACAACGCACCCCGGAGGGGTGCCAGCAGCTCTCGCTCGGAGGGCCGCGGAGAGCGAAGGCGGTCACGCCGGAGTCCGCCTGCGGCGCAGGTGGACCATTTGCCCGCCGCACAGGAGCAAGATGCTCCCGCCACTCTAATCACCTGCCCCGCGACCGCAGGATCCACGAATAGCCTGTCCCTATTCCTCCTTTACCAGATCACCCATGATGAGCGCTGGGTGTGGGATCGAGAATGGCGGACCGATTCGTGAATCGCAGCCTTTCAGGCCGCTACCTCGTGTTGCCCGATCACCCAGCCCGTTGGGCTGGGCTATGGAATTTCCGCACCTTGGGTGCTCAACGATGTCCGAACTCCAGCCCCACGGGGAATGACGGCTTCGGAAAAAGGAAGATGGTGGTCGCTACAGAACTCGAATCTGTGACCTCCTGCGTGTGAAGCAGGCGCTCTAACCAACTGAGCTAAGCGACCGCATGGGTCCCGGTGATCCACCGGCAACGAAGCCAAAACCAAGCCCTCCCGCCTCCCGGCTGTCAACGAGATTTGTCTCCCCCCGCCCGACCGACAACGACGCCGGGCGGTCCCGAAAGAGGCCACCCCATCCCCCCTCCGTCCCCGCGCCCCGCAGCTTGCCTTCCCGGCCCGCTCCCGGCCAAGCTCCTGCGCCATGGCCGATCCTTTCGACTACGCCGCCAAACTCCTCGACCGCCCGGCCGCCGCCCAACGCTGCCGCGAACTCCGCGCCGCAGGCAAATCGATCGTCTTCACCAACGGCGCTTTCGACCTCCTCCACGCGGGCCACCTCACCTACCTCACCCAGGCCCGCCGCCTCGGCGACGCCCTCGTCGTCGGCCTCAACTCCGATGCCTCCATCAAACGCTACAAGGGCGACAAACGCCCCATCGTGCCCGAGCCCGAACGCGCGCTGCTCCTCGCCGGACTCGCCGCCGTCGACTTGGTCGTGGTTTTTGACGAGGACGAACCCCGCGACCTCATCGCCGCCCTCGAGCCCGATATCCTCGTCAAAGGCGCCGACTGGGCCCACTACGTCAGCGGCCGCGATCTCGTCGAGGCCCGCGGCGGCCGGGTCGTGCTCATGGACATGGTTCAGGGGAAATCCTCCAGCAACCTCATCGAGCGCATCCTGAAGGCGTACGCTTCCGGCGATTGAGCCGCCATCCCCGCTCGCGCCGCTTTTCCAAGCCTTCGAATCTTCCTAATCGGAACCTTGGGCTCTCGTTTTGATCCCCGACTGTGGTATAGTGTGTAATCCGCGACACCACCTGCCCGTCGCATCCTCATGACCGCTGCTTCACCCAAACACCGTTTCCGCCGCTGGCTGCTCCTGCTCGTGCCCCTCGCCCTTGTCACCTGGGGCTTCATGAGCTGGCGGCCCGGCTCCGGCGAGGGCAACCCGCCGCCGTTTCAGACCATCGCCGTCGACCGCGGCGACGTCGTGCAGAGCGTCGTCGCCACCGGCCAGCTCAATCCGGTCCGCCGGGTCCAAGTCGGCAGCCAGATCTCCGGTATCATCGAAGAACTGCTGGCCGACTTCAACACCGAGGTCCGCGCCGGCCAGGTCGTCGCCCGGCTCGACCGCTCCACTTTCGAGGCCGCCGTCCGCCTCGCCGAGGCCGAGCTGGCCAGCGCCCGCGCCGCCCACGACCTCGCCGTGGTCAACAATGAGCGCTCCCGTTCCCTGCGCGGCGGCGAACTAATCGCGTCCGCTGAGATGGAGGCCTCCGAGGTCGCCGTCCTCCAGGCCGCCGCCTCCGTCAAGATCCGCGAGTCCCAACTCGAGCGCGCCCGCCTCGAACTCGAGCGCTGCACCATCGTCTCGCCCACCGACGGCATTGTCATCTCCCGCAATGTCAATGTCGGCCAGACCGTCGCCGCCAGCCTCAGCGCACCAGTCCTTTTCGAAATCGCCGAGGATCTTTCCCGCATGAAGATCAACGCCCGCATCACGGAAGCCGACATCGGCCGCATCCGCGAGGGCCAGCGGGCCGACTTCCGCGTCGACGCCTACCGCGACCGGATGTTTTCCGGCCAGGTCGTCCAGATCCGCAACGCCCCCATCCACGTCGACAATGTCGTCACCTACGACACCGTCATCCACGTCGACAACTCCGAACTCCTCCTCAAGCCCGGCATGACCGCCGAGGTCCATGTCATCACCGACGAGCAGCGCGATGTGCTCCGGCTGCGCAACACCGCCCTGCGGGCCCGCCTGCCCGACAATCTCCGGCCGCCAACCCCGGCCGATGCCGAGGACCAGGGAGCGCGGGTCGTGTACCGGCTTCTTCAAAGCGATGAACGCGCCCTCGAAGCGGTGGCCGTGCAGACCGGCATCACCGACGGTCTCCATACCGAGATTCTGGAAGGCCTCTCGGAAGGCGACCGCCTCGCCACCGGCCTCACCCTCCGCACCCAGGACGACCGCTCCCGCGCCTCTTCCCTCTTCCAGGGTCGCCAGGCCCAGTTTTAGGCTCGCTCCACCATGGCCGTCATCGACCTTCGCGACATCCACAAGGTGTACAGCTCCGGAACCGCCGCCGAGGTTCACGCCCTGCGGGGCGTTTCGCTGACGGTCAAGCGGGGCGAGTTTGTCGCCATCATGGGCTCCAGCGGTTCCGGAAAGTCCACCCTGATGAACCTCATCGGCTGCCTCGACCGGCCTTCCTCCGGGGACTACCTCCTCGATGGCGAGCCGGTCGCCCGCCTCTCCAAGGCGGGCCGCTCCGACCTGCGCAGCCGCAAGATCGGCTTCGTTTTCCAGGACTTCCACCTCCTGCCCCGCACCAGCGCCCTCGAAAACGTCGAGCTTCCCATGCTTTACCACCCCGACCGCGTCGGGGCCCGCGAGATGCGGGATCGCGCCCTCCAGGCCCTCGCCGATGTCGGGCTCGCCGACCGCAGCAGCCACCACCCCAGCCAGCTCTCCGGAGGCCAGCAGCAGCGCGTCGCCATCGCCCGCGCCCTCGTCAACCGCCCGTCGATCCTCCTCGCCGATGAGCCCACCGGCAATCTCGACACCCTCACCGGCGCCGAGATCATGCAGCTTTTTCAACAGCTCAACCAAGACGGCCTCACCATCCTCCTCGTCACCCACGAGCCCGAGATCTGCCGCTTCGTGAAACGCATCCTCGTCATGCGTGACGGGCGACTCCAGTCCGACAAACCCGTCCCAACTCCCGCTTCCGCCGCGGAGGCGGTCGCCCGGCTGCGTGAGGAGCGCGCCCGCGAAGACCGCGAGGATCCCCAGCCCGTTCTGCCGTGAAACTGCTCTTCATCCTCATCATCGCCCTGCGCGAAATCCGCCGCAACGCCCTCCGCTCCCTGCTCACCGCGCTGGGCATCATCATCGGCGTGGGAGCCGTCATTTCCCTTGTCAGCATTGGGCAGGGCGCACGCGCCGAGGTCGAGGAACAGGTCAATCGCCTCGGCCAGAATGTCGTCCTCGTTTTCCCCGGCAGCCGCCAGCTCGGCGGGGTCAGCATCGGCGGCGGCTCCGCCAACACCCTCACGGTCGAAGACGCCATCGCCATCCAGGAGGAAATCCCCGAGGTCGTCGCCGCCAGTCCCGAGGTCCGCTCGCAACGCCAGGTCGTCTACGGCAACCGCAACTGGTTTACCCGCATCTACGGCCAGTCCGCCGACTACCTCCAGATCCGCTAGTGGCCGCTCGAGTCCGGCCGCATGTTCACCGATGAGGAGGTCCACACCGGGGCCCAGGTCGCCGTCATCGGCCTCACCATCGTCGATGAACTTTTCGACGGGGCCGACCCGATCGGCGAAACCATCCGCGTCCGCGGCCTCCCCCTCACCATCATTGGTGTGCTCAACCGCAAGGGCATGTCGCTGATGGGCTCGGTGCAGGACGACATCATCATCGTCCCCTACACGACCGCTTTTCAGCGCATCTCCGGCCGCTCCCATGCCATGGTCATCAATGTCCAGGTCTTCGACGAGCGCGCAATGGAGATCGCCCAGCTCAAGATCACCGACCTGCTCCGCGAGCGCCACCGCCTCGCCCCCGACCAGGAAAACGACTTCACCGTGCAGACCCAGGAGGAAATCGCCGCCGCCGCCACCGAGACTTCCCGCGTCATGACCGCCCTGCTCGCCTCCATCGCCGGCGTCTCCATGCTCGTCGGTGGGATCGGGATCATGAACATCATGCTCGTCAGCGTCACCGAGCGCACCCGCGAGATCGGGCTCCGCCTCGCCATCGGCGCCCACGGCAAGGATATCATGCTCCAGTTTTTGACCGAAGCCGTCCTCCTCAGCCTCATCGGCGGGCTCGTCGGCGTCGCCCTCGGCATCGGCGCCACCGCTCTGGTTTCCGCCCAAGCCGGCCTGCCGGTCCTGGTCTCGCAGGAGGCCATCGCCCTCGCCTTTACCATCAGCGCCGCCATTGGCATCGCCTTCGGCTTTTTCCCCGCCTGGAAAGCCGCCGGCCTCGACCCCATCGACGCCCTCCACCACGAGTAAACGGCACCTGCCGGCGGCAACCCTCAGCGCCCCGGACGCCGCACCGGGAAGAGGCAGCCGCAACCTCGCCCGCAGCAGTCCTTGCGGCGCAGGCAGACCCGGCTTTTCAGCCGGAGAGCCGCCCAGCCGGCCCCGGCCAAGAGCACCATGCCCAGGATGAGGAGGATCACTACCATTTCCGGCCAGTCTGCTCCTTTCCCCTGGGCTGGCAACCGCATCCGGCAGCATCCCCGGCCCGCCGGCTGATCGCTTCCCCGGTTGCCCGGCCTGGATCACCCCCTGCCTCATCCCTCCCATCCCCCGCGAAACCGGGCCGCTTTACGTTGCTGCCGGGCGATCGTTTTCCACCGCGCCTTGGCTTCCCGGCCGGCGACAGCATCCTGCCGCTGCCGGGCCCGGGCCTGTTCCCGCGCGAGTTTTCGCCAGCTCTCCAGCCGGTCCGGATCCAAGGCCCCGGATTCCAGCGCGGCCCGCACCGCACAGCCCGGCTCGCCGTCGTGCCGGCAGTTGGTGAAGCGACACTGCCTGGCCAGGCCTTCGAGGTCGGCGAATTCGGCTTCCACGCCGCCGCCGTCAGCCCAGAGTCCGAGTTCCCGCATGCCGGGCGTGTCCAGCAGCAGGGCTCCGCCCGGCAATGGCAGCAAGGCCCGCACCGTCGTGGTGTGGCGTCCCCGTGCATCCGCCACCCGCACCGGGCCGGTCGCCCGCTGCTCCGCCCCGCACAAGCGGTTCGCCAGAGTGGTCTTGCCCACGCCGGACGACCCCAGCAGCGCCACGGTTTTCCCCGGGGCCAGATGCACGGCCAAGGCCTCCAGGCCATGACCCGTCTCCGCGCTGATCAACTCCACGGGTGCGCCCCCGGCGATGCGCTCCACTTCCGCCAGGCGCGGGTCGTTCTCCGTGCATAGGTCCGCTTTGTTCAAGACCAGCACCGGGGCGGCCCCACTCTCCTTCGCCACCACCAGGTAGCGTTCGATCCGCCGCAGGTTGAAGTTTCCATCCAGCCCGGTGATCAGAAAAAGCAGATCCACGTTGGCGGCGATGATCTGCTCGCGGTTCGGATTGCCCGGGTCGGGCCGGGAAACGATCCCGCTCCGGGGCAGGATCCCGTGGATGACCACCGTCCCGCCCGGACACGCCTCCACCGCGACCCAGTCCCCCACCGCGGGAAGGTCGCGCCGGTCCTGCGCCTGGTGGATCAGGCGGCCGGAGCAACCGGCGATGCACTCGCCATCCTCGCTCCAGACCCGGTAGTCGCCCCGGTGTTCGGCGCACACCCGGGCCGGTTTCATGCCTTGCAGTGCATAGGGCTGAAACGCCCCGGCATGACGGGAGCTCCAGCCTGGTAAGGAAATTTTCATGACAAACAAACAGTTCAACAGCAGCTTGACCGAGAGAAACCGCCGCTCCGGCACACGGGCCGGGCGCGGGTCGCCCGCCGTCCGCGGGCACAAAAAAAGCCACCCGACGGTGGCTTCACTTCGTTCTGGAATTCGCAGCAGGTGCTTACCTGAACCGCGTGGGGGAGCCGGCGCCGGGGGGACGGGTTTTCATGATGATGACGGCGGACATGTTATGGCTCCTTTCAGATTGCCGGGAGCGGAAGTGCCCCGGAAGGCCGGGACTCCAGCAGGAGAACGCCGGGCCGTCAAGCCCGGACTGAATCCACCGGACAAGCCCCGCCCGGACTTACTCCTGCTCCTTCTCCCGGGCGACAAAGGCCGCCAACTGCGCCCGAGCCTGGGGCAGGTTGTTCTGGAAAAACCGGATCGCCCGGAGAGCATCTTCACTCGGATCGCCCTCGATAAACGCTTCCACCACTGTATCCGCTTCCTCACTACGGTCGAGCAGAATCAGGGTCACCGCTTTCATCACCGCCAGGTTCGGGTCTCCCGGAGTGTTTTCAGCGGCCTGTGTGACCAACTCGTGGACCCGTTGGTAAACCGTCCGCGCCTCGGCCGTTCGCCCGAGTGCCGCCAGGGCCATCCCGTGCCCGGCCACCACTTCGGGCACATCCGGCCGCATCTCGGCCGCTTGGGCAAAGAGCCGCTCGCTCTCCCCGTAGTCCCCCCGGCTCATCGCCATTCGGGCCTCGTTGAGCAGGCCGGGGAAAGGATCGCGCGGGGGTGGCGCCGGTCGCTCGGGCAGTGGCTTCTCTTCCAACCCGGCGGTGGCCCGGATGCGGTTGGCCAGGACGAGCGCTTCCCGCCCGGACCAAGGTATGGTGAGTTTCAACGCCGCGCCGTCCAGCCCCGCGTCCGGCCGGACCAGCGGCGCCGCCACCACCCGGGCACCCGCCAACACCGCGATCCGCCGTCCCTCGACTTCGCCGAAATGGGCGGCCAGCCGCGCAGCGCCTTCCTCCGAAAAGGCCAACGTCACCTCCGAGCCTTCCTCCCGGGCTTCGAGTGCAACCGATTCCAACCCGCTCAGGACAAAGCGCTCGCCCGGCTCCAGATAGAGGGTTTCGAGAAAATTCGGACCGCTGAACGGCACCGCCTCACCGCCTTCCACCGGCTGCCAGGAAACGAGGCGGATGCCCAACGGCTCCTCCTCGGCCTGGAGGGAGACGGCCGCCGTGAGCAGAACTGCGAATACGAAGAGAAGAGAGGATAAACAGAAGCGATACATCATGGGCTGCATTCGTTAGGGGAAGGGGGACGGGACCGGAGGGAAGCGCAACCGTTCCCGACCGCCAACCTTGCGGCTGGCCCACGGGCTGTCGATGCCGATTTCATGCCCCCAGGCGACGGGTGGACTGTGAGCACGAGACCGGTCACGACTGCTCCATGCGCCGAAGCAGGAGGTCGTAGCCGCCGGCCCGGGCCGACGGATCGATCGTCATCCAGCCCGTGTTGGATGAGTTTCGGAGGAGTTGGGTGCCCTACCAGATCCTTGCGATGTCGGAGGGGGGACGGTCAACCCAGTCAAAACAAACGCCGACCTGAATACCGGCGGCTTGGGCGATCAGGTTGGCGTAGTTGGCGATCGGAGCGGTATTGATGGTTATCCAGAGGCCGGCACGCCCAAGTTCCAAGGGGATGATGACCTCCGCGTTGGATGCGCCCTGGGTGCTGGGCGCGTCATTGATCTGATGGGAGACAGGGTGTCCGTCGGGGGTGAAGTCAATCGCTCCCGCCCACAGCTCCAGTCCGTCTTCTGGGGAGGTGAGTCGGACGTCGCTGGGAGCGGAGCGGAGACTGCCCTCTGCATCCACGCGAGGATTCCACGATGGAGCGTGGGGGCTTGGCAAAACTCCCGCTCCGCCATAGATGGGTGGGTAGTGCCTCGTAACCCGAACAGGAAGAAACCCGCCCGGGCCGCCACCCTCAGCGACGTGGGGCGCGAGGCCGGGGTTTCGGCCATGGCGGTTTCCGCGGTGCTGAACGGCGCCCGGACGTCTTCCCGAATCTCGCCGGAGACCAGGGCGCGGATCTTGGAGGCGGCGGCCCGGCTCAGTTACCGGCCCAACGCGGCCGCCCGAGCGTTGGTCGGCCGGCGGATGAACTCACTCGGAGTCGTGGCGGTCGTCGAAAGTGGTGATCTCAATCACTACTTCCTCGAAGTCTTCAACGGTGTGCTCGCGGCGGCGTCCCGCCACGGGCAAAGCACAACCGTATTCACCTTGCAGGACTGGGATCGGGATGTGCGGCGGATCGCCGGGTTCTGTGACGGCCGGATCGACGGGCTGCTGATGATCGCGCCGCTGCTCAGCGCCGACGTCGTTTCGACGCTCCCGACCCACACGCCCATGGTCGCGATCCACTCGAATCAGCCGATCGAGGGCGTCGTGGACTTCGAATCCGATGAAGAGGGAGGAAGTTGTGCGCTGGTCACCCGGCTGATCGAACTGGGACATCGGCGGATTCTGCACCTCGCCGGCCCTCCAGGACTGAGCGGGTCGGAGCGCCGGATGGAAGGCTACCGTCGGGCTTTGGAAGCACAGGGACTTGCCTTGGATCCCGGGCTCGTGCGGGTGGCGGGATTCACCACTCCCGAAGGCCGTGAGGCGACCCGCCAGTGGTTGGCGGAGACGCCGGTGAAACAACGGGCGACTGCGATCTTCTGCGCCAACGACGGCGTGGCTTTTGGCTGCATGGAAGCCTTGACGGCGGCAGGGCTCCGCGTGCCCAACGACGTCTCGGTGGCCGGGTTTGACGACACCTTGTTGGCCCGCACCTGTGTGCCGCAGCTCAGTACAGTGCGTCAGCCCTTGCGACAAATGGGCCAACGAGCCGTTGAGATCCTGCTCGAACTGACGCGGGGGGCCGCTGCTCCACGTTCGGTGGAGCTTTTCCCGACCGAGCCGGTGTTTCGAGCCTCCGTGGCGGCGGTGCACCTCAAGCAGTGACGAGGGTGATGGCGAGCACGCCAAGCGTCGTGTCCAACGCCGGGTTCGACGACAGCCTGATCTCGCGAAGCGGGTCGCTTGGGCGTGGATTCACCCATTCCAGCGTGTAGAGATATCGCTCGTACTTAAACGGATCGCCGCCGGCGGTGACAGCGAAGTGTTTGACTCCGGGGGCGTCGAACTGGGGGTAGTCGCTCAACCAGTCCTGAATGTTGGGCGGGAGGGCGTCACGGGGCGGCGTGGAAAGGCCTCGTGCGGCGATGGGCACCGAAATCGGACGGCGACCTTCGAGAATGAAGTCGTACCATGCGAACGCTTGGCACTCGGCGGCGTAACCGCAGCCATGCAGAAGATAAACGGCGCGCACGGCCCGGGCCACCGGAATCGTCATGGTGACGGGAAGTGGGCGTTCCGCCCGCGTGAGTGGCCGTTGGGAACGCAGGACGATGGCGGCCGCGCCGCCAGTGGTGTGCTCGTCGATGATCTCAAAGGGTACGCCATGGACACCCAACCGGCCCGGAGGAAGGTGCAGCAAGGGTTGGTGGCCCAGCCAGCCGTTTTGCCGGGTGAGTGAGCGATTGGCGAAGCGATGCAAGTCGAGGGGCATGAAGTGCCGTTCTTTCGTTTCGCCGGCGACGCGGTGTGGGCGGAGGCGCAGGTCTTCCGCCTCGTGGATGCGGGTGGCGCGGTCTCGTGCCCAAGCCCGGCTGGCTCCGGGAGCGTAGGGTGAGACAAGGATTCCGCCTTGAGGACGGACCGATTGCCGTTCCACCAAGAAAGGTTCTAGTCGGATACGTTGCCGAGGAGGAGGCCGGCCCGGACGGCGGATCAGCCGCATGTCACGAACCAATACGTGAAGGGCCAGTTCACCCAGGGCTCGGCGGTCGAAGGCCGCACATGTGACCGGGCACCGGGCTGAGCGCGCGGCAGTCGAATCGTCGACACATACCACCGAAAGATCTTCGGGGACACGAAGCGATTGGCGACGGGCTGCCGCAAGAAATAGAGAAAGGAGGTCAGGAGCGTGAAGCACGACAGCCGTCACTTGCGGCCATTGGTGACGCACCCGAACCAATGCCTTTTCGACCGCATCCGGTGTCTGGGCTGAGGCTTCGACGCATCGCTCCGCGGAGGCGTTGAGGCGGAGCCGCAGACAAGCTTGCTCATAACCCTCGCGCAGGATCGCCGTCCTTTGCGCTCTTTTCATCGAGCCAAGGAGGACCAACTCCGTGTGGCCCTTGGTTGACAGGTGCGACACGAGCATGCGCCCCGCTTGTTTCCAATCCGGGCCGACCAGCGAAACTCCAGCCGGCGCTTCGTCGCAAACAACGCAGGCGATGTGCCGGCGCTTCAGTTCGTCCTGCTCGGCGTCCCATTCCCAGCCGCTGTCGCTGAGCCCCATGATGATCCCCTTCACGCCGTCCGCGGCGGCGGCCAGCAAATGGTGCCTCAGTTCATCGCGCCCCTCGAAGACCTTTTCTTCAAATTGGAATCCCTGCCGGGATGCCTCGACGGACAGACCTGGGAAGCGCAGGGGGCGCGGTGAGAGCACAACAATCTTCGAGCCCAAGGGCAGCGTCTCTTCGTGCGGCACAGGAAAGAGGCGATAGCCCTCCCGGCGCAGTCGCCCGGCCGCGAGCAGCCGATGGGCAGCCCGGTTGACGGCGGCATGGCTCAAACCCCACCGGGCCGACAATTCCCGCTCGGAAGGCAGGCGATTACGAGGCGTCGCCATGGCTTGTCCGACCAACACCTCATAACGTTGGAGCGCGAGTTCGACGGGACTGAAGGCGGGGCGGGAAGCGTTCATGGCGGCTCAGGGGCAAGCGGGCGAATGATTGTTCGTTAAATCTTTATAGGGTAATCATGGGATGACCAGCATTCATAGGTGCTTTCGGCTGTTTCCGATATGTTTGTCGCAACATCTGTCCGTATTACAATCCAAATGGCTCCTGGATTGATTGACTGCGGGCGAAAATCTCGGAGAGGTTTGAGTCAACGGCCACTTCCCAAAACCCCGCGACCGGCACCGAACCAGAAGTCCCCTTGCCCCCATGGGGAGCACCTCCAAGTCAACCACCTGCACCACCATCGCCATGACCCCGCCAAACGCCCCCTCCGCCCGTTCCCGCCTTCCGCATCGCGCTTTCACCTTGATCGAGTTGCTCACCGTGATCGCCATCATCGGCATTTTGGCCGCCATCCTCATCCCGGTCGTCGGCAAGGTGCGGACGACCGCCAGACGAACGCAGGGGGTCAGCAACCTTCGGCAACTCACGCTTGCCGGGCTCGCCTATGCCGAGGACAACCGTGGCCGGTGGTTCACCAACACGACGGTCGATGACGTCTTTTATGCGGAAGTCCTGTCCGATTACATCGCCAGAACCGGCAACACCATTCGCCACGATCTGTTTTTTGATCCGATGATCCCCATGCCTCCGAATCGGATTCCTCTGCACTTCGCCGCCATCGGGATCTACTTCTCGGAGCTCATGTGGCAGCAGGACATGCAGCCTTTCAACGTGCTGAGCAATCTACCCAATCCATCACACACGGTTTTTTTCGCCGACAATTGGACGGACAAAACCGATCAAGCCGGCTGGGAGATGCCCTATATCAGCGACTTCGGGATCGGCACGATCTGGGGACTGCCCAATCCCACCGAAGCGAATACAACCCGAATTCTTGGGCCCAACTACGGAACCTCGCACGGTCAAATCGACTTTGAGCGCGATTCGGGTCGCGCGAAACTGGGCTTCTTCGACGGACATGTCGCCATCCTCACGCGGGATGAAATGGTCTATCGCTTGGTTGATCCCCGCTATTACTAAGCACCTGCGGAGCCGGAGGGCATGCGGTTCATCTCATCTCCATGAAGCAGACTCACTTCTCGGGCTATCGAGGGCCGCAACGATGACATCCCGTGGTCCAGGCATGAAATCCACACGCCCGACTTGGTTGAGGTGGACGACAGGTATTGCCACTTCACCCAAATCGTTGGCTCGCCCCTCGCCATGGCTGTAAACAACTCGCCGACCGGACCCTTCACCGTCACCTCCACAATCCGCGCGCCGGAAGGCTACCGCAACGTTTTCGGCGGCCGATCCGTGTACTTCGTCTCCGATCAGCCGGGTCAGGCAGTAGTCCCCCCGAAACCACAGGGTCCGATCGCCTTGCGCGCACGTCGCGCCCCTCGCACCTCCACCACATTGATAAAGTCCCATGTATAAACCATTGATTACTCTGATCGTCACGATCACTTGTTTGCTGTTGCTCACCACCGCCGCCGCCGTCGCGCAACTACCCACGCCCACCTATGGCTGGAATCTTGGAAACACTCTGGAGCCTCCGGATGGCGAAGGAACCTGGGGGCCGCCCGCCACCCAAGCCTTGATCAACTCAGTCGCCGACTCCGGTTTCAATGTCATCCGCCTCCCTGCGGCATGGGACAACCGTGCGAACCAGTCCACCTATGAGATCGATCCGGCGTGGATGGCCCGCGTGAAGGAGGTGGTGGACTGGTCCTACGCACGGGACCTTTACATCATCCTTAACTGCCACTGGGACAGTGGCTGGTTGGAAAACAATATCACCGACACGGTCGATCCCGTCATCGACACGAAGATGCACGCGTATTGGACGCAGATCGCAAGCGCCTTCGCTGACTACGGCGACCGGCTCCTCTTTGCAGGAGCCAACGAACCTCATTGTGAAACGGCCGCCCAGTGGGCCACGCTGATGACGTATTACGAGACTTTCATCAACGCCGTCCGCGCCACCGGCGGCAACAACGCCTCCCGCTGGCTCGTTGTCCAAGGCCCCAAAACCAACATCGACCTCTCTTACGATTTGGTTACAGACCTTCCGCATGATCCGACTCCGAACCGTCTGGTCTTCGAAGTCCATTATTACGATCCGTAGCCGTGGACGCTGATGTCCAAGGACGAATGGTGGGGCAAGACGTTCTATTTCTGGGGTGAAGATTACTACCACCCGGACCGGCCGGACCGCAACACGAGTTGGGGCCAGGAGGACCATGTCGACGGGCAGTTCCAGAAAATGGCGGACAAGTTCGTCAGCCGGGGGATCTCCGTGATTCTCGGTGAGTTCACGGCCATCAAACGCCCCGGACGGCCCGACCTGACCGACGCCGATTTCGACCTGCACGTCGCCTCGCGCACCTTTTTCCACAAATACGTTGTCGATGCCGCCAACAGCCGGGGCCTGAAGCCCGTCTACTGGGATATCGCCGGCCTGATGTTCGATTGGACGACGGGCGCCGTGCTCGATCCCGACAATCTCGTTGCACTGACCGGCGGCCCCGCGCTGCCGCCTCCGGCCGTCTCCACGGACACCTCCGTGTCCGTTGCCTCGATCGAGGTAATTGCCGTCAACACCGGTCAGGGCAGGAGGCGCGGGCAGGCGACCGTGACGGTCGTCAACAACCGTGGCGAACCCGTGGCCGATGCCACCGTGACCGGCGACTTCACCGGGACCATCAACCAATCCGGCGTCTCGGCCGTGACCAATGAATCGGGTGTCGCCGTGCTCCAGACCAGCGGAGATGCCCGGGGCAGGCTCACCGTCACGTTCTGCGTGAGCGGCGTGGCCAAGGCCGACTTGACCTACAATGCGTCGGCCAACGTTGCGACCTGCGCCAACAACTGAGCCCGGAGCCACTCCTTCTCCACCCGATCCTATTCCAATCCTGCCACCAGCCGCGCCCTGTCACCTCGGCCGAACGCGAGGTGTTGAAGCGCCTAGGGGTCCCCCACCCGCCCTCCGGCCAGGTTCCGGCGGCCGGCGAATGCGAAAGCCGCCACCACACCGGCTACCGCGGCCGCATCGTGGTCATGGAGTACCTGCCGGTCACGACCGAGCTGGGCGACCTGATCGCCGACCGCGCCAAGCCGTGCCACGCGCTCAAGGCCGGCTACACCCCGCTTCACGTGCAGGGACTGCACAAGGTCGCCCACGGCCTGACGACTTTGGACGAAGTGAGCTGCAACATGGAGCTGCCTTCTTTCCATAGACCGAAATGACCGTCGACGCCGGACAGACGGACGGCGCGGAGGCGATTTCGCTGCTACGATCCCGCCTGTGGGAGACATCGGCGAAGCCTCAATGCTGAGAAACACTGCCCTTCGGCAAGCTCACGGCCCTGAGCCTGTTGAAAGGGAAAAGCTGACGGACCACTCAGGAATTTCGAGAGGCCATGGAGGCGCATCCGTTCGGGAAGGGGTTGCCGGGAGCGGTTTACCTGCTCGAATTATCCCAGCGAACGGTTTCCGCCGATGCTGCGGAAGGTCTGCGCCGAGCTGCAGGCGCGACTGGCGATCGGGCCGGAGTTCCACCTGCTCAAATTCCACCTCGATTCGCCAAAGATTTCCTTCCTCTCGTATCCGGATTTCTATCACCGAGCTGCAGACCGCCATGACCCATTGCTGGAGTTTTCCCCTTCCCTCGCGTCCGCCGCCGGAAGTGGCGCCGCCACCAGAAGGAAGACGCGGGACACCGTTTGCCGGCGTGGCCGGGTTCGCTTCCAGGCCGGACCGGCGGCCTGCGCCGGTTTGGCAGCCACTCGTGTCCGATTTTCCTCTTGTTGTCCCGGCTGACCCTCCGAATGCTCGCACGGATGCAACCAACTGTACTTCTCGCAGTCAGCAACAAATCCGGCCTCGTCGACTTAGCCGGCGACCCCGGCTACCGCCACCTCTCCACCGGGGGGGACCGCCCACACCCCGCGCGATAAGGGCCTCGAGGCCATTGATGTTTCCGACTGGACCGGCTTCCTAGAACTGTTGGAAGGCCGCGTCAAGACCCTCCACCCCAAGGTCCACGGCGGCCACATAAGGACACAACAAAA
>REEB01000198.1 GCA_007695295.1 Puniceicoccaceae bacterium
ACCCCCTACCGCCTCACCCCACGCCAAGACTGATCCCGCCAACGCTCCACCCATGAAGCTTGTCCAACACACTTTGACCGTCCCCACCCGCGGCCGCGGCCTTTATGAAATCTCCTCCTGGGTTCAACATTGAGACACCCTGTCCAAGCCCGTCATCCTTCTCGTAATCATAATCCTAATCGTAATCGTTATCGTAATCCCACTTCCCGTTCTTCCGCAGGTCCTGCGCCGTACCCAGATGATTCTTCATGGATGCGGCTGGCAAAGGTGCACTCGAACTGTCGATTAGGATTACGAGCAGGATTACGATTAAGATGGGTCGCGGGAAACCCAAGCCAGCAATCTATCCATTGGTGATCTAAGACTTACGTACGAAATGGGAGGCACTGATGAACTCACCTCAGCATCCGCGCCCACGGCGTCAATCTTTCCTTCAAAACCCCCTACCGCCTCACCCCACGCCAAGACTGATCCCGCCAACGCTCCACCCATGAAGCTTGTCCAACACACTTTGACCGTCCCCACCCGCGGCCGCGGCCTTTATGAGATCTCTTCCGAACTGGCGGATGCGCTGCGAAAAAGCGGCCTGCGGGACGGGCTTCTCCATGTCTTCTGCCGCCACACCAGTTGCAGCTTGGTCATCATGGAAAATGCCGACCCCACCGCTCGCACCGACCTGGAGCGCTTTTTCGACCGCCTCGCCCCGGAAAACGACCCCGCCTACGAACACACCCTGGAAGGACCGGACGACATGCCGGCCCATCTCAAGATGGCGCTCACCCGAACGTCAGAAGCCGTCCCCTTTGCGGAGGGACGGCTTCTCTTGGGCACCTGGCAAGGGGTTTACCTTTGGGAGCACCGGCAGGCACCGCACCGGCGTTCCCTCGCCGTTACTTTACAGGGAAGCGCCTGACCGGAGCGGTGGCCAGCTCCTCGACTTCCGGCTCGAAGGGCGAACTGAAGTCACCATCGATGCTTTCGAAGGCCTGGCTGGATTCACGGTAGCCCGGCAGATCGGACTCCTTGATGTCCATTTGGCGCATGACGCGGGGATCGAAGACATCGCGGTAGGTGGCCCCGTCGGGTTGGAGGGTGCGGGCGGTGATGAAGACGAGCAGGTTGCGGGAATCTTCACGGTCACTGTTGGAGCGGAAGAGGCGTCCGACCGCGGGGATGTCTCCCAGCAAGGGCACCTTGGTCGAGGCCTGGGAGGTCACGCTCTCGATGAGGCCGCCCAAAGCCATGGTGTAACCATCCTTGAGACTGACCTGGGTGGACGTGCGGCGGGTGGAAATGATCGGGATTTCGGCCCCACCGGCGCCGCCAAAGCTGGTCGTGCCGCTGCGGCTGCTGACTTCCGGATCGATCTTGAGATTGATCATGCCGAGGTGGTTCACCTGCGGGGTGACGCGCAGGATGATGCCAATGTCCTTGTAGTCGAAACCGGTGACCTCGAAGGTGCCCCGCTCTTGGTTGTAAGTGTAGCGCGGCACAGGGAACTGTTCGCCGATCGAGATCATCGACTGCACATTGTTCAATGTCACCACGGTCGGATTGGAGATCAGGCGGGTCTCGTTCTGGGTGGTGAGGGCGCTGAGGATAACCTCGAACTCACTGGCATTGAACACAGCCGAACTCAGGCGCTGGGTGCGGGTGAGATTGTCGAGGGCGTTGAAGGGTGTGGGCAGCGGCGAATCGATGCGTTCCTGGGTGGTCTCACGCAGGTAGGTGCGGTTGGCGGGGCCGGCGCTGACGTTGTAGCCGCTGAGCGAAGCCCAGTTGACGCCGATGTTGTGCACGTCGCGGTTGGTCGTCTCGATGAATTTGCTCTCGATCATCACCTGGGCGGTGGGTTTGTCGAGCTGCTCGATGATCGGGCGGATCCGGTCCAGCCGGGTGGGACGCTCGGTCACGACGAGGGAGTTGCTGCGGTTGTCGACCTGCACGCGGCCACCGGCGCCACTGTCGACCATGCTGGAGAGAACGGGAGCCACATCGGCTGCGCGGGCATAGCCGAGGATGAAGACTTCGGTGCGCGGCGGCTCGGCGCGGAGCTGCTCCTGCGAAATCACTTTAATGATGTTGTCCTCCTCCACGAAGTCGTAGCCGACCGGGGTGAGCACGACCCGGAAGATTTGCCGCCAGGTCACGTCGCGCAGTTTGATCGAGGTCCGGCCGACGAGGGTGTCGGGTACGACCAAATTCAGCTCGAAGAGATCGGCCACATTGCGGAGCACGGTGCGGATCTCTTCGTTGGGGAAATCCACCGAGAGAGTTTCCTGTTCCGTATCCACGCGCTCGCTACGGGGCGCCTCGCCTTCGGTGACGAGACGGGCGCTCGGCGCCACCGGCACGGGTTCACTGATGGCTTCGTCAAAGGCTGCTTCGTCGAAGGCGGGTTCGGCTTGTTCGGTGAGATCCGGGGTCGCGTCGACTTCGGGCTGGTCGACAAAATCGGAGACCGCGGTCCCCGCGATGAGGCCGAAGGCGGCCAGGAAGAGAGTCAGTCGGGTTTTCATGATGGTGAGCTTTGGTAAATCAGCGGTAGTTGCGTGTGATCTCCTGCTGGTTGAAGCGCAGGGTGACGGAGCGGCTGTCGAACTTGGCAATGGTGATCGGATACTTTTGGTTCAGGTATTCTATCGTGAGCACGTCGCCCTGCCTTAAGCGCTTTTCTCCGAGGAGGAGAAAATCGCTGCCCGAGAGAGTGACCGAACCGCTGGGCCGGATTTGGGCGGAGGCGGCCGTCAGAATCTCCATTTCAGAGGGACCGCGGGGCTGGCTGGGCTTCTCTTCCTCGGCCTTTTGGTAGCGGGGGAAGTAAGGGTCGATGAGCGCGGCCAGCGCCTCCGCCGGGCGGATCTCCTTGCGGGCAATGAGAGCCTCGGCGCGCTCAAGGAGGGCTTCCTGGGCGGCGGTGTCGATCACGCGGCGGTTGTTCTGGCCATGGACGACCGGAGGAAGGGCGAGGATGACCGCAAAGGCGGTCAGCAGCAGGGTGACGGGGAGGCGCGTTTTCATGACTGTCCGAGCAGTTCGAGGTTGAGGTTCATGGTCACGGCGGACTGGCCCGGCGTGCGCGAAGGCTGCAGGGTGTAGGTGGTGAGGCGGGCGAAGTGCTCTCCGTTTTCCAGCATGTCGAGAAAGCGGATCACGGAGGCGTAGTCCCCCGTCACCGTTACCGTGTAGCCGACGTTCTGATACAGTGGCGCCGGTTGTCCCCGGGCCCGGGTCGGTGCCGTCGCCTGGGTCTGCCGGACATCGCTGATCCGTACTCCCGATTCCTGCTCCAGCCGGTAGAAGTAGCGGAGATTGCCGGCAAGGTCGGAGGCGTTGACGAGGCGGGCGTCAAGATCGGCGGTCCAGCCGGAGAGACTCTCGAGCGTCTTGGGCAGGGTGGATCCGTGGCGGACATTGGCCTGGATCTGGCTGGTCTGGCGCTCCAGGCGGGTGTTTTCCTCCTTGAGTTCGGAGATCACATTCCAGCGCAGCCCGATGACGGCGCCACCGGCCACAATGAGAAGGATCGCGGCCGTGGCCAGCGGGAAGGACTTGAGTTTGGATAGAAGGGCTTGGGCGTTCATCGCCGTCTCCTGTCGTTGGCGTTGGTGCGGGTTTCCTGGGGGCGGGTCAGGGTGATGCTGAAGGCCAGCCCCTGGCCGCGCGGATCTCGGACCAGGGAAGTGAGCGAGACGTTGTTGAAACGGGAGGTGACCTCGGGATGGCCGCGGAGCACATCCAGATAGGCGGAAACCCCCTCGGTGGCCTCGTCGGCATTTCCTGTATACACGCCCTGCAGGGTGACTTCGTGGGACTGATGGGTGAGATTGTTGATCCGGCAGCCGACGGGCAGGGTCTCGCTCAGCATGATGAGAAACCCGGACCCGGGCAGGCTTTGATTGGCAAAGTCCGCCAGCTCGTTGACTTTGCTCTCCTCCTTGGTCAGGGAGGCCTGGAGCTCAAGGGCGGCCCGGTTCTGAGCGGCATAATTCTGCTGCTGTTGGGTGAGGTCGGCGGCGCTGGCGCGCAGATTGAAGGCGTAATACTCGCGGTAGCCGACGGTCAGCAGAACCACCAGGGCGACGATGCCGGAGATTAGGTTCACAAAAAAGTGCGTCCGGACCAGTTTCAGGTCCGGCAGGGCGGCGGCATTGCGAAAGTTCGGATGCCAGTGCGGTTCGAGGCGTAAGCTGGATTTAGTTTTTTTCATGGGTGCCGTGGTCATAGCGGCCCATCAGCGCGAGCAGTCCCTGGCTGTTGGCGTCGACGCTCTGGGCCATGGTGGGGTCGGCGAATTGGATGCGGGCGGTCTGAAGCCAAAGGTTGTAGTCGGGCTTGAGCAGCTTCAGTCCCAGGCCTTCCGCCACCACCGGCTGGAACCAGCCCAACCCGCCCGGAATGCGGGTGCAGAAAAAGTGGACAACGGACTGGCCGGTCTGGACTTCGTGAAAGCCGAGGGAGGACTGGAGATCGCGGAAGAGCCGGCGCAGCAGCACCGGACCCATGCCGCTGAAATCGAAACTTCCGGAGAAAAAGAGCCGCCGGGTGGAGTCTTCGTCTTTCAGGCTCAACTCCTTCTGGACAATCGGGATCATCGATTCGACGCCGAAGTGGATGAGGCGGGAAAGCTCCACCCCTTGGGCGGAAACGATGTAGGCTCCGGTGAGGTTTTGATCGACCTCGAGCACGAGGGCGGGCTCCTCGATCTTCGCCGCCCGCAGGTACTCGCAGAGTGCGCCGAGATGGGCGACCGTGCCGATCTCCAGCCGGGTCGGATAGACCTCCAGGCCAAGCAAATGCTCCTGCACTTGGTTGATCGCAGCGGTGGGAGCGCCGCAAAGCAGGACTTCGCGATCAGTGTCGCTGGTGGGATCGAGATCGCGCCCGTCCTTTGGCGAGAGCAGGCAGAGCGAATATTGGCCGGGGTCGATTTCCAGGTCCTCTTTCAGGGCTTGGGCTATTTGCCCCCCGTCACGCAGGCGCTTTAGGTCGATCCCCGTACGCCGGAGCAGGCGTTCCTTGGGATAGACCGAGCAAACGGCCTGGAAGTAAGTATTTTCCTTCGTGCGCGTGGCGGTCTTGAGCGCTTGGATCAAGGCGGCCTGGTCGTTTGAAGGGATGCGCTCGATGGACTCGACGATGCAGCCTTCCTCGCTGGCCTGGGCCACCGCCAGGAGCAGCGCGTCGTCGTTGACTTCGAGATAAATTTCCTTGTTTTTGGATTTTAGCATGGACGTGAGGCAAGCCTTTCACCTCCGCAGGATTACTCAGGAGGACTGCCTTTGAATCGGCCCAAACGTCCAAAGATTGAACGCCGCCCGCCACAAATCCCTTAAAAGTTATTCCCTGCTCCCGCCCTTATGAAAACCCCGACCCGACCCCATTTCGCCAACCTCCGGCTGATCGCCCGGCTGGCTTTGCTTGTCCTGGCCCTGCCGCTCCTGAGGGCGGAACAGACCGAGAGCCACCCCTTTCTCTGGGTCGTGGAAAGCGATCCCCCGAGCTACCTCTTCGGCACCATCCACAGCTCCGATCCGGCCGTCGGCACTCTCCCGGATTCGGTCACTTCCGCCCTGGCCAAGGCCCGGATGTTTCTCCCGGAGATCGACTTGTCACCCGAGACCATGGCCCAGGCACTCTCCACCATGATGGAGGAAAACGCCCAACCCCTCTCCGATGTCCTGCCCCCGGAACTTTGGGAGGAACTGGCCGCGGCCGGCCGTGAACAGGGGGTCCCGGAGTTTCTCCTCGACCGACTGCAGCCGGCCGTGGCGGCTTTCATGTTCGTCGCTCCCCAAGACGAGAACTTCTTCCAGTCCATCGATTTCCGGCTTTTCCAGAAAGCGGTGGAGCACCGCATCCGGATTTTCCCCCTCGAGACCATCGCCGAACAGCTCGATGTGCTCAAGCGGGTCATCGGTGACGATGCGGTCACTTTCCTGCGGGAGGTCCTCGAGGAACGGCGCAAGGGCTATCCAAACTACCGCGCCACCGTCGAAGCCTACGCCAGCGGAGATGCCGACCGGATTCTCCGGCTGCTTGAAGAACAGGGTGAAGGCGAGCTTGGTGAGCGTTTTCTGGAGGCCGTCCTTTACGAACGCAATGTGACCATGGCACGCCGCCTCCAGCGTGAGCTGAGCCAAGAGGGTGGACTCTTCGTCGCCGTGGGCGTGGGGCACTTGGTCGGCGACCGCGGCCTCGTCGAAAAGTTGAGAGCCGGCGGCTATACCGTAACCCGTGCGGCCGCCACCGCCGAAATTGGGCCGTAGACGGCTATTTCTGCCAAGTGCGCTTCTTGTGCCGGTTGGCTTTGAGGCGCTTGCGGCGCTTGTGCTTCGACATCTTGAGACGGCGCTTCTTCTTCAGGTTGCCCATAGGGTGATGAGGGGATCGATTCGTTCGGAAAAAGGGTCAGTAGTGCCCGCCCCCCGCAGGGGTGTAAAGCGAAATTTCGAAGGATATTGCGGCCACCGGTCCGGAGACGCCTTCGCTCAGACCGCGGTGCCCGCGGGTTCGCCGGCCGGCGCCGGGCTGCCCGGAGACTGCCGCAGCGCCCAGATGGCGCGGGCCTTTTCCACTAGGCGGGCGAGAGCTTCGGGAGTGACGGCCTGCTTCGGATCGTCGCCGATGCCGGCGGCGGGTTTGATGTGCGCCTCCACGCAGAGTCCGTCCGCGCCGTAGGCCACTGCCGCCAGGCAGCACCCTTCGACATAGATGGAGCGTCCCACCGCATGCGAGGGATCCATCACCACCGGCGCCCACGTCTTCTCCTTGAGCAGGGGAATGATCGATTCGTCGGGATGGTTGCGGTAACCGTCCAACGCCGGCATGGTGCCGCGCGGGCAGAGGATGACGTTGGGATTGCCGAAATGAGTGATGTACTCGGCGGCGGCGATGAACTCGTCCAGTGGCGCCATGTGCCGGCTGCGCTTGAGCAACACGAGCGTCTTGCGCGCGACGATCGCCTTGCCGATATGACGGAGGAGGGAGTAATTCAGGCCGTTGCGGGTCCCGACCTGGAGCATGTCGACCCCTGCGCCGAGTGCCGCCTGGAGGTGCATCTCATCCATCACCTCCGTGTTCACGGGCAGGCCGGTGCGGGCCGACGCCTCCATCAGGATGTCGAGGGAACGGCTGTCTCCTTGAAATGAATACGGATTGGTGCGCGGCTTCCACACACCCCCGCGCAGGACATGCACCCCCGCCTCCTTGAGGGCGGCGGCGGTTTCATAAAATAAATTGGGGTTTTTCGGATCAATCGTGCAGTGGCCGGCGATCACCAGCAGCTCCCTGCCCAGCTCGACGCCGCCGATCCGCATCCGGTGCGTCGCGAGGTCCGAGCGCCGGTCCATTAGTTTGTGCGGGGACTGGATTGTGTCGACCCGGTCGATGTAGGCCAGACCCTCGATCCGACTGAACAGTAACTCGTGGCGCTCGTCGCCGACGATGGCGTAGATGGTGCGGGTGGTGCCGACAATCGTCTGCAGATGGCAACCGAAGGATTCGACGATCTCGGTGACTTCGCGGAGTTGCTCGGGTGTGAGGCGGGATGCTTTCGGTAGGATCATGCTGCAAAAGGCGAAAACGCTACCGCAATGAAACCCCGTTGGCGAGTCTGGAATGCCCGCGATGCGAGGAGCCAAGAGTATCGATGCACCGGTGCCGCCTGCACACCCCCGCGGCGCATCGAGCCGGAGCCAAGCTTACGCGGATTCAGCGACCGGTTTCGGGCGGCGGCTCCGGCAGGTGGCGGAAGTAGTCGAGCACGCCTTCGCGCACGGCTTCGGCCAGCCGTTCCCGATAGCCGGGCGTGGCGATCAGGCGAGCCTCCTGGCGATTGGAAAGGAAGCCGCCCTCGAGCAGGACCCCGGGACACTCCAAATCACGCAAGACCGTGAAACGCGCCCGCCGCAGTCCGCGGTCGTTCAATCCGGTCCGGCGTAGCTGGGCCGCCTGCAACTGGTAGCCGAGCAGGAGGTTGAGATCATCGAGCCGATTGCCGGGCAGCGCGCCCGTCTCCCCGTTGCCGCCGCTGTTGGTCGAGGGATGCCTGGCGGGCGTGAGCACGAAGGACTCGATGCCGGAGGCATCCGGATTACCGGCCGCATTGAAGTGCAGGCTGATAAACAGGTCGGCCGCATTCCGCCGGGCCAGGGCCGCCCGGTCTTCGAGGCTCACGAAGCGGTCGTCATAGCGGGTGTAAACCACTGCAAACCCGTCGGCTTCCAAGAGTCGGCCCGCCCGTTGCGCCCAGTCGAGTGCGAGGTCTTTCTCCATGATGTCGAGGTCCTCGTTACGCGCCCCGGTGTCGCGCCCGCCATGTCCGGGGTCGAGCAGAATCGTGCGCTGTCGGGTGGGAAAGTAATCTGTCACGACGGCGGCGGACAGGGGCGCCAGTGTGCTTTGCACATCGGGCCGGGAAACCAGCCAAGACTTCCCGTCAAAGACCGCCGGCCAGCTCAGCCAGACCCGCACCCCGCGGAAATGAGCAGCCCGACTGTCCGCGGCAAAGATCCACTCGCCGCCGAGGCCGCTGGTCCAGCGCGAGACCGGCGGATCCTCCTCCGGCAGCGACTCCATCGTCCAGCCCGGCAGGGCCGAGGTGACGGCGGTGTACTCGACCCCGTGATACTCTGGCGGGGGTGGCGGCGGCTTTGCCTCCACCACGATGGAGACTTCCACCGGATCGGCGCCTTTGGCACCGACTTCTTCCGGCAGTTCCTCGGGCGCCACTTCCACCACCGGGCCGGGCTCTGGAGTGGTGGTGCACGCACTGAACCAGATCAGCGCCGACGCACCAGCGGCGAGGACCGCGGCCAGCAGGGTTCTGCCCGCAAATCGTTCATGCATCGATGAACGAGGGGCAAATCCGCCAGCCCCCTTAATCGTCTTCGCCTTCCGGCGCACCGGCCTCTTCGGGAAGGTTGAACTTCAGCTTGCGGCGGTTGGCCGGCAACGGGGACAACATAACCGTGATGCTCCGGCCCGACAGCCGCGCTTCCGCATCGGCGGTGGCGATGTGCTGCAGATCGGCGATGGCCCGGTTGATGGTGACAAACCCGAGATCCGTGTGCGCCATCTCACGACCACGAAAAGAAAGGCTGAGCTTAACTTTGTTGCCCTTGTCCAAAAACTCCTCCGCGTGCCGCAGCTTGGTCTCGTAATCGTGCTGCTCGATCCGCACGCGGAATTTCACTTCCTTGATTTTGCTCGAGCCGCCTTTGCTGTCTTTGCTCTTCTTCTGCTGCTCGTAGATGTATTTGCCGAAATCCATGATCCGGCAGACCGGTGGAGTGGCCTGGGCGGCGACTTCCACCAAGTCGAGACCCGCCTCCACGGCTAAGGCGAGCGCCTTTTCCGTTGGCAAGACACCGATCTGGGATCCGTCAGGACCGATTACCCGGACTTGGGGAACCCGGATTCTCTGGTTGCGGCGTATGTTGGCGTGGGGATCGCGGCTGCTGCGGTAAAGTGGCCGCCGGGAGCGTCCGGAGCTTGAGGGATTAGGCATTCAGTGGTTTGTCGACACGACAGGGTTTGATTCGATCTGAGGGCATGATCTGAAGGAAACGCGCGCGGGATTCAACCCTTTTTGCCGGGTCCTCAGGGAACAGCATCAAACGCTGAAACTCTCGCCGCACGAGCAGCTCGAGGTCGCGTTGGGATTGGAAAACTTAAACCCGCCCGCGACCAGCCGGTCGGAATAGTCGAGGGTCGTTCCCTTGAGGTAGAGCGCGCTTTTCATGTCCACCAGCACCGCCACTTCGCCAAAGCGCACCAGGATGTCGCCTCGCTTCGGCTCGCCGACAAAGCGCAGTCGATAATTGAGCCCGTTGCAGCCACCGCCCGATACCCCGATCCGCAGGAAGTCGCCGGCGCCTTCACGGGCCTGCAAGGTGGAGATTTTCGCCACCGCCGCGGGAGTCAGCCGCACGAGACGCTCATCGCCTTCGCGCACGCCTTCCGGCATTTGGGTCAGGGTTGGTGATTCAGGCATGGGTTTTGAGCAACACAGTGAAAGGTCTTTGTACGACTTCCGGCGGCAAAAGGCAACCGCCGGCCTTCACTTTTCCGTCCCCGTAAGCCGCTCGGCAAGCGCCACCGCGGCGGTGAAACTCCGTGGATCGGCCTTCCCGCTCCCGGCCAGACCATAGGCGGTGCCGTGGTCGGGGCTGGTCCTCAGAAAGGGCAGGCCGAGGGTGACCTGGGCCGCCTCGTGAAAGGCCAGCGCCTTCAATGGCGCCAGCCCTTGGTCGTGGTAGAGCGCCACCACCGCATCAAACTCCCCGTCCAAATGCCGACGGAAAACCGTATCCGAAGGAAGACTACAACTGAGGCCGGGATGGCTTTGCCGCAGTCGGTCGAGGCAGGGATCAATCCACTCCACCTCCTCCGTCCCCAGGAGCCCCCCTTCGCCGGCATGTGGATTGAGGCCGCAGACCGCGATCCGCGGCCTTGCGACCCCCGAGCGTCGGCAGAACTCGGCCGCGCGGCCGACCGCCCGTTCCAAGCTCACCGGACCGAGGTGCCGGGGGAGACTCATCAGCGGGATGTGCCAGGTCGCCAAAATCACCCGCAGCCCGGGAGCGGCAAAAGCCATCGTCGGCTCGCCTCCCCAGCGACTGGCGAAAAACTCCGTCTGCCCGGGGAAGGGGAAACCCGCCCGCGCCAGCCAGGCTTTCCCGACCGGCGCGGTCACCGCGGCCCGGAACTCCCCCGCCGCACATCCGGCCGCCACCCGCTCCAAGGCCGCCCAACCAACCCGGGCCGCTTCCACACTCGGCCGTCCGGGCTCAACCGCACTGTCCGGATCCTCAACCGCCACCGTGGGGATGGCGTGGCGATCCCCCAGTTTCCTCACCCAGGACTTCGGGCCGATCACAGCCACCGCCGGGGCATCATCCGGCCGTTCACCCAACCAGCGCTCCACCAGCTCGGGACCCACTCCGGCCGGATCACCGCAGGCAAGGCCCAGCGGAGCCGCCTTCATGGGTCCGCCTCCGCTCCACCAGCCCGGAAAGTCGGCCGGCTGAAGCCGCGCCCGCGCTCCGAGAAAAACTCCAGCAGCCGGCGGCCTTCGGGGGTCGCCGCCGTCCCCGCCTCCAGCAGGCGCACCGCCGCCGCGGTTGGCGAGCCCCCCGCATACAGTTCCCGCAGCAACGCCTTCAGTTCACGGATCGATGCCCTCGGCAGGCCCTGCCGCGTCAGCCCGACCTGGTTCAGCCCGTGCAGCCGGTTGCGCTCAGAGACCAGGCAGAAGGGCGGCACGTCGACCGAGATCCGGCTCAGGCCCGCCACCATCGCGCTCTCCCCCACCCGCCCGTGCTGGTGGACCGCCGCTCCGCCACTGAGGATCGCCCGGTCACCCACTGTGACAAAGCCTGCCAGGAGGACATGGCTGCCGAGGATGACGCGGTCGCCGACCACCGCATCGTGCCCGGCATGCGAGCCGCACATCAACAGGCTGTCGGCGCCGATCCGGGTTTCACCGCCGGCGCGCGTCGCCCGGTGCACCACCACACCCTCCCGCAGAACAGTCCGGGCGCCGATCCGCACCCCGCTGATCGTTGCGGGATCAAATTTCAGGTCCTGCGGCAGGCCGCCAAGCACGCAAAAAGAATCCACCGCCACCTCCGCTTCCAGGACAGTACCTCTGCGCAAAACCGCATGATCGGAAATCCGGCAGCCCGGCCCCACTTCGACGTCCGCCTCCACCACCGCGAAGGCCCCGATATCCACTCCGGCCGCGATCCGGGCGCTCGCGTCCACCAAGGCGCCGGGGTGGATCATGGCCGCGGCTCCGCCGCCTCCGCAGCGAACAGAGAAGGTCCCCCAAAGCGGTCCCGAAAGACCAACTCATGCAGCCGCATCTGCCCGGACCGGGGATGCGGGGGACGATTGCCCCGCCCCACCGTGATCAGCATGATCGGGACCCAGCCCTCCGGCAATGCCACGATCTCGGCCAGCCGGGCGTGATCAAAGCCGATCATCGGGCAGGTCGCATACCCCATTTCCTGCGCCGCCAGCATCAGGGTCATCGAAGCGAGCGCGCCGCTGCGGATGGCTTCATCGCGCCGAAAGCCCGCGTCTTGATAAAAGGCCTGGATCATCGGCACGAGTTTGTCCCGCACGTCGGCGGGGGCCGCGTGCCAATAGTCCGCCGCCCGATCCGGGGCACTGGGGTCGCCCGCCACCACCACCACCAGCGAGGCATCGCGGATGTGGCGCTGGTTCCAGGCCGCCTCGCAGAGCGCCTCTTTCACCGCGGGATCCGTGACGGCGGCAAACCGCCAGTGCTGGAGGTTGAAGGAGGAGGGGCTGAGGGCGGTCAGCTCGAACAAACGGCGCAGGTCGGCTTCGGGCATGACAAAATCCCGATCGTAGCCCTTGATCGCCCGGCGGCTGCGAATGGCTTCAGTGACGGTCATGAACGCCCGCACCATAAAACGAGCCGACCATCCCGCAATCGGTTTTTCAAAATGCTCGCCCCTCCGAAATCACCGCCGCCGCCCGGGGTCCACGCCGATCGAAAACTCCAGCTGCGGCTCCTTGAGCAGTTCATAATGCTTGAGCAGCCGCAGGATCTGCAGCAACTCGGACTTGCCGTAATTAAGGTTCACTTCCACCCGCCCAATCAAATCGAGCAGGATGGAGCGGAAGGAAATGACCCCATCCACGCCTTTCTCTTTCAACAAGGCCACACTCTGGCTTTTGAAGGGCTCCTGTGTCGGCAGCCCGGGAGCAACGAGGATTTTCATGAGCGACTCCGGTGCTTCCTCCATTCCGGCTTCCTCCGGGGAGGGAAACAGTTCCTTCGCTTTCTTGATCACGTTTTCCTCCAGAAATCGGAAGATCTCCGGGCTGTTGCGCAGCATGGTGGGGTTGAAACGCCCCGCCGTATGCCAGCCCTTGATGCTCAGGACCGCATGGTGCACGTACGGAAGTTCACTGCTGAAGAGAAAAAACTCCGGCGCCCGACCACCCCGCACGTAACGGGGATTGTAAACCAACAGGTCGATCGATTCCTCCGGGCTTTTTTTGCGTGACTGGACCTGGTACTTGCGCACTTGGCGGACGAAAAATCCGTTTTGCTCGAAGTACTCCCGCACGATGGACTCGTCGATCGCTCCCATGGCACGTTGCGCGCTCGGTGCGCCTAAGCGGCCCCCGCCCCCAGCTCGGTCCAGATTTTCGCCACCATCGCCTCGGAGACCCCGTCCCGCAACGCGGCTTGGCCGACCGCCTTCAGCACGATGAAGCGCGGCACCCCACCCTGCGCTTTCTTGTCCTTGCGCATCGCGGCCATCAGGGCCGGCACAGGCAACGGCTCCACCAGCCGCACCGGCAGCCCATAGGCCTGCAACACCCGCCGCACCCGGTCGGCCAGGCCCGGAGGCACCCGTTCCAAACCCTCCGAGAGCAGGCCCGCCCCCACCAGGCCGACCGCCACCGCCTCCCCGTGCAGATAGGATCCATAGCCGGCCACGTTTTCGATCGCATGAGCGAAGGTGTGGCCGAGGTTGAGAAGGGCCCGCCCGCCTTCCGTGCTCGTCTCCCGCTCGTCCGCCTCCACGATCCGCGCTTTCATCGCACAGCAGGTGCGGATGATCCGGGGCAGATCGGGGTGGCTCGGTGAAAGGTCGAGGCCGTCCTCCAGCTCGCGGAAGAGCCGTTCGTCGCCGAGCAGGCCGTACTTGATCACCTCCGCCATCCCGGCTCCAAATTCGCGCTTCGGCAGGCTTTCCAGAAAGCGGCTCTGGATGAAGACCGCCGCCGGCTGGTGAAAGGCGCCGGCGAGATTCTTGCCCGCCTCCAGGTTGACCCCGGTTTTTCCCCCCACCGAGCTGTCCACCATTGCCAGCAGAGTCGTGGGAATTTGGATATAATCCACTCCGCGCAGGTAGGTCGCGGCGGCAAAACCCGCCAGGTCGCCGACCACGCCCCCGCCCACCGCCACCACCACCCCTTTTCGGTCCAGGCCGGCGCGGGCGAAAAACTCCCAGGCCCGCCCCAACTCCCGGCCGCTTTTGCTCGCCTCCCCGGCCGGAATTTCATGCACCGCCAATCCGCGCAAGGCCGTCCCGAAAAAGCCGCTCAGCTCCTTCCGTATCCGGTCGTCGGTGACAACCGCGATCGACCGCTCCGCACGGGCCAGCTCCTGGAGGCGTTGATGCAGGGCGACTTCCACACACCGCCCGAGCAGGATCGGGTAGGCACGCTCACCGAGGGACACAGTTAACGAAAGGGGCTCCACAGCCGCCCATCCCATACCAAGGATATCCAGCGGTCAATGCCGCCGGAATCGGGAATAAGCCGTCCCACCGAAGACTCCATCCCGATCCGCGGCGGAGTTATCTGACTGTCCCGGTCTTGCCGAATGGCGCTTTTCAGACTTCCTTGTAGGTTTATTCGTTTCATGTCCCCCACCACCCGCTCGCACCAAACCGTCTTCTCCCTGGGATGCCTCGCCCTGCTCCTCTCCGCCTGCTCACGCGGGCCGGATGCCGCGACCTCGGCCGCCGGCCCGGGCGAACGGCGGGGTCCGCTGCCGTATGTCGAGGTCGTCCAGACCCGATCCGGCACCCTCCCGCTGGAACAACGACTCAGCGGCATCGTGCGCGCCCGCAACGAGGTTGTCATTTTTCCCGAGATGACCGGCCGGATCGATGAGGTCATGGTCGACAACGGCGATGCCGTCACCCGTGGCCAGCCGCTCGTCCGCATCCACGCCCGCCAAGTCGAGGAACAGCTCCGGCAGGCCCGCGCCAATCTCCGCATGCAGGAAGCCGCCGCCGACCAAGCCCGGGCCCAGCTCCAAGAGCTGCGCGCCCAACTCGCGCTTTCCGACACCCTCGCCCGCCGCGACTTCATCACCGAACGCGAGCTCATCCGCCTCCAGGCCGAGGTCGAGGTCGCGGAGGCCGGCTACGCCCGCGCCCAGGCTGTCGTCGAGTCCGCCGAAGCCGCGGTCGAGGAGCGGGAGTGGCTGCTCACCCAGACCGTGATCCGCTCCCCCATCGACGGGGTCGTCGGCCGCCGCCGGGCCGAGATCGGCATGCGCGTGGACGGCTCCTCAAACCTTTTTGTCGTCGGCGACCTCAGCCAAGTGCGCGTCAGCGTGCAGCTCACCGAGCAACTCGCCCGCCAAGTGGAGGTCGGCCAGCCCGCGCTCATCCGCCATCCGCAGCTTCCCCATGAGGCTCTGGAGGCGCGCATCAGCCGGATCTCACCCTTCTTGGAGGCCGGTTCGTTTTCCACCGAGGCCTCCATCGACCGGCCCAAACCGGTTGGAAACGTCCGGACCGG
>REEB01000083.1 GCA_007695295.1 Puniceicoccaceae bacterium
CCTCCAGGGATTGGTTGGCCAAAGCTGGAGGGCCATGCTCCGTCATGGCCGGGTTGTTGCGGTGTTTTTGCCCTCACGGAATCGGCTCGTCGATTTGATCAAAGCGAATCGCGCGGAACTTTACGCCGCCGTCCCAGCGCTCGGGTTTGCTGTAGTGGGAGCCGAACTCCCAGACGATACCGATGTCGCCGGCTTCGTTCATCACGGTGATATCCGAATAGCCGGAGAAGGCGGGTGCGGGGGCGGAGTAGCGGAACTTGTGCGTCCATGTGCCGGGGGCACCGTCGAGTTCGCTCAGCTTGATCGTGCCGTTGATGCGTTCGTCGAGATCGTCGGGATTGGAGAAGAGAATGTTATTCTGCCCGGTCGCGGGATTAAAGGAGTGGAGGAGGAGGCTGGCCTGACAGGCACCCGCGCCCGGGAGGCTGAAATCGGTGTATTGAATGGGGAAGGACAGACCGCCGTCGTTGCTCACGCCGGCGTAGCGGTGGTCGATTCTGCCGAGGCGGACGTTTAAAAGAATGCCCCCGTCACTCAGTTCGGCAGCGGTGGATTCGCTTCCCTGATCCAGTGTGCCGCCGAGTTGAAAGGTCTCTCCGCCGTCGTCGCTGTAGATGATGTGGGGGCGACCGCTTGCACCCCGCCGGCCGTGGCGGGCCGGAATGATGATCCTGCCGGCATTGGGCGGGCGCTGCTTGACAAAGGCGTTGCCGGGACCGAGGCCATACCATGTCCAGCCCGGGAGATAGACCTGGCTGGTGATTTCACGGTGGGCAGACCATGTGACCCCGTCGTCGTCGGAATGGGTCACATAAACCCTTCGGGTTTCGCGATCATCATCCGATGGAATCCACTCGTTCCAGAGCCAGAGCAGCAGGATGCGCCCGGTCGGAAGGACGGTCGCCACCTGGGTGGCGCAGCGGTGCATGCCGTCCTCCGCCACGATGATGACGGGCCCCCATGTTTCGCCGCCGTCGGTGGAGCGCCGCAGGTGGACTTGCATGCCGTCTTCGTCGGGCGGGCCGTTGGGGCGGTGTCCGGTGAAGGCGAGGAGGGTGCCCGCTTTGCTCGTCACAAGCGAGACGTTCCGGTGCGTTGGAATGGCCCGGCCCTCGAGGAAGTCCGGTCCGTTGGGGAAGACGACGACACCGGCTTCGGGACCGCGCGAGCGGACGAGGTCAACGACCATGCCCGGCATTACGAGGGTGCCGGTGGGCGGGTTTTGCCCGATGATGACGCCGGGCGCAACGGTGTCGCTGAAGACCCGTGTGAGCGTCCCGACCAGTGCGCCCGCCATGGCCAGTTCGGTGGCGGCGTTGTCGGCCGTCATGCCAACGAGCTGGGGGAGTGCTCCGGTCGGTCCGGTGGAAAAACTCCGGATGACACCAATGGTCGTGCCGGCGCTGTTTTTCTCATCCACGCGCCAGTAGTAGGTGGTGTTGGGCTGGAGCGTGCCGGGATCGAAGGTGGTGCCCGTTTGGCTGCCTTGATACGCGCCGGGGCTGGTCGTGCCGAAGTAGACTTCGCGGGTGGCGGCGTTGGGGCTGGGGGTCCAGCGGAGTCTGGCGGTGATGCCGACCTTGGCGGCTCCGTTCTCCGGCCAGGCGTCTTCGATCAATCCGGGCGCGACCTCGGGCCGCAGGGCGGCGCTGAGCATGGCCCTTGGGGATGGCACGGCAAGGTCGACATTGATTCTTCCATAGGAGACGCCGGCGGGCGCGAAGTCAGCCGTGGCGATGCCGAGCGCTCCGCCGTTGCCCGCCGAGGTGGAGACGTCGACCCGTTCGGTCAGATTGGTCATACCCGCTATGCGCGGTGACCATCCGGAAAAGTTGTTGCTTCCGTTGGCATCGGGCAGGGCGGTGGCCATGGCCCCGACGACGAGGGTGTTCGGCACGGAGGTGGTCGCTCCGGGAATGAAGCCGCTCGTGCTCAAATCATCCCGTGTGTTGCTGTCGACGGCATCCCACGGCACGCCGTTGTTAACGACTCCGCGAAAGGCGAGGATGACGCCGAGCTGGTGATCCCCCGAGTCGTTGGTTGTGGGCGCGCCTTGGATCCCATCGTAGCGCGAGTAGTAGGCCGTCAGGTGAACCTTGTTATCGCCCGATCCAGCCGGTTCCGGCCAGAGTCTGCGCGCGAGGGCCAGCCAGCGACCGCCGGCGGTGTCTTCGAGGTAAATGTGCGGGCCGGAGGTCTGCAGGAAGGTGATGAGGGTATCGCCGGGGAGCAACCCCTCGGGCAGCGGAAGGGTGACGGGACCGGTGGAGGCGGCGGGGGCACCGGCACCCGCATAGGTCACGCCGGAGGGCCGCGCGGGCGTCGAAAAACGCCACACCTCGCCCTCGGTGACGACATTCCCGCTGCGCTGGTCGACGCGCCAGTAGTAGGTCGTGTTGGGGCGGAGCGGGCCGGGATTGAAGGTGGTTCCGCTCTGGTTGCCCATGAACGCACCCGGACGATCCGTCCCAAAATAGACATCGTGCGAGGTCGCGCCCGTTCCGGCGGTCCAGCTTAGCAGCGGGGTCAGGAGGGTGTTGTGGGCGTGGTTCGCCGGGGAGGGGCTGGCCGCCTGTGCGGGGCGCGGATCCTCAACGAGGGCGCGGAAAAAACGCGGCGTGGTGCCGAGGCTTTCGGTATCGGTCCAGTAGACGGGTTCATGCAGGACTTCCTCGGTCTGCCATGTCGAAAGGTCGGAGGATGTTTGCAGGGTATAGGGGAGTCCGGGGGCACCGTGGAAAGTAAGGACAGGGTGCCCATGGTCGAGTCCGCCCCATTCGAGAAGCGGCAGCGGCCAGTCCGGGAAATCCTCCACCACGTGCAGCCGCAAGCCGTTGTCATTTTCAAAGTAAGCCCGGCGTCCATCGGCGAGGAAGGCGGCCATGAAAGGTCCGGCGTGGGTAATGTTGGCGAATTCCACCGGTCCTTCGATGAGGAGGTA
>REEB01000201.1 GCA_007695295.1 Puniceicoccaceae bacterium
GCAGGGTTTCGTCGTTGGCGGAGTCGAGGCGGGCAAAGCGGGCCGGGGGTGTGGGCGCGGGGCGTGGCGGGGCGGAGGCGCCGGCGGCTTGGGTGATGGTGTGGCGGTGGCCGGCGGCGAGGTTTTGCTCCTCCTGCACGGTGCCGTCGGGCCAATGGATGACGAGGCGGTCGATGCGGTCGTGGTCGCCGAGGCCGAAGTGGAGGAGAGGGTCGTCGCTGGCGAGGTAGCCGCGGTTGGAGAGGATTTTTTGGGCCTGCCGGCGGTCGCCGAAATGGGCGATGGCGACGGCCCCGATGGCGCGGGTGTTGGGGGCGGGGCCGACGAGGCGGATCTGGGCTGCGTTGCCGCGGCCGAGGTCATTACGCCAGAGGGTGGGCGGCTCCTCGTAGTTGGTGTAGAGGATGTCGAGGTCGCCGTCGCGGTCGAAGTCGAAGAAAACCGCGGCGAAGGAGACGCCGACATGGTGAAAGCCCCAGGACTCATTGGCGGGCTCGAAGCCGGTGCCGCCGCGGTTGCGGAAAAGCAGGTTGGCCTCGGCGAGGACGGGGCTGTCGCGGAAGACGGCATTGCGGGCGGCGGTGGTGGTCATGCGGTCCTGGCGGTAGCTGAGGTCGGCGTTGTGGAACTGCCGGAGCATGCCGTTGGTGAAGGCGGCGTCGGGCCAGCCGCTGTTGTCGAGGTCGACGAGGCGGGCGGTCCAGGTCCAGTCGGTGGCGGCTAGACCCCAGGCGTAGGCAACGTCGATGAAGTCACCGGGGCTGCGCTGGAGCAGGAGGGCGTTTTTCATAACCATGGGTGGCCGGGAGCCGGGGCGCAGCCAGTAGGTCTTGCGGGCGTTGGTGAGCATGGACTCGACATGCTTGAGGTAGGAGGGGGTGGCCATGTCGGTGGCGAGGAGGTCGAGCAGGCCGTTGCCGTTGACGTCGCCCAGATCCGAGCCCATGGAGGAGTAGGGCACGACCGGGAGGCGGTGGGCGGCGGGGGTGAAGGTGCCGTCGCCATTGTTCAAATACAAGAAGTCGTGGGTGGCGAAGTCGTTGGCGACGTAGAGATCCTCGCGACCGTTGCCGTTGAAGTCGAACCAGAGGGCGGAGTGGCCGTGGGTGGCTCCAGCGGCGCCGGTGGGCAGGCCGGCGGCGGCGGTGACTTCAGTGAAGCCGGCCTCGCCGTCGTTGCGGAAGAGCCGGTCGGGCTGGCCGTTGCCGCCATGGCGTTCGTCGAGGATGTTGGTCTGGAGGAAGAGGTCGAGCCGGCCGTCGCCGGTGAAGTCGGCGAAAAAAGCGGCGTTGGAGGCATCGCGGATGGCGAGGCCGTAGGCGGTGGCCTCTTCGGTGAAGGTGCCGTCGCCCTGGTTGACGTAGAGGCGGTTGGGGGCATTGAAATAGCAGACGTAGATGTCGGGGAGCCCGTTGCCGTTGATATCGACAATGGTGACGCCGGTGGTCCAGTCGGGCGAAGGAAGGATGCCTGAGCCCTCGGTGGCATCGATGAAGCGGCGCCCTTGGTCATTGAGGTAGAGCCGGTTCTGGCCCTCGCGGGAGGCAATGAAAACATCCGGCCAGCCGTTGCCATTGAAGTCGGCCACGCCGAGGCCGGAGCCGACCGTGCCGGCGGTGGCGGCGAGGTAGCGGTCCTGCCAGGCCCGCGGATCGCGGTAGGTGTTGACCTGGGTGAACCCGCTTTCGTCCTGGGTGAGGCGGGTGAAGCCGGGGTGGTCGCCGGGGGGTTGCGAGGGGGGGGCGAAGGGCTCGCTGGTGACCCGGGCGGCGAGCGTGACGGCCTGGCCGAGGAGTGCGGCGGCCATGATCAGCCGGAGGCGGCGCGAGGCGGAGGTGCGGGGACGGGAGGCAAGCATGAGGCGCGGGCAAGAGTTGGAAGAATCGGATCGGGAATCGACCAAAAAGCGGCGGAAGCCGGCGCGGCTTTGGCATTGTCGAAACGCGGCCAGGTGTGGAAGGATGCCGGGCAGAACCCCTCTCAACCGCGATGCTTCCGGATGTTTTGGCCCGTTGTTTGACCGCAGTCTCCACCCTTGGTGTCCTGACCGGAGGCCTGGTTTTCCTGGCCGCGTGCGGGCATCCCGACGGGCATGCCGAGCACACCGGACCCGGGCACGAGCATCGGGTTGAGGCCGCGGACGCTGTTGTGGCACCGGCCGGGCATCGCGAGCCGGCCGCGAGCACGCGGGCGATGGTGGAGCGGCTGGAGCGCTTGGCCGAGGAAGTCGATCACCCGTTCAATCCCTATGCCCGGAGCGCGGTGCGGGTGGCGTACCTGCGGGAGCGGATGGAGGAGGAGAGCGATCTCGGTGAAGAACTACGGTTGCGGTTTTTGCTCGGTAAAGAGCTGCTCTCGGAAGGCAGCACGATGGCGGCGATCAACGAGTTCTACCAAGTCTTCGCCATCTTGTATCCAAACCGCGAGCACGTTCACCCTGAAACGCTGTTGGAAGCTTGGCAGTACCTGGCCCTGGCCAACCTCAGGCACGGAGAAGTGCAGAACTGTCTCCACCATCACGATGCCGAGTCCTGCATCTTCCCGATCGCGGGTGGCGGCATCCACCGGCTTGCCGAAGGCTCGCGGGCGGCGATCGCGGTTTACCTGCCCCTGCTGGAAGCCTTTCCGGACGACCTCAGCTCCCGCTATTTGCTCAACGTGGCCTACATGACGCTGGGCGAATACCCGGAGGGCGTGCCCGGGCAGTGGCGGATCCCGCCGGAGACCTTCGCCTCGCCGATCGATTTTCCCCGCTTCGAAAACATTGCGGGCGGGCTGGGCATTGATGTCGACGCGCGGGCCGGCGGGGTGGTGATGGAGGATCTCAACGGCAACGGCCTGCTCGACCTGGTGGTCTCCTCCTATGGCCTGCGGGACCAGATCCGGGTGTTTCTCAACGACGGCGCCGGCGGCTTCATCGACCACACCGCCGCTTCCGGCCTGACCGGGATCACCGGCGGCCTCAATCTCGTCCATGCCGACTCCACCAACAACGGCCTGCCCGACATCCTCGTGCTGCGCGGCGGCTGGGAGCGGGAATTCGGGCGGACCCCGAACTCGCTCCTGCGCAACGACGGAGGGGGCACTTTCACCGACGTGACCGAGGAAGCCGGCCTGCTCGATTTCCACCCCACCCAGACGGCGGCCTGGGCGGATTTCAACAACAACGGCCGGCTCGACCTCTTCGTGGGGAGAGAGGCCCTGCTCGTGCCGGGCGAGCGGCCGGGGGAATACCGCTGGGAGGGGGCGGCAGGTGCGCTGTATCGAAACAATGGCGACGGAACCTTCACCGATGTGGCCGCGGAAGTCGGTCTCGATGTGAAAGGCTACATCAAGGCGGCGGTCTGGGGTGACTACGACAACGACGGGTTCATGGACCTGTTTTTGTCCAATATGCAGGGTCACAACTACCTCTTTCGCAATCTCGGGCCGGACGGGCAGGGTCACTGGCGCTTCGAGGAAGTGGCGGAGCGTGCGGGGGTGCATCTGCCCGTGGAGAGCTTCACGTCGTGGTGGTTTGACTACAACAACAACGGCCAGCTCGATCTCTTTGTCTCCGGTTACAGTGCGACCCGGCTGGGCGGGAGCCTGGTTTCGCGGGATGCGGCCCTCGACCTGCTCGGCCGGGAGCGGGAGGCGGAACGGCTCTGGCTGTATGAGAACCAGGGTGACGGCACCTTTCGCGACGTCACCGCGGAGCGCGGCCTCGACCATGTCGTCTACACCATGGGGGCGAACTATGGCGACCTTGAAGGCAACGGCTGGCCGGACATCTACCTTGGCAGCGGGGAGCCGGATTTTCACGGCATCGTGCCGAACCGGATGTTTCGCAATGACCGCGGGCGGGGCTTTCAGGACGTGACGGAGGCGGGGGGCTTCGGGCACCTGCAGAAAGGCCACGGGGTGGCCTTCGGCGATCTCAACCACAGTGGCGCGCTGGACGTATATGCCGTCATCGGCGGCGTCGCGGACAGCGACACTTACCCGAACGTACTTTTTGAGAACCCTGGATTCGGCAACCGCTGGCTGAGCGTGGAACTGGTTGGGGTGGAGGCGCCGCGGACGCCGATCGGGGCGCGGATCGAAGCGGTCATCGTGGAGGGCGGGGAGACGCGGAGTGTGTTCTCCCACCTGCACAGCGGGGGCAGCTTTGGGTCGGCGCCGTTTCGCCGCCACCTCGGGCTGGGCCGCGCGGACCGGATCGAGCGGCTGGTGGTGCGCTGGCCGGGGCGGAGCGGAGAGCAGGTTTTCCGCGATCCGCCCTTCGACGCGGCCATCCGCATCGTGCAGGGGGAGGAGCGCTTCGAAGTGCTGGAGCGGCCCTCCTTCGACTACCGGAAGGATGCGGCAGTGGGGCACGAGCACCAAAGGCACGGCGGACACTGAGAAAGCGGTATGGATTCCCCGTTCCCGCCAAGCCAGCGGTGATACGGATGTGCTCTGGATTTGGCGGTCTGATTTAGAGGACGCTGGCTAGTTCGGCTGGGCTTTATTTTGGATTCGGCCTGTTTCTCGGTGTGTGCAGAGTAGATTAGAACGATGAAGTTATCCAAGAAAGGCGAGTATACATTAAGGGCATTGATCGATCTCGGCATCGCGCAGTCCATGGGCCGGGATTTCATTCAAGTCAGCGAGTTGGCTCGGCAGGAGGAGCTGCCGGTGAAATTTCTCGAGCAAATCCTGCTTGATTTGCGCCGGGCCGGCATCATCACGACAAAGCGGGGCAAATACGGTGGCTATGCCATCGCCCGTCCGCTCGGCACCATCGTGGTAGGCGATGTCATCCGGCTCATCGATGGGCCGCTCGCGCCGATCAGTTGCGTGAGCCAGAGCGCCTACCAGCGATGCACGTGTCCGGACGAGGACCACTGCGGGCTTCGGTTGCTGATGATGGATGTGCGCAACGCGGTCTCCAACATTCTGGACCGTTACTCGCTTGAGGACATTGTTGGGGTGACGATGAAGAACATGAAACGCGACGGAGTGCCCATCCCGTTTCATCCAACGACGTCGCAGGCCAAGGCCAGGCCAGTCCGCAAGCGTCGAAGTCCCGGTGACGAAGGCAAGCGCGGGAAACCATCTGGCAGGTGATAGGGTCGTGCCGCTTCAAGCAGGGCCGGTGCCTTCGAAGGAGGGAGTAACGAGTCGACCTTTATCAACGTCGGCCTCGATGTATTCGCCTTTTGGGAACAGTCGGACATGGCGGAAGACGACAGCGACGTGGTCGCCGGGTCTGAGCGCGAGTTCACTGAGCCGGGCGCGGGAGATCTCGGCTTCGAAGGGCTCGCGGTTGCCGGTGCCCTCGAGCGAGACACGGGCGTAATTACCGGCCGAAAAAACGTGCTGGACGCGGGCTTCAAGGGCGTAGTGGTGACGCTCGGCGGAATGGACAGGCTGGAGGTCGACGTCATGGGGCCGCACATAGAGGGCATCCATGGAGCTGCCGGTGGTATGGCCGGCGCCAGCGGTGATTCGGTTCACATTGCCGAGGAACTCGATCACGAAAGGCGAAGCGGGTCGGTCGTAAACCTCCTGGGGATCGCCTACCTGTTCGATGCGGGCATTGTTCATGACGACGACGGCATCGGCCAGTTCGAGGGCTTCCTCTTGGTCGTGGGTGACGAAGACAGTGGTGATTTTGATCTCCTCCTGAAACAGCCGCAGCCAACGGCGGAGGTCCTTGCGGACCTTGGCGTCGAGGGCGCCGAAAGGTTCGTCGAGCAGCAGGACTTTTGGATCAACGGCGAGGGCCCGGGCCAAAGCGACGCGCTGGCGCTGGCCGCCGGAGAGTTCACTCGGATAGCGCTGCTGGAGCCCGTCGAGCTGGACCAATTGAAGAAGCGTGGCGATGCGCTCGCGGATCTGCTCTTGGCCGGGCCGTTGCGCGCGAGGCCGCGCCCGGATGCCGAAGGCGATGTTGTCAGCGACGGTCATGTGACGGAAAAGCGCGTAGTGCTGGAAGACAAAACCGACACCGCGGCGTCCGGCAGGGGTGGCGGTGACCTCGTGCTCGTGGAAAAACACCCGGGCGCCGGAGCCAGGATCGGGAAACTCGAGCCCGGCGAGTATGCGCAGCAAAGTGGTTTTGCCTGATCCCGACGGACCGAGCAGGGAGACCAGTTTGCCAGCCGGCACTTCAAGACTGACATGGTCCAGCGCCGTGTACCGGCCGAATGATTTGGTGATGTTGAGGGCGCGAATGCTCATGAGGTTGGTGGTTTTAGTGAGGGGTGAACTTCAGGAAGGCCGGCGCGTCATCCTCCACTCGACGACGTTCTTCAGGAGGAGCGTGACCAAGGCGAGACCGGTGAGGATGGAGGCGAGAGAGAAGGCCGCGACCGAGTTGTATTCAAAATACAACGTCTCGATGTAGAGCGGCATGGTGCTGGTTTTACCCTTGATGTTGCCGGAGACGACAGCGACGGCCCCGAACTCGCCCATGGCGCGGGCATTGCAGAGGATGAGTCCGTAAAACAGGCCCCACTTGACGTTGGGCAGGGTGACGCGGGAAAAGGTCCTCCAACCACCCGCGCCGAGAGTAAGGGCGGCGAACTCCTCTTCACGACCTTGCGACTGCATGATGGGGATGAGCTCGCGGGCGACGAAAGGCAGGGTGATGAACAAAGTGGCGAGGGCAATCCCCGGGAGTGCGAAAATGACTCGAATGTCATGGGCCTCCAAATACGGCCCCAGGTAGCCATGGGTGCCGCTGAAAATGAGGATGAAAATGAGTCCCGCGATGACGGGCGAGACTGCAAAAGGCAGATCGATGACGGTGGTGAGCAGGCTTTTGCCCCGGAAGGAGAATTTGGTGATTGCCCAAGCCGCCGCGAGGCCGAACACCATCGTGACGGGCACGCAAATCGCGGCCACGGTAAGCGTTAGCAGAATCGCCGAACGGGCATGCGGATCGACGAAGGTGGCCAAGCAGAGGCCAATGCCGTGGCGCAGTGCTTCATAGGCAATCGCGACCAGCGGCATGAGGAGCAGGAAGAGAAGAAAGACCAGCCCGGTCCCGATCATAAGCCGACGGCACCAGGCCGGTTCGGTGGTGGTGCTTTGGGATTTGCGGAGGGGTTCACCGCGGATTCTGGTGACGATCGAAGCCATGGGATGAAGCGGTGTCGGAGCAAGGGAATTAGCGACGGGCCTGGCCCATCGACTCCGTCCAGCGCTGAAGCAGGTTGATGAAAAGCAGGAGAAGGAATGAGACCACCAGCATGACCGTGGCGACGGCCGTGGCCTCCGCGTATTGGTATTGCTCGAGAAACTTCACAATGATCAGGGGGGTGATCTCGGTGCGCAGCGGCATGTTGCCGGATATAAAAATGACGGAGCCGTATTCTCCCAGGCCACGTGCGAAGGCGAGGGCGAACCCGGTGAGAAGGGCGGGGATGAGGGCTGGGAGGATGATGGTGAACCAAGCGCGCAACCTGCTAGCGCCGAGCGAAGCCGCCGCTTCCTCGACCTCGGGATCCAGATCCTCGATCACGGGCTGCAGCGTTCTGACCACAAAGGGCAGGCCGATGAAGGTCAGCGCGATGAATATTCCGGTTTTTGAATACGCGGTCTCGAGTCCGATAAAATACGTGAACTGGCCGATCCAGCCGGTGCGGGCATACAGCGCGGTGAGCGCGATCCCCGCCACCGCAGTGGGCAGGGCGAAGGGCAGGTCCACCATGCCATCGATCAGCTTCCGGCCTGGAAAGCGGTAACGGACCAAGATCCAGGCGACGAGAAGCCCGAAGACCGCATTGACGAGGGCCGCGGCGAAGGAAACGCCGAAGCTGACCCGGTAACTGGCCATCACTTGGCGCGATGTGACGGTGTTCCAGAAGTGCTCCCAAGTCATTCCCAAACTGCCGAGAAACACACCTGCGAGCGGGATAATGACCAGCAGGCCGAGGTAAGCCATGGTTATGCCCATGGAGAGGCCGAAGCCGGGAATGACCCTTTGATTGATGCGGCGGGGTGCAACGACCGCATCAGCCGGAGTGGCGAGGGACGTGGGCATGGCGGGTGGCGGAGGGCTGGAGTGGGTGGAGCCGGTGGAGTCGGGCCCTGTCAGGGCCGGAGATACACTTGGTCGAAAGTGCCTCCGTCGCGAAAGTGTTTGGCATTGGCGGGTCCCCATCCGCCGAAGACCTCTTCGACGGTGAAGAGACGAAGCTTGGGGTACTGGTGGTCGTACTTCTGGAGAAACAAGGGGTTGCTGGGCCGGAAGAAATGTTTGCCGGCCAGATTCTGTCCAATGTCCGAATACAGAAACTCGAGGTAGGACTCGGCGAGGGCGCGCGTGCCCTTGCGATCGACGTTGCGGTCGACCACCGCAACCGTCGGTTCGGCCAGGATACTCATCGAGGGAACGACGATTTCGTGTGTGGAGGGAAAGCGCTGAATGGCCAGGAGCAGTTCGTTTTCCCAGTTGATCAGCACATCGCCGATGCGTCGTTCGATAAAAGTGGTGGAAGCTCCCCTGGCGGCGGTGTCCAGAACCGGGACGTTGGCGAAGAGGCGGCGGATGTATTCGAGGACGCGCGCTTCATCCCCGTCAAAGGCTTCCAAGGCCCATCCCCAGGCCGCCAGGTAGTTCCAGCGGGCGACACCCGACGTTTTTGGATTCGGCGTGATGACCTGGACATCCGGGCGGGCGAGATCATCCCAGTCCCGAATGTTCCGCGGGTTTCCTTGGCGGACGAGGAACGCCAGTGTCGATTGGTAGGGGGCGCTGTTCGCGGGCAGGCGCGACTGCCAGTGAGCCGGGAGGAGGCCGCGCTCCGCGATGGCGTCAATGTCCGCGGCGAGTGCCAGGGTAACGACATCGGCGTCGAGACCGTCGATGACGGCACGGGCCTGGCGCCCGGAACCGCCATGGGATTGGTTGATGTTCACGCGTTGTCCGGTCGCCTCATGCCAGTGGTGGATGAAGGCGCGGTTGAACTCGGCATAAAATTCCCGGGTGGGATCGTAGGAGGCGTTGAGTAGTTCAAGGCGGTCCGAGTCGCGCGACGTGCAAGCTCCCAACAAGATGCTGGCGGCCAGGAGAACTAGGAGCCTGATGGGAGTTGCCTTCGGTCGAGCACAGATAGATATGACTTTCATAATCTATATAAAATCGGTAAAGTAATTAGCGAAAAGGTCAAGCGGGAATTTACCGGAATGAATGGACCTGCCATTTGGAGGGTGGAGGAGTGGTGGTAATCCGAGGCGAGCGTGACTCCGCGGTTGAGGGGCAGGGTGGGACAAGATCGGACTTAAAGCGGCTCGCCCCAGTGGTGCCGAGGGTCCGGCTTCATCCGGAGCGTTGGGGCCCGGAGACAGGCGAGACGGTGGCCATCCCTCCATTGGGTGGGCAATGAAAGCGGCGGACTCGCTTCCTGGATGGGGAAGGAGCCGCTCAAAGAAAGCATTTCCGGGTAATGCCCGGGGGTGCGAGTGGTGAGTGGCCGGCGTCCCAGAATTTAGTCCTCGGCCTTCTCGCCGGGCGGGCTCATCTTGACGAGTTTCGGGTCGAAGCGGGCGAGGACCTCGACGAGGTCGGCCTGGGCGGCCATGACGCTGTGGATGTCCTTGTAGACGAACGGCACTTCGTCGAGTCCGGCGCTGAGGAGGGTGACGCCGCGCTCTTGGAGGAGTTTGCGGGCGCGGCTCCAGGTCTGGGTTTCGTGGGCTTTTTTCCGGCTCATGACACGGCCGGCGCCATGGGCGGCGGAGTTGAGCGACGCGGGCAATCCCTTGCCGCGGACGACAAAGCCGGGAGAGGCCATGGTGCCGGGGATGATGCCGAGCACACCGGCGGCGGCGGGGGTGGCGCCCTTGCGGTGGACGATGACCTCGCGCTCGCGGCCGCCGATGCGGTGGATCTCCTTCCAGGCGAAGTTGTGGTGGTTTTCGAGGTCGAGGGCGACCTTCTCGCCGAGGGCTTTGGCGATGTGGCGGTGGATGACGGCGTGGTTGGCGGCGGCGTAGCGGCCCATGAGGTTCATCGCGGCCCAGTATTCCTGTCCTTCGGCGGAATCGAGGTCGAGCCAGGCGAGGCGCTTGAATTCCTTGGGGAGGTCGGGGCGGCGCTCCATGGCGAGCCGGCTGTAGTGCTGGCAGACCTGTGCGCCGGCCCCGCGGCTGCCGCTGTGACTGAGGAGGGCGAGGTATTCGCCCGGTGGCAGCCCGACGCTTTCATCCGCAACGGTGAGGATGCCGAACTCGACGAAGTGATTGCCGCTGCCGCTGGTGCCGAGCTGGGACCAGGCCTTGCCGTGAAGGGACTTCGTGATCGGGCTGACGCTCCAGTCCTCGTCGAGGACGGGGTGGTCGCGCTTTTGCTTGAAAGCGGCGCCGATGCCGAAGCGGGTTTCGCTTTCGATGATGTTGGCGAGCCGGCCGCTCCAGCCCGCAAGCCGGTTGCCGGGGACATCGTAGACGCTGAGCTTCATCCGGCAGGCGATGTCGACGCCGACACCGTAGGGGATGACGGCGTTGTCGGTGGCGAGGACACCCCCGATGGGCAGCCCGTAGCCGACGTGGGCATCCGGCATGAGGGCGCCCTGGAGGGCGATGGGAAGGCGGCAGGCGGTGGCGAGCTGACCGACGGCTTCGGGCTCGAGATCGCCGCCCCACTGGCGCCAGGGGGCGGGGTTTTCATCGGTACGGGACGGCGGCGTGTCCGCGAGGATCCGGGCGAGATCGCCGCGAAGGGGATCGGCGAGAAACGAGGGGGGATCCGCAAGGATGGCGGTGATTTCGTCCTCCAGTTGGGTGGGATCACCGCCGGCCTCGCGAAAGTTCCGGATAAAAGCAATGGCGGCCTCCCGGGCGTTGGCCCGTGTCAGGCCGAGTCTGGCGAGTTCCTGGCTGGTCATGGGAGAAGGCAGGATGCCAACCGCCGGGTGGGTCGGCAAGCGCGGGTTGACTGGGGGGGAGGGCCATGGGCCTCCGCCTCTCATGTATCAAAAGAACCGATACACAAGTGGAGGATCAGGACGCTTTGGAATCCCCGGCCTCGGGTGGCCGGGGACCCCGGGGGGCGGGCCTGCGGAGGGCTTCCCTGAGGTCGCGGCCGGAAGGATCCTGGAAGAGGCGCAGTCCGAATTCTTCGATAATGGAGAGGAAGTGGTCGAAAATGTCGGCCTGGGTGGCTTCGTGGGCGACCCAGGCGGTGTCGCTGGTGAAGCAGTAGATTTCGAGCGGGAGCCCGTGCTCGGTGGGCTGGAGGTGGCGAACGATGAGGAGTTCGTCTTGTTTCACGCCGGCATGCTCGCGGAGGTAGGCGACACAATAGGCGCGGAAGGTGCCGAGATTGGTGAGGCGGCGGCCGTTGCAGAGGATGCCGAGGTCGGTGCCGAGGAGTTTGTTGGCCTCGGCGATTTCATCGCGCTTTTTTTCCAGGTAAGGCCGCAGGCGTTTGATTTTGAGCAGTTTTACGAGGCGGTCTTCATCGACGAAGTCGATCGTCTGGGTGTCGATGTAGAGGGCGCGCTTGATCCGGCGGCCTTGGTTTTCGAACATCCCGCGCCAGTTTTTGAAAGACTTTGAAATGAGGTCGTAGGAGGGGATGGTGGTGTAGGTGCGGTCCCAGTTGCGGACCTTGACGGTGGTGAGAGAGACATCGACGACATTGCCATCGGCGCCGTTGCTGGGCATCTCAATCCAGTCGCCGACGCGCACGAGCTGGTTGACGGAAATCATGACACCGGCGACAAGGCCGAGGAGGGCGTCGCGGAAAATCAGCAGCATGACGGCGGTCATGGCGCCGATGCCGCTGAGGAAGAAGATGGGGGAGCGTCCGAAGACGATGGAGAGGGCGAGGATGCCCGCGATGATGACGAGGACCAGTTTGACGGCCTGGATGAAGCCCTTGACGGGCGTGCCGGCGGTGGATTCCCGCTTTTGCAGGATGGTGAGGAGGGTATTGAGGACTGCGCTGGCGACGATGAGGAGAATGGCGAGGACGTAGATCTGGACGCCGATGGTGACGAAGCGGTCGGTGAGGGGGCTGTCGGCAAAGATGACGGTGCCGTAGACCTGGATGACGAGGGCGGGGGCGAGGTGGGAGAGTCGGGTGAAGACCTGGTGCTCGTGCATGAGGTCGTCCCAAGACCAAGGGGTTCGCTTCACGAAACGGTCGATGAGCCGGAGGATGATGGCCTTGGCAATCCAGTTGGCGAGGACGGCGAGGGCGACCATGAGGACCAGGCCGATGCCCATGACAGCGAGGCCCGCGACGGCTTCATCGACGCCGCGGTCCATCAGCGCCTGTTTGATGGCCGGGAGCAGATTGGCGGGGTGGAGGGAGGCGGCGAAGGGGTTTTCCATGGGTGGCACTTACCTAGCCCGGGGGCGGGGCGGCAGGGCAAACAAAAAACCGGCGCGGGGAGGCGCCGGTTTTTCGGGGAGGCTCAGTTCCAGGTGAGGATGAGCCGGGTGAAGTACGTTGTATCCAGTTTTTTGGTGCCGGGCGGGGGCTTGCTGTTGTAGTCGTTGGAGACGCCGAAGCGCAGCCGCCAGAATTCTCCGCTGGCGAGGGGCAGCTCGAGGCTGGATTCATGAAAGATGCGGTAGTTGCCAAAGTCTTCGAAGACGGGCACGTAGCCGATGAAGTTGCGGAGCCGCCCGAAGTTGAGGCGGGCCACGTGCTCGAGGCTGAAGTCGAGACCGGGAGAGCTGACATTTTCGCGATTGTCGAGCGACTCGTAGCGGTAGGAGAGACCGGCGCGGCCGGTGAGGCGGCGTTCGCGGGTATCGATGAAGTCGCGGCCGATGCCCCCGGCGGCGGTGGCCCAGAGGTCGATGCCCTTGATGCGGTCGCGGCCGAGTTCGGACCGGACATACCAGGACCAGTCTTCGACGAATTCGCTGCTGTAGTCCATGCCTCCGACGACGGTCTCGCTGGTGCGCTCGCCCTCACGTTCGGAGAAGTCGATCCGGGAGTAGAAGAGCAGCCGATCGGTCTCGCCGGCGAGGGTGGCGCGAAGACCGAGGGCGGAGGAGAAGCTCTCGGTGTTGCCGGTGCGGCCGGCGATGTCGACACTGGCCTCGAAGGCCCACCTGCGGCGGAGGGCTTCGGCTTCTTCGCGGAGTAGGCGACGGGCGGGGCTTTCCTCGCCAATCCGCCAGCTTGATTCGACTTGGCTGACGGAAGTGGTGACGCGGCCCGCCTCGGTTTCGACGGCGAGGCGGTCGTCTTCACGGGAGACGGTCCCGAGAAACGTCTGACCATCCGGCAGGCGCAAGTAGAGTGGTTCCTCGGTGGTGAAAGCGGTGACGGACTCCTGCTTGACCGAGAGGGTGCCGGCGAAGGGCGTTTCAATGGTGATGACGCCGTCCTCGATGGAGGTTATTTTCCCGGAAATGCGGGAGCCATCGATGGTTTCGATGACATCGGCGCTGGTGAAACCGGCGAGAAGGAGGCAGGCGCAGAGACCGGCGGCCAAGGCACGGAGGCCGGAAGCCAGCCGCGGAAATGGAATGGGTGCAGAGGTGTCGTGATTCATGGTCGGGGAAGGGTACGCGGGTCGGTCGGTTGGGCAACCGGAAATTGGATAATCCCCGTGACCTGCTTTACAGCGGCGGCGGACCGGCAAAAGTGGACGGTATGCTTTTGATCCGACGTCAGGTGACCCGGAATCGTGGATACACCGTGCTGATGCTGCCGGGCTACCACCGGATGCTGCCGACGAGCGAGCAGGAGCATGCCGAAATCCTGCGCCTCTACTGCCAGGACCGCCGCTATCCGGGGATCGAGAATGATTTCACCGGTCCGGGAGCGCTCACCGGGGACGCTCGGCCGGAGGAGCGGGCCCCGCGGGTTGGTGAAAAAAGAGCGTGAGAAGGAAATAGAGACCGACGCCCACGGTGATGGCGCTGTCGGCGACATTAAAGGCCGGCCAAGCGTAGGAGCCGAAATGGAAGTCGAGAAAGTCGACGACATAGCCGAGGCGGATGCGGTCGACGACATTGCCGAGGATGCCGCCGGCGAGGAGACCGAAGGCGACGGCATGCCAGGTGCGGTGCAGCTCAAGTTGGTGGCGAAACCACCAGATGGCGCCGAGGGCGACGATGCCGAGGGCGGCAAGCCAAGGACTGCGGCCGGCGAAAATGCCGAAGGCGGCCCCGGTGTTGCCGAGGTGCACGAGGTGGAAAAACCCCGGGATGACGTCGATGCGGGCGCCGGCGTGGTAAGCGCCGAAAGGCAGCACCGCGGTGATCCAGAGCTTGGTCGCCTGATCGGCCACGGCGATCGCCAATGCCAGCACGGGCAGGAGCGGCGACGGGCGGGCGGGCGACCCCGGTGCGGGGGCCGGTTTACTCGTCGCCGTCGTCTTCGATGAAGCGGGCACCTTCTTCGGAGGATTCCAGGAAAGCGCCGCCGCGATGGACGGAGCGCCGCCGGTGTTTTTCTATTTCGGCCTGGCTTTCCACTGAGTAACGGGCGAAAGGAACGGCCAGCAGGCGCTCTTTGCTGATCGGCTTGCCGGTGAGTTCGCAAACGCCGTAGGTGCCCTTGTGGATGCGCTTGATGGCTTCTTCGATCTCGTGGAGGGCCTCCTGTTCATTGGAGACCAGACTGAGGGCGAAGTCGCGGTCGAAAGTATCGGTGCCGGCATCGGCCATATGCTGGCCGTAGCTGGAGAGATCGCCGGAGTCCTCCTTGCTGGAGCGCTTGAGGGTGTCCTGGGCATGGAGGCTGAGGCCGGATTTGACGTGGTCTCTCAGCTCGACGAGCAGACGGTAATAGCGGAGGTATTTTTTGTCGATGCGGCTCTCCTCGTCCTGCTGGGGGCCGCCGGCGGCGGGGTTGAAGCCGAGGATGTCAGCGAGGGAGGCGGCCTTGAAGACGCGTTTTTCCTGGGGTGCTTCGGGGGTGACGGTCGTTTTGGTGGCCGTGGGTTTGGCCGGGGCCGGAGTGGCGGATGGGGCGGCGGACTCGCGCTTTTGGTTGGTTTTGGCGAGTTCGAGGGCTTCCTCGAGAGAGAGGGAGATGGCGCGGCCGCCGCGGTTTTTACCGCGGAACTTGTCGAGAACCTTTTTGCGGGCGGCATTGGCGCCATTGGTCTCGGCGGCGGTTTTGGTCTTGGGTGCGGCGGAAGTGGCGGCGGACTTTTTGGCGGCGGCCTTTTTTGGAGCCGAGCTCTTGGATGCGGCAGCTTTCTTGGCGGTCTCTTTTTTAGCGACGGCTTTCTTGGCCGCGGTGTTTTTGGCAGTGGCGTTTTTGGGGTCATCCTTTTTGGCCGGGGTTTTTTT
>REEB01000206.1 GCA_007695295.1 Puniceicoccaceae bacterium
CTCGGAAGAGGCAAGAACCTCACCGCCGCACCGTTATATACAATTCGAACCCGGCCCCTGTCCAACCCATGGGGTCCACCTCACCGGGGGTCTCTCCGGCCTTCGGGCCTTGCCGGCCAAGGTGGGTTCGGCCCAGGCTCCGGTCGACGCTCATGAAAACCAACCCTGTTCGAGACTACATCCGCGCCAACTGGGAACGCTCCATCTACCGGGATGCCAACGGCTCCGGCTTCCGGGGCGAGGACCTGCCCTTCGCCTACACCTCGCCCTGCATCCGGGGGGAAGGAAAATTCTACTTCTTTTTTTACTGGGACACCTACTTCACCAACCTCGGCCTGCTGCGGGACGGTCTCATGGAAACGGCGGCCGACAACATCCGCAACATGCTCTGGTTGATCCGCCGCCAAGGCTACATGCCGAACCATGTCGGTATCACCAATCGCTCCCAGCCACCCTATCTTTGCCGGATGGTAGAGGAGTATTTCGCCGCTCTTGGCGGGCCGGAGCGCGAACCAGACTTTTTCCGCGAGTGCGCGGAGGGCCTGCGGCAGGAGTATTTTTTCTGGACGCTCGGCCGCCACACCCCGACCGGACTGCAGCGTCATGGCCATCATGATACGGAGGCGGGCTGCGCTGTGTTTTACGACGGCCCCGTCGCCAGCCGCCTGGGTCTGTCCAAGGACGTCCCGGAGGCGGAGAAAGCGATCGTCGGCGGTCATCACATGGCTGAAGCGGAGACGGGCTGGGACTTCAACCCGCGCTTTGCCGGGCGTTGCCTGGATCACAACCCGGCCGACCTCAACGGCCTGCTGTTTTCCTACGAAACCTTTCTGACCGACGCCTCCGAGCGCCTGGGGTGGGGGGATGAAGCGCTCTGGCGCCGGCGCTCGGCGGAGCGCAAGGAACGGGTCGACGCCTTCCATTGGTGCGAAAAGGCGGGCTGGTTTTTCGATTACGACTTTGTCCAGGGCCGGCAGAGCGAGGTGCTCGCCCTCTCGGGCTTGCTACCGCTGTTCACCGGACTGGCTTCAGCCGGGCAGGCGGCCCGGGTGGTGGCCCGCCTGCCCGAGCTGGAGCTGGAGCGGGGGCACGGCGTGGCCGTCACGCACGAGCGCCCTGGCTGCCGCAACTACCAATGGGCCTTTCCCAACGCCTGGCCTCCGCTGACCTATGTCGCGGTGGAAGGCCTCCGCCGCTACGGTTTCGAAGCCGATGCCGAGCGCATCGCCCGGAAGTTTCTCTCCACCACCGACCGGCTCTTCGCCGCCACCGGGCAGCTTTGGGAAAAGACCGATGTCGAAACCGGCGAAGTGGCCGGTGGTGAGTACGATGCCGCCCCCATGATCGGCTGGACCGCCGGGGTTTATATTGCCTTGGACGAATGGCTAGGTCGTTAGAGCTGCGGTCCCGATGGATGGCTCCGCGGGTTGCCGCTCCGTGGCGGTCCGGCCGACGTTCACCCGCACCCCCCTAAATGGCCCCTGCCGTCGCCAGGTCGCCTGGAGGCACGCCGGTTTGCCGGCGCACCCAGCGGCTGAAGTGGGCGGGGTCGGCGAAGGCGTAGCGGGCCGCGATTTCCTTGAGGGTGGCGTCGCCGGCATGGAGATCCCGGCGGATGGCATCCAGCAGCAACCGGTCCCGGCAGGAGCGCAGCGTGGCGCCGAGCCGGGCGGCGGCGAGCCGGTCCAGTTGCGAGCGGCTGCAACCGAAAGTTTTTTCCCAGGCATCGTAGGGCAGCGGACCGGCGCGCGGAGAGGCGGCCAGCCGGGCGAGGATGCCGTCGAGCCGGGCATCCCCGGTGGTCTGCCGGTCAAGGCCGACGCCGCGGTCCTGTGCCCAACGGAAGAGGGTGCCAACAAACTCAAGAAAGGCCGCCCGGGCCCGGCAGGCCCGGGCGAGGTCCGGCTCAAACGGCGGAAATCCGGGCGACTCGATGGCGGCCGGGTCGGAGTCGAGCAGGCGGCAGAGAGCGAGTGCCGGCCGGCGCAGTTCGCCAGCCTCGCTTCCCGGAAGGACCAGCGGCCGGCCCAAGGCCAGACAGGGTCGGCCTCCCGGCCAGCATGCCTGAAAACCCGCCGACAGGAGCCTCGTTTCCGGACCGAGCTGGTGGTGCTTGCGCCCTCCCGCCGGGAAAAGCACGACCGCGCCCGGCTCCAGCGTGATCCAGCGGTGATCGATCTCGATCCGGGCGGGGCCGTGCTCAACCCACCACCAGGTGTAAAACGAAACCATCAGATCAAACCGGTGGCTCGACTCCGGCACGGCTCCCCGGTAGGCGAAAACCAGGCGGATGTCGGCGTGCTCCAGAGGTTCGAAAACGGCGTCGATGTTGAGAGGCATGTGCGGAAAATAGTCAAGACTATGCCGTAATCCTTCCAGAGAAATCGGTGGTCTCATGCAGGAATTCGGGCAATTATCCAACCATGACCCCGAACCGCCCCTCCCTAGATCTTCCTCTCCTGCCGCCCGTGGACGTTGCCGTGGTCGGCGGAAGCACCGCGGCCGTGACCGTGGCTGCGGACTTGGCCCGCCGCGGGCTCCGCACCCTGCTGCTGCACGACCGCAGCGGGTTGGGCGAGGAAACCGCCGGCAGCCTCCGGCCCCCGCCGGAGGATCTCGACCGCTCCGATCCGCTCGTCGCGGCAACCTTCGAAGCGGACGGCCCCTATCCCGTTTGGCCGGGCCGGATCAAGCACCGCCTCGACCGTGCCCTGCTCGAAGCGGGAGTGGAGTTCCGGTTTTTCATGCGGCCGGTCGCGGTGCTCGAGGATGCGGAGGGAAGCATCGCCGGCCTGCTGGTGGCGGCGCGGACATCTGTCATGATTTTGCCAATACGCGGGGTTGTTGATGCCAGCCGGCGCGGGGTGGTGGCGCGGCTGGCCCGGCTGCCGCTGACCGCGGTGCGGACCCCCCCGCCCCCTCGCCTCAATTTTCTAGCCAAAGCCCCGCCCGCAGCCGGGCTGGAGCGAGTCGAGACCCTCTCGGATGCCATTGAGACCCAGACCCGGACCGGCCCGCTGCTGACCACCCTCTTCAGCGCTGAATTGCCGGCGGCACCCGAGGGCGTTGCGGATGCCGCGCGGGAGTTTTTCCTTCGCACCGCGCTCCTCGATCCGGCGGTCTGCCTGACTGCGGAAACCCTCATCGAGACCGGGGCGGAGGTGACTGGCGCCGAAGGCGTGTCTCTCGCCGACGACGCCTCGATACTGACTCAGGACTCGTTCCAGCCCCGGGCCGGGCTCTATCTGCTCAACGATCTTCTGCCATTGAGCTTGGCGGGTTGCACCCGCTTCGCCCGGCCCGACGTGCAGGCGGCGGTGGCCCGTGCGCTGGCCGCCCAAGTGGCGGAGACGCTGCCAAGGCCGGGTGAACCGGTCGCCCTGCCCGGCGGCGGCGCCGGTGGCGACTATCGCTTTTCCGCGCCCTTCCTGCGCCGCAGCTCTGGCTTGCGCTCACTGGCGTTGAGCGGATTTGAGTCACTCGGTCGTTGCGATGTGGTCGTGGCCGGTGGCGGGACCGGTGGGGCGGGTGCGGCGATTGCGGCGGCCCGCGAAGGCGTGGAAGCCGTCGCCTTGGAGATACAGCACGGTCTCGGCGGTGTCGGCACCCTTGGCCTGATCGCCTCTTACTATTTTGGCAATCGCTGCGGCTTCACCACGGAAGTGGATGACAAACTTGCCGCCCTCGATCCCTCCTTCCCCAAGGCCAACCGCTGGAATCCAGAGCTGAAAATGGCGCTCTATGCGCGCCTGCTGCGGGAAGCCGGTGGCCAGGCATGGCTGGGTGGCTTTGCCTTCGGCGTGCGGATGGACGGCGCCCGGCTCGACGGCGTGCTCGTTTCCACTTCCTACGGCGCGGGTGTGCTGGAATGCGGGGCGTGTGTCGACGCCACCGGCAGTGTTGATGTGGCCGCCGCGGCGGGCGCTCCCTGCCGGCTTATCGATGGCAATCACGTGGCGGTGCAAGGAGCGGGTTTGTCCCCGCGCAACCCCGAAGCAGGGTATTACAACAGCGACCACACCTTCATCGATGACAACGACCCCGAGGACGTGACCTGCGCCTTTGTCGAAGCGCGGGCCAAATTCACCGGGAGCTTTCTCGACACCTCCACATTCGTGGATACCCGCGAACGGCGGCAGATCCGGGGTGAATTCGAGCTGTCCCCGCTCGATTTTCTTGCACGTAGGACATTTCCGGATACAGTCACGACGGCCCGGAGCAATTTCGACACCCACGGCTTCACCGTCCATCCCGTCTTCCTCGTCAACCCGCCCGACAAAAAGCAGCTCAGCGCGGATGTGCCCTTCCGCTGTCTGTTGCCCATCGGGGTGGAAGGGGTGATTGTCACCGGGCTCGGCGTGGCCGCCCACCGGGATGCCCTCCCGGTGATCCGGATGCAGGCCGACGTGCAGAACCAAGGCTTTGCGGCGGGGCTGGCCGCCGCCTGGTCAGCCCGCGACGGCATCGTCGTGCGCGGCATTGACGTGCGGCGGCTGCAGCGCCGACTGGTGGAGGCGGGCATCCTGGAGGCCCGCGTGTTGGAGGAAAGCGACTCCTTCCCGCTGCCGCAGAATGCCATCGAGACCGCCCTCGCCAACGGCCCGGTCACCGTGCACGACACTGCGGTGCTCTTTGCCCATGAGGAGCATACCCGTCCGCGGCTGCGCGAAATCCTGCACGGCGATCCGGATGAAGCCCGCCGGCTGGATGCGGCTCTGGTCCTCGGACTGATGGGCGATCCCGTGGCGGGGCCGGTTTTGGAGGCGGCAGTGCGCGCCCGGCCGTGGGATGAAGGCTGGAACTACCGCGGCATGGGCCAGTTTGGCAAAAGCGCCAGCCGCCTCGACGCCCTTATCATCGCCTTGGGCCGCACTGGATCCGGGGAAGCGGCCATGGTCATCGCGGAAAAAATCCGCACCCTCGAAGATTTGCCGGACTTTTCGCATTGCCGCGCCCTGGCTGAAGCGGCCGAGGCGCTGCGCGATCCCGTCTTGGCGCCCCCACTCGCGGAGCTGCTCCGCCGCCCCGGCATCGCCGGGCATGCCCGTATCGATATGAAGACTACGGCCGAGCGGGCCAACCCCGAGTGGAACGACAACGAAACCCGCAACCGCTCCCTCCGCGAGCTGCACCTGGCCAGGGCGCTGTATGCCAGCGGCGACCTCGACGATCTTGGCCGCCGAACCCTCCAAACCTACGCGAACGACCTCCGTGGCATCTTCGCCCGGCACACACGGGCCGTGTTGGCTCGGACCGGTGAGGTTGCCCCGGCCGCATCGGCGCCGCGGCCCGCCGCGGCCACGGCTTGATTCAAGGTTGCGCTCTAGCTCGCCTGAGCTTGAGGTAAGGGTAACGCCGCCGACCAAACCCAGCGGCTTGCCTTTCATGAAAACGTTGACCCTCGAATCCACCGTCACCCTCAACGACGGACGCACCATGCCGCTCTTCGGGCTGGGCGTCTTCCAGATGCAGGACAAAGCCGAATGTATTCGGGCCATCCATACCGCCCTGGAGGCCGGCTACCGGCACATCGACACCGCCGTCGGCTACAACAACGAAGACGCCGTCGGCGATGCCCTCGCCGAGGCCTCGGTGCCGCGGGAGGAGATTTTCCTCACCAGCAAAGTTCCGGCCAACCAAGCCTCGGCGGAAGGGACTCGGACCTGTGTCGAGGAGAGCCTCCGCAAGCTGCGGACCGACTTTATCGACCTCTACCTGATCCATTGGCCGATCCGCGGCGGGGGCACGGAAGAGTCCTACGAGACACTCCAGGCGCTCCGAGAGGAGGGCAAGCTCCGCTCGATCGGGGTGAGCAACTTCACCCGGCGGCGCTTCGAGGAGCAGTTTTTCAAACGCGTCGGGGAGGTTCCGGCGGTCAACCAGATCGAGCGCCACCCTTACTGCGCCAACGCGGACACCGTCGCCTACTGCCGTGAGCGCGGCATCCAGGTGGAGGCCTATTCGCCTTTGGCCCGGAAGGCGGCTCTCGAGGATCCGGTACTACAGGCCATTGCCAACAGTCACAGCAAAAGCACCGCCCAAATCATGCTGCGCTGGCAGCTCCAGCAAGGGATCGTCGTGATCCCGAAATCCGTCACCCCGGCCCGCATCCGGGAAAACGCCGCCCTCTACGACTTCGAGCTGACCGCGGAGGAGATGGCCCGGATCGACGGACTCAACCGCGAGGAGACCATCATTTCCTGGCGTCCGGAGCCGAATTGGTTCTGAATCCGGCGGATGGATACAAGCCCATCCGAAACGTCCGCCGGTCTCCCGACCGTCGATCCCGCGGAGGTGCGCCTCTGGCCCGGTACCGCTCCCGGAGCGAAGGGCGAAGGTCCGGAGGATATCCCGACGGTGACGCCCTTCCTGGTCCGGTCTGACTCGGGACCGCGGCCAGCCATGGTGATCTGCCCCGGGGGCGGCTACGGCATGCTCGCACCGCACGAGGGTGCCGATTATGCCCGCTTTCTCAACCGCCATGGTTTCTCCGCCTTCGTGCTCCGTTACCGGCTGGGCTCGGCCGGCTACCGGCATCCCTGCATGTGGCGGGATGCCTGCCGGGCCATCCGGATGGTGCGGGCGCGGGCGGCGGAGTGGGGAGTGGATTCCGCCCGGGTGGCGGTGATGGGTTCGAGTGCGGGCGGGCACTTGGCGGCCCATGTGGCGACGGTGAACGACGGCGGTGATCCCTCGGCCGCCGATCCGGTCGAGCGCTTTTCCTCCCGACCCGATCTGGCCATCCTTTGTTACCCGGTCATCGCAATGGCGGAGCCCTTCGGCCACACCGGCTCCCGGAAAAACCTGCTCGGGGATGATCCGGATGAAGAGCTCGCGGCGGAGGTCTCACCGGACCGCAGGGTCTCCCCGGAGACGCCGCCGACATTTCTCTGGCACACCGTGGAAGATCCGGTGGTTCCGGTTCGCAACGCCCTCGCTTTCGCCGATGCCCTTGCCCGGGCGGAGATCCCCTTCGAACTCCACCTTTACGAGCGCGGCCGGCATGGACTCGGGCTGGACGTGCCGGCGCCCTTTGAAGCGCCTCATCCCTGGGCCGCGGCCATGCTGCGGTGGCTGAGTGAACGGGGTTGGGAGACGATCGCCGACTGAGGTTTTTGGAACTTTGTGCACGTGCGGGCAGGTTCCCAGATTGAGTTGTCGCCGCCATCCCGAAGGACGGGATCCTCCAAGAGAAGACTGGCGGTGAGGTTGAATGCGCCGGAACAACCGGACTGGCCGGAATCGTAGGGTGGCGGACCGGGCCGCAGGCGGGTGGCGAGGGCGGGTTAAAGCTCGACGACGCGTCGCAGAATCTCGGCACCGGGGCTGGTGAAGCGGTCGGCACTCATCGGATGTGGATCAACGAGCGTTCAGAGGAGGGAATGCGGGCGCTTCGATCCGAAGGCTGTTGCTGCAGGTTCATCTTCGGATAACCGATGCGGTGCGCGGAACATACCCGGTCCGACAGCTTCATGGGTGCCGTGGCCATCGAAACTGGACCGGTGGTGGCAATGGATCGCAGGAAGGCCATCCCACCATGAAGCGCTTCATTTTTTCAGGGGTTGTCGGGCATCGGGGAAGGCGGAGAAAAGGGCTCAGGTTTTTTCTTAGGCAATTACCCCTTGATCCCCCTATCGTGCCCCGCTTTTCAGCTTACCCCCAATCTGCCGGTTCTCATTTCGCGGCACCGCCCTGGCCGGTTCCGGCGCATCACCCCATGCAACGCTTCTGAACGTCATCCCATCCAGCCATGCCATACCCCAAACTCGTTCTCTGTCTTGCCATCCTCGCTCTGACCGCCCTCTGGGTGCGGGAGGTGCGCGCCGATCCCGCCGTCTACGGCGGTCCGATGGATGTCGTGGCCGCGTTTCCCCACGACCAGACCTATGCTCCCGGCCAACTGCTTTTCCGACAGGTGGGGCTCGGGCGGATCGGCGCCATCATCTACCACAACGGCTACATCTACACCATCAATGTGGGCGGTGGAGCGCGGCGCACCTGGCAGTTTCTCAATCCCAACGATCCTGCATCGCTCTCCATCGTCTTCGAGGGCGGGTCGCTCTACACCGACCACGGCACCCACGGCTATAAAAAGGTGGGGCGCTGGGCGGGGGGAACAGAGGTGTTCATCCATGCGCTTTCGCCGGGTGTGAACCAGCAGGGCGGCTGGGGCGGCCAAGGTCCGCACATGCCGGAAAGCTACCGCTCCGAACAGCAGCCTTGGCCGCGGCCGGAGCATTTGGGTGGGGCGCATTACAACTACTTCCCGTGGTCGGTGCCGTTCAACTGGGTGCAGTACGGTGGAGGTTCCGGCCAAGGACCGATCTTCCGCGCCGGTGAACTGCTCACGACTTGGGATTCGCTCGCCCAACATGGCGTGGCGGGAACGGCGATGCTGCTGGGAGATGTCATCTTCGTCGCTTCCGACGGCACCGACCAAGGCGTGCTCGCCTACGATCTCGGGCCGGTCTTCCAAGGCCAACAGCCCCAGCTGCTGCAAAAGCTCTCCGATCCGATCGGCGGTTACCTCGCCGGAATCTGGGAGCACTACCTCATCCTCGCCGGCGGCGACACCGACCGCAATCTCATGCACGTGGTCGATATCCAGGATCCGAGCAACATGCTTTACATCACCACCATCGACCTGCGCGGCACCCCGGCGCTCAACGCCGGCACCAACGTGCCCTACGTGCAGACCCAGGACGAGTTTGTCTTCACCCGGCGCCACAAGATCAACATGGAGATCCTCATCGCCGCCCAGGATCCCTCCAGCGGTTACACTGAGGCGGACGCCCTCGTGCTGGAATTTGACGAAGTGGGCAACAACCGCCCGCCTGGCAGCGTTTCCGGCCAGCTCGACATCAGCCAGTTCACTTTGCCTATCGGCAATCTCATGATCAGCGGCAGCTATTCCTTCGCCGGGCGGGACGGGGTCGGGGTCTGGGCGCACCAGGCCGAGCCCGACACCCGCGGGCCTTATGTCGGTTATCACCGCCCGCACCATGGCCAGACCAACTTCCCACTTGGCGCACCCATCAGCCTCGTCATCGCCGAAACCCTCGAATCCTTCACCATCGCCAACGGCGAAACCGTCATCGTCCGGCCGATCGGCGGCGACCCAATCAACTGCTGGACCTCGGTTTCCTACGACAGCATTGTCACCATCACCCCTCGGGAATACCTCCAGCCCGACACCACCTACGAAGTCATCATCGTCGAAGGCGGCATCAAAGACGTGGTCGGCAACGGCATCACCGGGCACTCCTTCGTCTTTTCCACCGGGAGCGACATCGTGGGCTCCAACAATCCACCGGAGATCAACAGCATTTCGCTCAATCCGCAGGTGCCCGCGCCGGCCCAGAGCGTCACCGTGTCCGTCGACGCCACCGATCCCGACAGTGATCCGCTCGAGTATCGGTTTCAGTTCGGTGACGGCTCCCCCTTCACCGCTTGGAGCAGTTCCTCCAGTGCCAACCACACCTACGCTCAGGAAGGTCATTACGAAATTCAGGTGCAGGTGCGCGACGTGCCGACATCCGGTGACCCCCTCACCACCATCGGTCTGGCCACGGTAACCGTGACAGTGCCGCCCCCTGCCGGACCAAGGCCGACCGCCTCCACTTCGATCGCCCTGGATGCGGCGGCGCGCAAGGTCTGGGTGGTCAACCGTGACAACGACTCGGTCACTCGTCTCGATGCGGACACCAAGGCGGTGGATCTTGAAGTCAGTTTGAACAGCCTGCTTGGACTATCGGGGCGGATCGGGCCGCGCAGTGTGGCGGTGGTGCCGGGCAGCGGCCAAGTTTGGGTCACCGGTGAGATGGCCGACCGCGTGGCGGTGCTGAACAGCTCCGGCCAGCTCGTGGAGTCGATCGCCACCGGCTATGGTTCCGCTCCCCAGGAAGTGGTGGTCTCGCCGGATGGTTCCCGCGTTTTCGTGACCCTCTACGCCGGCGGCGCCGGTGACGCTCGCAACGGCCAACTGCTGCGCTTCGACAGTTCGACGCGGACCGAGACCGGCCGCACCGAGCTCGGGCCGACGGCCCGGCCGATCGCGGTCTCGGCGGACGGAGCGCAGGTCTATGTCGGCCGCTTCATTTCCACCGAGCATCACGGGGAGATCTGGCGGGTGGACGGCAACAGTATGAGTCTTTTGAATACGATGCCCCTGTGGCGCGACCGCGGGATTTTCGAGGGGGTGGAAATGACCGGCGACGACGGACCCGGCGTGCCCAATTTTGTATCCAGCCTGGCGATCAGCCCGCACGGAGATTGGCTCTGGTATACTGCGATCAAGATGGACACCACCCGCGGCCTCTTTTTCCAGCAGGGCACCGGTTTCAACACTCCACTGGCCCATGATGCGACCGTCCGTTCCGTCATGGGGCGGTTTGATCTCAATGCGCCCGGCGGGCCGGTCGAGCCCGGGGTTCAGCTGTGGGGATCGGCGCGTGGCCGGGTGGACATCGACAACAGCGACTCGCCGTCGGCCCTCGCCTTTTCGCCGCTCGGCGACTATGTTTTCGTGGCCCTGCAAGGCAACAACCAGGTCCGCACCTTCGACGATCTGCTCATCCGCAACAACAATGGCGGCCAAAGTTCGGTCTGGAACCTCCAGGTGGGATCCGCCCCCCAGGGTCTCGTCATCGACGAAGTCACTGAAACGCTGTGGGTGCAGAACTTCATGAGTCGTGACGTCGACGTTGTAGAACTTGAAGACTTTCTCGGCGCCGGGAGCCTGGTCCAAGACATCCAAAACGTGGTCACCTCCACCCAGGAGCGTCTCAGTCCCGAGGTACTCGAAGGCAAGCAAATCTTCTACTTTGCCGGCAACGATCCCGAGGGCTTCAACAAGATGAGCCTCGAAGGCTACATCTCCTGCGCCACCTGTCACATCGACGGCGGGCACGACGGCCAGACTTGGGACTTTACCCAGCGCGGGGAGGGGCTGCGCAACACCATCGACCTTCGCGGCCGCGGCGGCGTGGCCCACGGCAACGTTCACTGGAGCGGCAACTTCGATGAAATCCAGGACTTCATCCTCGACATCGTCAACGAGTTCGGCGGGACCGGGTTTCTGCCCGACGGCCAGCAGCCCAATCCGCCCCTCGGCGCGCCCAACGCCGGCCGCAGCGCCGAGCTGGATAATCTCGCCGCCTTCGTCACCTCCCTTGATGACGAGGACTTTCCGCGCAGCCCCCACCGCAACAGCGACGGGACCATGACGCAGGAGGCCCTCTTCGGCGCCCAGGTTTTCCAGCAGCTCAACTGCATGAGCTGCCACAATCCCCAGACCGACTACACCGACAGCACCCTCGGTGTGGCCACTCTGCACAACGTTGGCACCCTCCGGACCAGCTCCGGCACGCGGTTGGACGAGCCGCTCACCGGCATCGACACACCGACCCTGCTTGGCATCTGGGACACCGCTCCCTATTTCCACGACGGCTCCGCCGAGACGATCCACGACGTCTTCATGGTCGCCGGGGGGACCATCTACGAGGCGGAAGCCGCCACGGGCGGCGCCGTGCCCTCAAACCCCGACGTCGTCGGCGGGGGCGGCGCCCACGGGACCTTCCGCCTGAACAATGCGAGCTTTGGTGGTGTCGACGGCGGGATCGGCGGCACCGGTGCGGTCGAAGTGCGTTACTTGGCCGCGCAGGCCGGTACGCTGCGCATCACCGTCAACGGCAGCCATGTGCAAACCCTTTCCTACGCCGCTCCCGCCACCCATTTTGAATGGCGGCGGGCGCGTTTTGAAGACGTGCCGCTGGCGGCCGGCGCCGCCAATACCGTGGTGGTGGACCGCAACGCTGGAAGCGGCACCTTCGGCATCGACAACATCACCGTGTCCACCCCGGACCTGCTGGCCCTCGCGGCCGACCACCGGGTGGCCCAGACGCTCTCTTCGACCGACTACGACCACCTCATCACGTACCTGCTGCAGTTGGACGGGCGCGAACCCGGCGGCACCCTGCCGCTGATCGTGACGAAGACGCTGCCCAACACCACACTTTCGGCACCCTATGCCGCGGAGATTGAGGTGCGGCCCGGCGGCGGCACCCTGAGCTGGTCGGTGACGGCCGGCGCCCTCCCGGCCGGGCTCACCCTCGCCACTGCGGCGGACAATCGCACCGGCGTTCTTTCCGGCACGCCAACCGAGGACGGACTGTTCACCTTCACCGTCCAGGCCCAAGGCGGCGGCGAGAGCGGCTCGCGGCAGTTCACCCTCTTCATTGACACCCAGGCCATCCCCGAGGGTTTCATTTACCGCGAGTACTGGCTTGGAATCAGCGGGACCGCGGTCAGCGACCTCACCTCAAACCCCAATTACCCCGACAACCCAAGCGGTTCGGAGCAGATCTTCCTGCTCGAAGGCCCGGTGAATTGGGACGACAACTACGGGACGCGCATCCACGGCTTCATCATTCCGCCGGCGACCGGGGAATACAGCTTCTGGATCTCCAGCGACGACAATGGCGAACTCTGGTTGTCCACGGACGACAATCCGGCCAACGCCCAGCTGATTGCAAACGTCCCGGGCTGGACCAGCTCCCGCGAGTGGAACAAATACGCCGCCCAACGCTCGGCTCCGGTGAATTTGGTCGAGGGCCAGCGCTACTATGTGCGCGTTCTGCACAAAGAGGGTGCGGGCGGAGACAACGTGGCGGTGGGCTGGCTCAAGCCCGGGGAGAGCGGCAGCGTGCCGTCGGAAGTGGTTCCGGGTTCGGTCTTGTCGCCCTTCGTGGAGCAGCCCCAGCCCCCGGCCGCGCCGACCGGGCTGGCCGCCACCGCCACCGCGCATGACAGCGTCCAGTTGAGTTGGACGGCCGGTGATGCCAGTGAAACCGGTTTCCGGATCGAGCGCGACAGTGGCGCGGGCTTTGTTCTCCTTGCCAATGTTGGCGCGGGAGTGACCTCTCACCTCGACTCCAGCGTGGTCGGGTCCACCGCGTACACATATCGGGTGCGGGCCTTCAACGCCGCCGGCAATTCCGCTTGGTCCAATCAGGCCCAGACCACCACTCCGGCCGCCCCGCAACCGCCGGCCGCCCCGGCAAATCTGATCGCAACCGCGGTTTCGCACGCTGAGGTCCAGCTGGGCTGGCAGGCCGGCGACACTAGCGAAACCGGTTTCCGCATCGAACGCTCCACCGGCGGGGGCTCCTTCTCGCTGTTAACGGAAGTGGGCGCGGGGGTGACCTCCCACGCCGACACCACCGTGTCACCGGAGACTCAATACAACTATCGCGTGCGCGCCTTCAACGCCCACGGGGATTCGTCTTGGTCTGGCGTGGCCACCGCAACCACCCCGGCGGCACCCGTCATGACCGACGCGGTCCTAATGACCGACGACCTCAGCATCACTTGGAGCTACGGGGCCTTTGGCCCGAACAACACCGCTTCCGGCGGCGCCTACAACGGTTGGGTGCCGCAGGACCAGTGGACCGGCGGCTGGATCAATGATAGCGGATCCGTCGGCAGCACCTCGGTGGCTGCGGTGACTGGAGCACCTTGGGGTTCTGGCAACGCCATCCGTGTCTTCAAGGCGGCGAACGCTTTCGGATCGACGAGCTGGAATCTAGAAACGCCGGTTCCGGCCGCCAGCCAGACTGCCCTCGGCTCCCTCACCCAGTGGGACGACCAGGGCGAAATCCCGGACGCCACCCTCTGGTACCGCATCGACACCGGCTCCATCTCCGATCCGCGTCCGGGAGGCGGCATGCTCAGCCGGACTGTGCCCGAAGCGGTGCGGGTGCAACTACGGTTCTTTGACGGCGGCGACGGCCAAGGTGTCAGCGCGGGCAACCGCACGGTCGCCGACGTGACGATTCCCTCGGGCCAACTGGTGGCGGACGGCACCTGGCGCCAAATCACCCTGACCTTCAATCTGATCTCGGCGTCCGAACGCGCGGCGCTGAGCCACGACGGTGTCAGCGACCCCGATTCGGTCACGGTCATCGGGATGAACTTGGACGGGCCGGCCAGCGCTGTTTATGACGTGCGGGTGGCCCGACTGGCTATCCCGGTGCCAGGCGATCCCGGTCCGACTCCAGAACCTCCGGGTGCGCCGACAGGCCTGGCCGCGACAGCGGTCTCGCATGAGGAAGTCAGCCTGAGCTGGACGGCGGCCGACGGTTTGGCCGACGGCTTCCGCATTGAGCGTGCGACCGGCGGCGGCTCCTTCTCGCTCTTGGCGGAAGTGGGTCCAGGGGTGGCCTCCCACGCCGATACCACCGTGTCACCGGAGACCCAGTACAGTTACCGGGTGCGCGCCTTCAATGCCGACGGCAACTCGCCGTGGTCGAACACCGACACGATCACGACTCCGGCGGCTCCGCAGCCTCCGGGTGCGCCGACAGGCCTGGCCGCGACAGTTGTCTCGCATGAGGAAGTCAGCCTGAGCTGGACGGCGGCGGATGCGCTGGCCGACGGCTTCCGGATCGAGCGTGCGACCGGTGGCGGCTCCTTCGGGCTGCTGGTGGAAGTGGGCCCGGGGGCGACCTCCCACGCCGACACCACCGTGTCTCCGGAGACCCAGTACAGTTACCGCGTGCGCGCCTTCAATGCCGATGGCGATTCTCCTTGGTCGAACACTGACACCGTGACGACCCCGGCGGAGCCGGTCATGGGAACGGCGGTCCTGATGACCGACGACCTCAGCATCACTTGGAGCTTCGGGGCCTTTGGCCCGAACAACACCGCTTCCGGCGGGGCCTACAACGGCTGGGTGCCGCAGGACCAGTGGACCGGCGGTTGGATCAATGACAGCGGATCGGTCGGCAGCACCTCGGTGGCGGCGGTGACCGGAGCTCCCTGGGGCTCGGGCAACGCCATCCGCGTCTTCAAGGCGGAGAACGCCTTCGGATCGACGAGCTGGAATATGGAAGCACCGGTTCCCTCCGCCAGCCAGGCGGCCCTCGGCTCCCTCACCCAGTGGGACGACCAGGGAGAAATCCCCGACGCCACCCTCTGGTATCGCATCGACACCGGCTCGATCGCGGATCCGCGTCCGGGAGGCGGCAATCTCAATCGGACCGTGCCCGAAGCGGTGCGGGTGCAGCTGCGGTTTTTCGACGGCGGCGACGGGCAGGGAGTAAGTGCGGGCAACCGCACGGTGGCCGACGTG
>REEB01000164.1 GCA_007695295.1 Puniceicoccaceae bacterium
CGGGCCAGTTTACGATCCGTTGGTACTCCGGTGAAAGCGGCGACACAAGCCGCCCGCGGACCCTCGGGAGTTCGGAACCATCCTACGCGCTCAAATTCCCAACCCATGGTGGTTTGTTCTGGGCTCGCATCGAAGGCGGCGGGCGCACCATCGACACCGAAACCATTCCGGTGACCGTACAGACGCAGACCATTGAGCTGACGGATCGCATCCATTTCGACGAGACTGGCGAAGCCGGAGTGCTCTGGGCGATGGGGGAAAACGACGCCGCCCAACTTGGGGACGCCTCCCGCGAATTCCGCAGCCAACCCGTACCGGTGTTTGGCAACGTCACGGGCATTCGCGGCGCCCCTGGAGAAGCGGTCTTTGAGACCGCCGACGGCAGTCTTTGGTTCACCGGAGAAACCCTCCGCAGGTCCCACGAACTGGGCCTCTTCTTCAACCACTGGTCGGGGCTTCCACTGCGGCTTTCCGCCCCGGAGCAACCGGTTTTCCGCCTCTTGGACCCCGGTCGGTATCTTGATTCGGAAGGCGTTGTGCGCCCGCTGCCGGGAGGTGAAACGCCCATCGCGATGCCAAGCTGGATCGAGCCCGACACCCCCATCCATGACTACCGGCTGATGTATTATCGGGCCGTGGTGCTTTATGCCGACGGACGCCTGTTCTTCGATAACAGCTTCGGCAGCATTTTGTATCCTGCGCGCGTTGCGGTGGCGGACCGCGTGGTCGCCATCGCCACCGGCGACCACCACCTCGCCTACCTGCGCGACGACGGAACGTGTTGGATTTTTGGATACGATAAAAAACCACTCTATCACCACCAGGACGGGACGGTGACTCTCGGTTCACAGCGGCTTCTGGCCGGCCAGATACGATCCATCGCCGTTGCCGGAGCCAACACCTACTTTGTACGCAACGACGGAGTGCTCTATGGCTACGGTCCCGCCCACCCCGAGCTGACCGATGTCGAGGTCGCCGATCACTGGACCCCGGTGCCCTTGGCCAACTCTACCGTGGCGGTGGCTGCGGCGGACCAAGCCGTCTATTTCCTCACCGAATCGGGTGATCTTTATGGACTGGGTGAGGGTCATCCCGGCTTGGCCGGAGAGTTGGAACTTGATCCAAGCACTCCGCACCGCATCGACGACGAAGTTGTGGCCTTTTCCGCCACGGACGGCAACCTCTTCTACATCCGCGCCGGTGACATGAAGCCGATCATAAACCATCACCCGGTCTCACAGCGGTATACCCGCGGACATCCGCCGGCACTCATTACCCACTCCTCGGGAACAATTGACAGCCTGCAGTGGTTCACGATCAACGCCGACGGATTGCCACAACCCATTGAAGGTGCGGTTGATCCGGTTTATCAGCCTCCTTCCAGTGACTCCCCCCAGGAATACTTTCTGCGTATTTCATATCCCGGCGGATTTGTCGATAGTAACACCGCCGTCCTGACGCCAGTCGACACCGTCTTCAAAACGGGCAACCGACCGTCGACCTCGCTCTTCCCGGGACCACTCCGCGTGATTGGAGGACTACAGCATTTCGGATTCGATCGTACGGTTCATGCGATTGAAAATCCCATGGTTTTTTCAGATGAAGTGGTCGCTCAGCATTCCGCCGATATGGCGTTCTTTTACCTGACCCCCGACGGTGAGCTTTATGGAATGGGACCTCTGACAACCGAGATTGGCGGCCCGGCTCCAGCCCAGCAGGCGAAACGCCTGGCCACCGACGTCCTCCGGTTTTCCGGCACCCGTTCACAACTCCTGGTGGTTGACACCGAAAACCGGCTCTGGGCACGCGGCCGCAACTACACTGGCAGTCTTGGCTTAGGCTCGGAGAACTATGTGCTGGATTTTGAAATGGTGACCGATGGCGTCCATGACGTGGTCACCACCGGTAGATTGACACTAATTCTGAAACTGGACGGATCGCTTTGGGTTGCCGGACTCACGACGTTCACTGACTACGGGCAGGAGAGCCGGGTCATGCGGAAGCCGACGCTTCTGCAACAGGGTGTCTCCAGAATCCATGCGGCGGAACATGCCTGCTACTGGCTGGATCTGGATCACAATCTTTGGGGAATCGGTCTGCTGAATGCCTGGTTCCTGGACGTTTCCGCTGAAGAAGCCGCGGCGAACAGGTATCAAGCCACCACCCGGCCCACCCTTCTGGCTGAAAACGTCCAATCCTTTTCCAACAGCGGCCTTCAGCTAACCTATGTCACTTCGGATGGCCAAGCCTGGAGCATCGGCCTCTATCGAAACAGATATTTGGGCAATCCCGAGGAGGTCAAGTACTTCCATGAGCCACGGCTGTTATTACCGGGCGCTCACGAGATTTTCACCCACGACAGCCGCACGTTGATTCTTGATCGTGCGGGCCGACTTTGGGGGGTGGGTTCGTTTCCCGTCCAAGGACCTGTCCATGCCGAGCTAAGGATCTTTTCCGAGCCCGTTCTGATTTCCGAGCAAGTGGCCTCCATGACAAGCTATCGCAGTATCATCAGCTATACCAACTTTGGCGAAACGGGAGGCATGGTCGATTCGGAAGGGGTGCCACTCACCACCAGCCTGGGAGAGGAAGGCGAACGAACCCTGATGGTGTTCATCCCGCCAGAGACCAGAATGCTAGAGTTGGCCGCACGGTCCGAGAGCGAGCCACTGACCTTGACGCTTAGTGAAACTAACGAAACGGAATCTGGACAGCCGAACTCTTGGACTGCCACCGGTATATTGGCAGCACTGAGAATCGAAAACCTTCAACCCGGCTGGCACAGCGTTCATATTTTGGGCCCTCAAGCCAATGGAGAGATCGAGCTCCGCGCCCTCGCCGAGACCGGGCCTCCCTTCGATCCGGCGGCGCCGCGGCCCGAGTTGCTCAACCTCTCCT
>REEB01000210.1 GCA_007695295.1 Puniceicoccaceae bacterium
TACGAACTTTTACGCTTCTGGGGGGTGGGTTTGGGGGGTTATGGTTGTTGGGTTGGAGCCCCCCCTCCTCGCCCCCATGGGGGCGAGGAGGGGGGGCTCCAGATTCATGGATTCATTTGAGCATGCGCTCGAGATCCTGGAGCCGGTAGGAGCGTCCGCGGATGTTGAGAACGGCACACTTGTGAAGGAGCCGGTCGAGGATGGCGGCGGTCATGGCCTCGTCGCCGGCGAAGATGCCGGGCCAGTCCTTGATGCTCTTGTTGGTCGTGATGACGGTCGATCCCCGGCCGTAGCGATAGCTGATCAGCCGGAAGAACAGGCCGGCGTCGCCGGCGCTCATGATCTCAAAGCCGACTTCGTCGACGATGAGGCAGGAGGCGCTGAAGTATTTCTTGCGCCGCAGGCGCGCCGGCGGCGTTTCCGCATCTTTGCGCATGTCATGGAGCAGGTCCTCGAGCCGGTAAAAGACCACCCCGAAGCCCTGTTCAATGGCCTTGACCCCGAGCGCGACGGCCAGGTGCGTCTTGCCGACCCCCGGCGGCCCCTGCAGCAGGATGTTGCTGTGGTCGCGCACGAAGGCGCAGGTGCCCAGGGTCTCGATCTGGCGCTTGTCGATGTTGGGCTGGAAGGCGTAGTCGAAGTTGCCCAGGCTCATGCCGGGCGGCAGGTTCGACAGCCGCAGCGCGGTGCGGATGCGGCGCTCGTCGCGCTGGCGCACCTCCGTCTCGAGCAGGCGCTGGACGATCTCGTGGCCGGCGCGGTTGTGTTTGACCGCCTCGCTCAGGCAGTCCTCCAGCGCCAGGGCGGCATGGCTGAGGCCGAGCCAGTTGAGCTGCTCGCGCAGTCCGTCCAGCTGCAGAACCGGTTGTTGTGCTTTGCCGCTCATGACCCCACCTCCGCCAGCGCATGGTAATAGTCGACCGACCGCAGCTGCACCGGCGCCTCGGCCAGCTCCAGGGCCCGGCGCCCGAGCCTGCCCAGGGGCAGCGGCGGCAAATGCGTCGGCGTCGCCCCGCCGCTGAAGTGTCGCTCATCCAACACGATCAGTTCGGGGCCGCCGCGGCGGTGGCGGGCCACCGGGCGGCCTTCGTGCCAGATGCTGACGTGGCCGGCTTCCCCGCGCACCTCCACCGATTGCCAGGCCAGATGAAACGGAACCGAGTAGGTGCGCCCCTCAAAGGCAATGGTGCAGTCGTTCTTCACCCGGCGCGTCACCACCGTGTCGAAGACCTCGGGCAAAGCCTCGCAGCCGCGCAGCAACGGGCGTTCGGCCGCCCACGCCTCGGCCACGCTCGTCCCGGTGGCCGGACACCTCCGCCGCTGCGCCTGGGCCGCAATCCACGCGTCGGTGGCCGTCTGCAGCTGCTCCAGGCTGTCGAAACCCCGGGGATAGTGCCGCAACAGCGCCCCGGCCAGCGCTCCGATGCGCCGCTCCACCTTGCCCTTGGCCTGCGGATGACGCGCCTGGCAGGCGTCCACATGGAAGCCGGCCGCCTGCGCGTAGCGCCGGTACACCGGGTTGACCCGGCCATGGGGTCCGGCCTTGGCCATCCCCGTCTTCAGGTTGTCGATGCGGGCGGTCGCCGCCACTCCGCCCAACCGGCGGAAACCCGCGTTGTGGCACTGCTGCCAGTGCAGCTGGTCCATCGACTCGCTCCACACCAGCGCCTCCATCCGGCTGTGGCTGAGCTGCAGGCACAAACCGTAAAGCCTGCGCGCCGCCCCCCCGACGAGGATCGTGCGCTCGCACCAGTCGATCTGCACCTGCACCCCGGGCGGCAGCTCCACCCGCCGGTAGGGCCGCCGCGGCGGCTGTGGAAAATGCCGCCTCACATAGCGCCACACGCTGCGGTGACTGCCCCCATAGCCGCAGTGCTCCACCAGCCACTGGTGCAACTCCCGGCAGTTGCAGGCGCGCTCGCCATCGCCATCGCCATGGGCTTCCAGCCACCCGGCGATCGCCTCATGGCAGTCCCGCGCCTTGAACGGCTTGTCCCGGCGCCCGTCCGCATCCCCGCGGCCTTCCCCGGCCTTGCGAAGATGATACCGCACCGCGGCCTCGCTCACGCCCATCAGGCGGGCGACCGCCCGGTTGGATTCACTCTTGTCTTTCAATACATGTATGGTCACGATTTCGTCCTTCCTGAGGCGAGGCATTGCGACTCCTTTGGTTTTCTGTTCATGGAGCCGCGATCCTCGCCTCTTTCGTGCCTACCCCTCAAGCCCCTGCGTAAATCTTCGTATCATTTAGCGCCTCAGTTTACGCGTCACTGGACACACCGCTCCCGTCGAGGCGGGAGAGCCGTATTTTGAAGCAATGAAATCCCGCCGGAGGAATATGAGCAGAGCGAATCGAGAGCCGGACTTCGGCGAGCTCAGTCGAGTCGTGGTGTGGCATTCGACCAACTCATGCCGAAAGGGCGGGGTGAGTTAATACTCCCTGCTACCCGATTAGAAATCATCGTTTTTCTTTGATTCTATTTTCTTCAACCTCTACTTCCTGAAGCAAGCGACTCAAGTCGGTGGCATCATAAACATATGTTTTCGAAAAATCGATATTCACATAGTCGATAATTCTTCGGTTTAAGATCCTTTTCATGTAGATCCGCTCAAACGCGTAACTTAGTGAACTTTTTAATTTTTGGGCTTCATTGAAGCTCAATTTGAAATTACCATCTGAAATATCATCATAGGAAAGTTCCTTTTCATATCTCGGAAACATTATGAAAGGTAAAATACTACGCTGCGAATACATGGATCTGGAAATAGAAAACAGCAAGTCTCGGTCGAAGGCATCAAAATTTATTTCATCTGCGTAAATAACGGCTATAAAATTTTGTAATTGAGTTGGGCTATTGGAAAAAACTTCATGCAGCGACTTCTTCCTCTGCATGATATTTTCTCGAGAAATGGCCTTACGTAGAATTAAATTCTGAAACAGCCTTTCCCTTACAATCCGATCATTTGATTCTCTGATCAGCTTACTCAGTTGCTTATCGTCCAAATCTGTAATTTGATCCTCGTATTTTTTGAGAAGTCTATCTTCTGTCTCTTTGTATGCCTCGTAAATATTTGAGGAAGTAGAACTGACCTCATCCATCATATTATTAAATATCTCTCTAATGAGGATTTCTTCTGAATGGACGACAGGGCTAAACGCAAGCACTGAAAGTAGAGTCACTATAGTCAAGTTTCGTTTCATTTCTAACAAGCAATTATGAAGATCAGTAAAATACTCCTTTTGGGATGATCTGCCAAGGAATGGTGGGTGCAATCTGGTTTGGGGCATGGGAGGGGAAAGCTTTTGGTGGGCAATGACACTTTTTGCGGGGCCGGGCAATGGAAATCCTTGCGGACTCCAGCATTTTGCCTTTGCGGGAGGGGACTTCTGCAAATGGGGCCGGGCCGGAATGGTGCTGACTTAGGGCGGTTTTGGGATGCTGCCCCTACAGGGCAGAAACACACTGCGCCCAAGACCCAGGGCGGCGCTGGCGCTTGCCCTGGGCTGTTGGATGCAAGCCCCGTTGGGGCTTAGGTCAGCGCGATTTGGATCAGGCCGAAATCACACCCAGGATGCGGGTTTCCCGCGCCAACACGACGGCCCCGCGACCCCGGAGGTTTGTTCACCTGTGTTGGCTGAGCAATCTATGGTTTCATACCTCGGCCCTTTGCACGAAAGCGCTCCGCGCTTCCGCTACAGCCGGAGGCGGGAGCCTCCGTCCAAATCGAACGCCGCATCCCCCTCGCTTGCCCCGCGACCGCGGGGTTACGTTCAGTGGACAGCCATAACCGCCGATCCCCTCAACCCGGATGCGAAAAGGTTCGTGGCAAATAGCTGCGCAAGCTTTCGTATCGTCTGGCAGTTGTGGGTTCAGGGGTAAAAAACTGGAAAGCACGCTCTTCCCTTTGCCACCCGGAACTAATAAGATCCCCGACTTTTAAACAGCCTATGCAAACCCTCGATCTTTCCGGGACCTGGTCCCTTCGCGATGCCTCGGCTCCCGAGCTTGTATACTCCGCCCCGGTCCCCGGATCCGTTCACGACGCCCTCCTCGCCGCCGGCAAGCTACCGGATGCCCACCAAGGCTACAATGAACGCGAGCAGATGTGGGTGGGCGATCGCACCTGGATTTATACCCGTGAGTTCGACCTCGGCCCCGGGCTGCTTGTCCACGAGCACATCGACCTCGTTGCCGAAGGTCTCGACACCTTTTGCACGATCCGGATCAACGGCCGGGAGCTCGCGCAAACCGACAACATGCTCAGGCCGTGGCGATTCGGCGCGAAGGCGCTGCTTCGACCTGGAAGGAACGAAATCGATCTCACCTTCAGCCCGGCTACCGGGGTCATGCGTGCCGGCACCGAAGCGCGGCATTTGCCCGCGTGGAATGAATACGAGCCGCTCCACATCTGGGGTCCCGTGGGCCGTGGCTATGTGCGCAAGCAGGCGTGCCAGTTCGGCTGGGACTGGGGGCCGCAATGCCCTTCGGCCGGTCCCTGGCTGCCGCTCCGCCTCGAAGCCTGGTCAGTCGCACGCATCGAGGACTGGCGGATGGAACAGAAACACCTGCCCGATGGCTCGGTCGAAATCTCGCTCTACACCAAGCCGAGCACCGGGGCCGACCTGATCGTTTCCGCATCCTTTTCCCTCGAAGGGAAGCCGCTTGCCACCGTCGAAGAGGGCTTTTGGGGCGGTCACGAGTGGATTTTCATGATCCACCAACCCGCGCTTTGGTGGCCGAACGGCATGGGTGAGCAGCCGCTCCACGAGCTGGAGATCGAGTTGCGCACCGCTGGCGGCGGGATCCTCGACACCCGGCGCGCGCGCATCGGACTGCGCCGCCTCGAACTCGTCCGCGAGCCCGATGAGTTTGGCCGCTCGTTCTACTTCCGGGTCAATGGCCGGCCCTTCTTCGCCAAGGGGTCGAACTGGATCCCGCTCGACGCCCACCCCTCCGGTCAGAACCTTGAGCCGCGCTACCGCCGCGACCTCACCAGCGCCCGCGACGCCCACATGAACCTGCTCCGCGTCTGGGGCGGCGGATACTTCAGCCACGACGTGTTCTACGATCTGTGCGACGAACTCGGCATCCTCGTCTGGCAGGACCTCATGTTCGGTTGCGGCACCTATCCGACATGGGACGAAAATTTCCTCGCATCCGTTCACCGGGAAACGGTCCTCCAGGCTCGCCGCCTTCGTCACCACGCCTGCCTCGCCTGCTGGTGTGGCAACAACGAACTCGAAATGGGTTTCACCGCCCCGGCGTGGAAAGCGGACAACCCCGCCAAGTTGGAGGTCGGGAAAATGGCGTGGGCCTCCTACAACGAACTCTTCGAGCGCGTGCTGCCTTCCGCCCTCCTGCTGGCCGACCCGGCGACGCCTTACTTCCGCGGCAGTCCCCACTGTGCGCCGGAGGACGGCCGCGACGCCTTCACCGACCGCAGCGGCGACCTGCACACTTGGGAAATCTGGTTTTCCGAGGCCCCCTTCGAGAATTATCGCAATTACCTCCACCGCTTCGTCAGCGAGTTCGGCTTCCAAGGGTTTCCGAATGCCGCGACGCTGCGCGCCTGCGCGCCCGCCGGGGAACGGCTCTCGCTCGGATCGGAGTGGCTCGACTTCCGCCAGCGCAGCCAGCCGAAGAATGCCAAAATTGCCCAACTCACTGCGGAGTGGTTCGGAAAACCGGTGCTCACCAAGGACTTCGCACGCTTCTGTGTGCTCACCCAGATTACCCAGGGGATCGCCCTGAAGACCGGCATGGAGCACTGGCGGCGGCTGTTCCCCCGCTGCGGTGGTGCGACTTACTGGCAGCTCAACGACCGATGGGCCGCACCCACTTGGGCGACGTTGGATTTCCATGGCCGCTGGAAAGCCAGTCATCATCTGGTCCGCCGGATTTTCGCGCCGCTCGCGGTGATCGGCATTGAGGATGCGAAAGAGCGCACGGTCACCGCCTACGTCGTCAACGACGCCGCCGAGCCCAGAACCGGCGAATTTCATCTCATCCTCACCACCTGCGCCGGGGAAGAAATCGGCCGGGTCACCCGCATGCTCACCGCCGCTCCCGACAGTGCGCCGACGCTGGTGGAAAGCTTCGCCTTGGACCGGCTGGCCGGCGCGCCCCCGGCTGCCGATGATCTGCTGGTGTGGTTGAGTTTCGCACCGGATGGCTGCGGCCAAGCCATCGCGGAAAATCTGATGTTCCTCGCCCCGCCTGCCATGCTCCGCCTCCAGCGTCCCACCCTGGCCGCCGAACTGCAGCCCGGAAACAACCCAGGAGATTCCCTGCTCACCCTTCGAAGCTCGGCGGTCCCCGCGTTGTGGGTTCACCTCGAACGCCCAGAGAACATCCCGGCTTCACTCGCAGCCGTATCGCTTGACGAAGAGTTCTTCCATCTGCCGCCGCACAGCTCGCGCACCGTGCGTCTTCGCCATCCCGGTCGCTCCGCGCCCGCGCTGGAGGAACTACCTTTGCTCACGATCACCGACTATCTGGAATAGTGCAGCCCGGTGCCAGTTGGACAATGATCCTCATGCGGATTGACAGTTGAAAGCCGGTGGCAAGATCATGCGCTGCCGATCCCCTCATCCCGGATGCGCAAAAGCTCGTATCAACTCATTGCCCAAGAGGTCGTATCATGTGGCAGTTGTCGCTGTTTTGGATCATTGGAAATAAAGACTTCCCGAAAGGGGTTATTGAGGATTCAAGCAGATGCAGGTTGCCCGGGACCGGGGCGTGGAGGAGTTACGGAAACTGAATGCAATGGAGTGGGAGAAGGCTATTGTGGTGATGGAAAAAAATCGGCGCAAAGGAAAGTGGCGATCGCCTGGTGAGTGAAAGAGCAGTGCAGCTTTGGCAATCGGTGGTTGGAGGAAAATTTGACATGCGAATGTCCTCCATGGCAGCGCTTTTGACCGGTGACTTCGGCAGAGCCCAAATGAGTATTATTAAAAGTCATGAGAAGTAATTTACCACAAAAAGAAAGGGCTGCCCCATTCTGCCTTTCCCGACCCCTCTAGACTTCCTCCGCGTAAAGACGGCCCGCAGTCTCTCGACACGTATCCGACGTCGAATCTTCAGATGGAACCTCAGGTCTCGACAGTGACCTCTCCGCCGGGCAGCCTCGTGCCTGATGCGCAGAATCACTGTCAGCGAAAACCGTCGTTTCCTAGTCTATGATAACGGTGAACCATTTTTTTATCTCGGCGACACTGCATGGGAACTCTTCCACCGGTTGGACGAGGCCAGCGCGCGGCAATATTTGACCAACCGGGCCGGCAAGGGATTCACAGTCATTCAAGCCGTCGCGATCGCCGAAGCCGACGGGCTCGTCGTGCCCAACCCTTATGGCCATCTCCCACTCCTCGACCGAAACCCGGCTCGGCCCAACGAAGCTTACTTCCGCCACGTCGACCACGTCATTGCCCTCGCCAACAACCTCGGCATGTACGTCGCCCTGCTCCCCTGCTGGGGGCGCTATGTGTGGGATTTCAAGCCGGACGCCGACCATGTCATCTTCAACCCGGCCAACGCCCGCGCCTACGGTGCATGGCTCGGCCGCCGCTACCGGGACAAGGGCGTCATCTGGGTGCTCGGCGGCGATCGCCCCGTCAATGCCGGAGTCGAGCGCACCTGGCGGGCCATGGCCAAAGGGCTTCGCGAAGGCGACGAGGGCAACCACCTCATCTCCTTCCATCCCTACGGCGGCAACACCTCCGCGGAAAAACTCCATCGCGAGAAGTGGCTCGATTTTAACATGATCCAGTCCGGTCATGCCCGCAAAGGCACCGCCAACTTCCTCATGATCCGCGACGATTACGCCCGCAAACCGGTCAAACCCGTCATGGAATCAGAGCCGTGCTACGAGGATCTTCCGCTTGCCTTCGAGCCGAAAAACGGCCGTTTTGACGACTACGACTGCCGTGTTGCCGCCTATTGGGGCGTCTTCTCCGGCGGTTTCGGGCACACCTACGGCTGCAACAACGTCTGGCAGATGTTCGAGTCCCGCCACCCGCCCCTCGCCTGGGCTGAACGTTCCTGGCAGGACTCGCTCAACTTACCCGGCGCCGGCCAGATGATCCACCTGCGGCGTTTAATGGAGTCGCGCCCCTTCCTCACCCGCATCCCCGATCCGGGAATTGTCTACGGCAACGAGCGCCCGATCGATTTCGGCACCGACTATCAATGCGCCACCCGCGACGGCACCCCGGGAAAAAACGACGCCACCTATCTCATGGTGTACCGACCCCTCATCAACTGGCTGAGCGTCGACACCTCCCGCATAGCCGGCCGGCGCCTCCGCTCCTGGTGGTACGACCCGGCCACCGGCACGGCCTACCCCGGTCCGGAGTTCGCAAACTCCAAGGATCGTTACTCCGGTGATTGGCACTCCATGCCTTGGAGAGTGTGCACCTCCCAACGGGACTGGGTACTCGTCATTGACGACGTCTCCTGCGGTTATCCGCCCCCCGGATCGCCTTTTCGCCAACCCGACCCATCGAAGCGCTGATTTCGCCAGCAAATGGGGCCAGCCCGAAATCGCAACAAGGGCGCCGGCTTCCCTCGCCACCACTACGCCCCGCAACCGCGGGTTTTGTTCATCTGTGCTATCTGAGAAATCTGTGGTTTCATGTACCGGCCCTTTGAACGAAAGCGCTCCGTGCAAGAGTTCGTGTTCAGTGGCAGACGCCCTCCCCCGAAAGCGCTCCGCGCTTCCGCTACGTGCGCAGAAAGAGGCCTCCGTCCTAAACGCACGCCGCATGCTCCCCGCTTGCCCCGAGACCGCATGGTTACTCACCTGCCCCGCGACTGCGGGGTTACCCATACCCCACCCCTCGCCATCTTTACGGCCCCGCGGCTGCGGGGTCACCAGCTCCGACGGTGCCCCAGCCCTGCACGCCACCGGCAGCCGCTTCGGCGCCCGCGTCTCGATCGCCGCCGCCGGCACTCGCAGCTTCAGCACCGCGGATTTTGGAAAGACCGCACTAAACACTGGCGCCATCGGTGGATCCGGCCAAAGTGGTACCCATGGGTTCACCACCTCCGCCGGCCCCCCTCCGGTTGGCCGGCGCCACTTGGGCACGCCGGGCGATCCGGCTCAGCCATGCCATTGGATAATTTCCAGCGACAGATCGATTACCTGCGGATTTCGCTGACCGATGTCTGCAACCTGCGCTGTGTCTACTGCATGCCGGAGAAGATGGCGTTCCGGCGGCCGGCCGAGCTGCTCAGCGATGCCGAACTCTTCCGGCTCATCCCGCTCTTCGCCCGCCTTGGATTCCGCAAGATACGTTTCACCGGCGGCGAGCCGACCTTGCGCGACGGCCTCGTCGACATGGTCCGCTTGGCCGCGGGGCTTCCGGAGATCGGCCAGATCGGCCTCACCACCAATGGCCTGTTGCTCGATCAACTCGCCCGGCCCTTGGCCGAGGCCGGCCTGACCACGGTGAACGTTTCCATCGACTCGCTCGATCCGAAGCGTTTTCGCGAGATCACCCGGTGGGGCAACCTGCGCGATGTATTGGCCGGGCTCGAAGCGGCCGAGGCGGCTGGGCTGCGCGTCAAGCTCAACGCCGTGCCGACCCGTGGAATCAACGACAGCGAGGATGTGATCGAGCTGGCCCGCTTCACCCTCACCCGCGACTGGCAGGTGCGCTTCATCGAGTTGATGCCGTTTGGAAACAACGCCGGATTTCAAACCGGGCACATCGTCCGCGAAAGCGAGCTGCGGGCGCGTCTCGAAGCCGAATACGGGAAATTGGAGTTGCTGCACGGTGGCCGGCTGGACGGCGAAGCCCGGCTCTACCGGCTGCCCGGCGGGCGGGGCAGCGTTGGTTTCATCAGCCCCGTCTCCAGTCCGTTTTGCGCCGGCTGCAACCGGGTGCGGCTGACCGCGGACGGCCGCCTGCGCCTTTGTCTGCTGCGCGATGACGAATGCGATCTGCGCGAGCTGCTCCGCGGGGGAGCGGATGATGACCGCCTCGAAGCGCGCATCCGTGCCGCCATCCGCGGCAAGCCCTGGGGTCATGAGTTGGACAAAGCCCGCATCCCCGTGAGCCGGGAAATGTCTGAAATCGGGGGGTGAGATCCCTGCTCCGACCGGTATGAAAGCCACCCGGACTCTGCAGATCCGCTTCTTCGCCCTCCTCCGGGAGCAGGCGGGTTGTAGTGATCTTTCCGTGACAACGGAGGCGACCACCCCCGCCGGGCTTTACCGCGAACTCATGGCCAGCCATGGCTTGACGATGCCGCCGGAGCTCCTGACCTATGCGGTCAACGAGACCTACGTCCCGGGGGACACCCCCCTGCGCGACGGCGACCGGCTCACCTTCATTCCTCCCGTCGCGGGCGGTTGAGCGATGTTTCGTCTCATCGAAGAGCCGATTGATGCGGCCGCCCTGCGGGAGGCGATGCGGCGGCCCGAGGCGGGCGCTCTGGTGGTTTTCGAAGGTTGGGTGCGCAACCATCATGGCGGGCGGCCCGTGACGCGGCTCGAGTATGAGGCTTTCGCCGAGATGGCGGTGCGTGAGGGAGAGGCGCTGGTCGAAGCGGTGGAGCGGGATTTTCCAGGCGTGGCGGTCACCTGCGTGCACCGCTGCGGTGATCTCGTGCCGGGCGAGGTGGCGGTTTGGGTGGGGGCGGCGAGCGCGCACCGCGACGACGCCTTTCGGGCCGGCCGCCTCGTCATCGAGGAGGTCAAGCGGCGGCTGCCGATCTGGAAAAAGGAGCACCACCCGGGGGAGGCGCCGGTCTGGGTGAATTGCAGCGAGGAAAACACTCCGGTGCGGCGGGCGGCCGACTATTGCGAGCGGCAGGCCTCGCTTCCTGAAGTGGGCGCGGCGGGGCAGGCCCGGCTGGCGGGTGCGAACGTTCTGATTGTGGGCTTGGGCGGGCTCGGCTGTCCGGCCGCCCTCTACCTCGCCGGTGCCGGGGTGGGCCGCCTGGCGTTGCTCGACGGCTCGCGGGTCGAGTACTCCAACCTGCACCGGCAGGTGCTCTTCGAAGCCGGCGACGTGGGCGGGGAGAAAGCCGTCCGGGCGGCGCTGGCGCTGCGGGCGCGCAACCCCCACATCACAGTCGAGCCGATGGCGGCGGATCTGGGCCCCGGTAATGTCCGGCCGCTCATCACGGGGCGGTCGGTCGTGTTGGACTGCACGGACAACTTCGCCACCCGGCTCCTGCTGCACGACGCCTGTAGTGAGGCGGGCGTGCCGCTGGTGCAGGCCGCGGTCCACCGCTGGGAGGGGGTCTTGCAGGTGTTTCAGCCCGGCGGCGGGGGTTGTCTCTACTGCACCGGGTTGGCCGGGAGCCCGGCGGAGTTGGAGGGGGCGGGCAACTGCGCCGGAGCGCCGGTCTTCGGTCCGGCGGTGGGTGTGCTCGGCCTGTTGCAGGCCTCCGAAGCAGTCAAGTGCATCCTCGAACGGCCGGCGACGGAGCGAGCGGCCGCCGCGACGCTGCTGCTTGACCTGCTGGCCACCAGCATCACCCGCATTGCCCGTCCCCGCCGCAGCGACTGTCCTTATTGCGCAGCGCCGGCCCGGCCGAAGACCGCGAGGGAAACGGAGCCCGAGGCGACGCTCTGGCGAAGCCGCCAGGAATTGGCCGAAGCAGGGGCGCATCGCGTCCTCATCCTGGCCACCCGGGCGGAGCGCGAGCAGTTTGGTTGGCACCGGGACGGCCGGGATTGTTTTGATCCGACCGAAGTCGGCTCCATCCGTCGGGCGGTGGCGGCGAGTCCGCTGCCGGTGGTGCTGGCCTGCCCCCACGGCATCCGCAGCGCCGCCCTCGCCCGGGCGCTGCGGGCGGACGGCGAACCGCGGGTCTATGCGCTGCAGGGCGGGCTGGCGGACGGCCCGTTGGTTTCACCGGTCGAGCCCTAACCGATGGAACTCTTCGGATTGATGGCTCTTATGGGCTTGGTCGCCCTGCTCTACGCTTCCGTCGGGCACGGTGGGGCGTCCGGCTATCTTGCCGCCATGGCTATGGTCGGCCTCTCCCCCGAGTTGATGAAACCGACGGCCCTGACCCTCAATCTGTTGGTTTCGGGCCTGGCCTGGACCGCCTTCGCGCGGCGGGGCCATTTCGATGTGCGCCTCTTCTGGCCCTTCGCGGCCGCATCCATACCCTTCGCCTATCTCGGGGGCCGCATATCACTCGATCCGCGCCTCTTCTTCGGCCTCATCGGAGTCGTGCTGCTGTTTTCCGCCCTCCGGCTCTGTTTTCCCCTCCGCGAAGGGCCGGTGCGGCACGGGCCTCCCGTTTGGGCGATCGCGGGGGCGGGCTCGATCATCGGACTCGTCTCCGGGCTGATCGGCGTGGGCGGGGGGATTTTTCTGACGCCGCTGCTTCTGTTTTTCGGCTGGGCACGGGCGAAGACGGCGGCGGCGGTTTCCGCCCCCTTCATCTTTGTCAATTCCGCCGCCGGCCTGACCGGCCATGCCATGGCGGGTGAACCCCTGCCGGGGACGTGGATTTATCTCGCCCCGGTGGTGCTATTCGGAGGCTATCTCGGCTCGCGCTGGGGCAGTGGCATGGCGAGGCCGCAGCACCTTTGCCGGGTGCTGGCCGCCGTCCTGGCGGTGGCTTCCGTTAAAATCCTGCTGACATGACACCGAATGCTCCTCCCCTTTCCGTGGCCGAAGCATGGGCCGTCCTCGCCTCCGCCGTCGCGCCGGCGGAGGCGCGGCGAGAACCCCTGCAAGCCGCGCTTGGGCGTGTCCTGGCGGAATCCATCCGGGCCGATGCCGACCAGCCGCCGCTGGACCAGTCGGCCATTGATGGCTTTGCGGTGGCGGCGGGAAGCGGTCCGGGGCGCTTCACGCTCGGAGCGGAGTGGCTGCCGGGGCGGCCGCCCGCCGAGAAACCACCCGGGCCGGGGATCGTCTGCCGGGTGTTTACCGGCACCCCGCTGCCCGCCGATTGCGAGCTGGTCATGCTGGAGGATGCGGAGGTCGACGGGGAAGCGGTGCGCACGACCGTGGCCTCTTCTCCGCGTTTGATCCGCCGCCGCGGGGGATCGCTCCGCCGGGGGGATCCGCTGTTGGAGGCCGGCGTGGTGCTTGGTCCCGGCGAAATCGCCCTCCTCGCCTCGGCGGGGGTGGTGCGGCCCCGGGTGATCCCGGCGGCTTCGGTCCTTCACCTCACCACCGGGAGTGAAATCGTGCCTGCGGAGGCGACCGCCGCACCCTGGCAGATCCGCGACTCCAATGGTCCCCTCGTGCGGAGCCTGCTTCCCGGGACCGGGTGCACTGCGGTGGCTCAACGGCATGTCGGCGAGGGGGTGGAGGAGCTGACCGATGCGGTCGGGGCGGTGGAGCCGCATGATTTCCTGCTCGTTTCGGGCGGGTCCAGCGTGGGGCGGCATGACAACACCGCGGCGGCCTTGGAGGCGTTGGGCTTCGAGATTGTTTTCCGACGGATCAACGTCCGCCCCGGCAAGCCCCTGGTGTTTGCCCGCCGGGGGCGCCGGTTTGCCTTTGGCATCCCGGGCAACCCGGTTTCGCATTTCGCGGTTTTTCATGCCTTCATTGCGCCGGCGCTGCGTGCCTTCGCGGGCCTGCCTGCGCCGGCCGCGCAAACCGCCGGCTTGGTCGGAGCGGTCGAGCCATCCGGAGATCCCCGGGAGGTTTTGTGGCCGGGGCGCCTGCGCCTGCGGGCAGGCGCACTCGAGGTTCATGCCCGCCCCTGGGTGCACTCCGGCGATCTCGCCGCCCTCCGCGGCATCGACGCACTGATCCACTTGTCCACTCCAGCCGGCGCCCCTGCCGGGGAGACCGTTTCGATTCTCCCCTGCCTGGCCTTGCCCCCGGCCACAACCTGATTAGCCCATCTCCAGTCATGACTTCGCCTCTCTCCCACCTCGATGACCAGGGCCGCGCCCGCATGGTCAATGTCGGCGAAAAACCGCCCCGGCGGCGTTCCGCGACGGCAGCCGGCAGGTTGACCTGCGCCCCGAAGACGATCGCTCTCCTGCGGGCCGGCGACGTACCCAAGGGCGACGTCATCGCGGTCGCCCGCATCGCCGGCATCCAAGCCGCCAAACGCTGCAGCGATCTCATCCCGCTGTGCCACCTCGTGCCGCTGCATGAAGCGAAGGTGGATTTCACCCTCGTGGACGACGCCATCGAAATCACCGCCACGGCCCGGACCGTCCACCAGACGGGGGTGGAAATGGAAGCGCTGACCGCGGTCTCGGTGGCCGGTCTCACGCTCTACGATATGCTCAAAGCCGTCGACAAGGGGATGCGTTTGGAAGGCATCCACCTCGTGGCCAAGGAAAAGGCGTGAAAGTCGGGCGCGTCACCCTCAGCGACCGCGCCAGTGCCGGCCGCTACGAGGATCTCAGCGGGCCTGAGATCGAGCGGGTTTTTCGGCACTGTTGGGGCGGGGAGTGCCGCTTCATCGCCCGCTTGCTGCCGGATGACGAGGCCGCCATCGCGACCGCCCTCTGCGCCCTCTGCGACGAAGATGCCTGCGACCTGGTCATCACCACCGGCGGAACGGGCCCCAGCCGTCGCGACGTGACGCCCGAGGCGACCCGGGCGGTCATTTCCAAAGAGTTGCCCGGTTTTGGCGAGGCCATGCGGATGGGCAGTTTTGCCCGCGTGCCGACGGCCATCCTTTCCCGGGCGACCGCGGGAGTGCGGGGAACAACCCTGCTGCTCAACCTCCCCGGCAACCCCAAGGCGATTGGCGAATGCCTTCCCCCGCTGATCCCGGCCATCCGCGAGGCCTTGCGCCACTTGCGCGACGACGCCGCATCTTCCGCGGGGCCGCCGGGTGGCGGCGCCCCGTAGGAAGGCCGTTTTGCGGCCAATGGCCGTGCGCGACCCCGCTGCGGGGAAGTGCAGCCATGCGGAAGAAGGACGATCGATCCGAAGGTGGCCCGGGAGGCTTGCCGGAAGGGATGAGGGCCATTGGAGGCCGGAGTCAGCGGCATTGACAACCGCTGTGACCCATGGACGATGCCGTCATCACCACGGGGCGTAGCTTAGCCTGGTAGAGCGCCTGCTTTGGGAGCAGGAGGTCGGGAGTTCGAATCTCCCCGCCCCGACCATT
>REEB01000094.1 GCA_007695295.1 Puniceicoccaceae bacterium
GTCCTCGCCGCCGCCAAGGTCGGCGGTATCCACGCCAACAATACCTACCCGGCCGACTTCATCCGCGACAACCTGGTCATCGCGGCCAACGTCGTCCATTCCGCCTGGGTGCACGGCGCCCGGCGGCTGATCTTTCTCGGCAGCTCCTGCATCTACCCGAAGCTGGCGCCCCAGCCGATGCCGGAAGACTGCCTTCTCTCCAGCGCCCTCGAGCCGACCAACGAGCCCTACGCCGTCGCCAAGATCGCCGGCCTCAAGCTCTGCCAGTCCTACCGGCGGCAGCACGGCGTGCTCTTCCACTCCCTCATGCCGACCAATCTCTACGGCCCCGGTGACAACTACCACCCGACCAACTCCCACGTCCTGCCCGCCCTTCTGCGGCGCTTTCACGAGGCCAGGGAGGCGGGGGCGGAGGAAGTGGTGGTCTGGGGTTCGGGCAACCCGCGCCGGGAGTTTCTCCATGTCGACGATCTTGCCGACGCCTGCCGTTTCATGCTCGGGGTGGAGGATCCGCCGGACTGGATCAACGTCGGCTTCGGGGATGACGTCACCATCCGCGAACTGGCCGAGGCGGTGGCCCGGGTCGTCGGCTTCAAGGGCCGCCTGACCTTCGACGCCTCCAAGCCCGACGGCACCCCGCGCAAGCTGCTCGACTCCTCGAAAATCGCCGCCCTCGGATGGAAGGCCCGGATCTCGCTCGAAGACGGGCTCCGATCCACTTACGGGACGTTTCTCGAAGAACTAGCCGCCGGCACCCTGCGAGGCTGAGTGACTTTTCGCGGTGGCGGAGCCGTCTCTCCGGGTCCCGCTCCGCGGCTTGCGGCCGGAGGCGTTCGCGCCAAGGTGAGGGTGGTATGCCCAGGCATGTTTCCACGCCGTCTTCACCCGCCGATGCCGGTCCCGCCCTTCAGTCGGGAGCCGTGCTTCTGGTTTTTGATGCCCGTAACCGGCTGCTCGTGCCTTCCGGGGACGGCCCGCTTCGCCCCACGCTCGAAGTGAAGGCGCCGGGCGCGGCCGCGGATGTCCTCAGCTCCCGCTGGCGAGACGTGACCGGGGTGTCCGTCAATCCCGTCAGCCTCGCTTCCCCCGGCGGAGAGGATGCGGAGGCACCGCTGGAATTGTTCGGCGCCCTTCTCGGGGAAGACGAAGCCATCCCCGCCGGCTACACGCCCCTCACCATCGGCGGCCTCTTGGCCCGGCGGCGGGAGGATCCCGGTGCGTTTTCTCTCCGCTTGGCCCATGCGCTCGACCGGCTGCCCGGCTTCATCACCCGAATTCCGTATTTGAATCTCGGCGACAACGATTACATCTACCGCTTCCGCACCAACCGGCAGCGCAACTGGCGGGTGTATTCCCGGGACGACTCCGCCCGCAGCCTCTACCGCAGTCCGCTGATCGAGGCGGTCAAGCTGGTCAAGCGGGTTCGCGAGCGCTCCAGCACCCGGCCGGCGGTCCTCGATTTCGGTCCCGTGCGCTACAGCCTGCCCAGCCACTTCGGCTTTTGCCTTGGCGTTCAGAACGCCATTGAGCGCGCCTACGAGACCTTGGCCGAAAACCCCGGCCGGCGCGTCTTCATGCTCAGCGAGCTGATCCACAATCCCTTCGTCAACGACGACCTGCGCCGCCGCGGCTTGCTCTACCTGCAGACCGACAAGGGCGTGCCGATCGACGACCCCGTCGCCGGCCGGCCCTACTGGGATTCCGTTGGCGAGGAGGATGTCGTCATCATCCCCGCCTTTGGCGCCACCGATGAAGACAAGCGCCGGCTGATCGAGAGGGGCATCGCGATTCGCCGGCACGATGCCACCTGCATGCTGGTGGAAAAGGTCTGGAAGGCGGCCCGCCGCTTCGGCCAGGAGGGTTACACGGTGGTCATTCACGGCAAGCACGAGCACGAGGAGACCAAGGCCACTTTTTCCAATTCGACCCGCAACGCCCCCAGCATCGTGGTCCGCGATCTCGCGGAGGCGCGGCGGCTCGGCGAGGTCATCCTCGCCCACGGTCCGGCCGAGCGCCGCCGGCTTTTCGAGCCCTTCGCCGACCGCTGTTCACCCGGTTTCGATCCGGATCGGGACCTCGTCCGGCTCGCCGTGGTCAACCAGACCACCCTGCTGCGCAACGAGACCCTCGGCATCATCGCCCATCTCGAAGCGGTCATGGAGCAGCGCTACGGCCGGGAAACTCTCGCCCACCACCTCAATGGCAAAAGCCGCGGCGACACCCTCTGCTACGCCACCCAGGTCAACCAGGATGCCCTTGAAAAAGCGCTCGCGGATCCACTCGACGCGGCCCTCGTGGTGGGGGGCAAAAACAGCTCCAATACCTTCCAGCTCTTCCGCATGTGTGCGGAGCGCCTCGGCGACCGGGCCTTCTATATACAGTCCGAGGACAATCTGCTCTCCCTTGAACGCGTGCGGCACTACCATTTCCCCCACGCCTCCGGCGATTCCCCCGGCGGCCACCTTGAGGAACGCCCGTTCTTGCCGGATCGGCGGCCGCTTCACCTCCTCGTGACCGGCGGTGCCTCCTGCCCCGATGGGATCATCCACCGGGTCATCCACCGCATCAACGGCTTCTTCCCGCCTCGGGACATCCGGCCGACCGAGGCTCTCCTGGCCGAGCTGGAAGCCCCGGATTAAGGCGGGGCGCTGGTCGGCGCGGCCGCGATGGATTCACTCCACCGGCGGGAGTTGGGTCTGGACATCTTTCAGCACCAAAAGGTGCGGCAGTTCCACAGCCCGACCCATCGGGCCGGGTGATCGGACAACACAACATTGCGGCCTGAAAAGCTGCGATTCTCGCATCGGTCCGACTCCGCCTTGGGGGCGGGTGTCGCGGTCGTGGCGGAAGCGCGGATGCGATTTCGTTGGGGGTGAGTGCGGCGTTGCGGTGAGGGGGACGAAACCGCTTCCGCGGCTCCGCTACGCCGGAGGGGTGCGGGTGTCCCGGTCGTGGCGGAAGCGCGGATGCGCTTTCGTTGGGGGTGAGTGTGGCGTTGCGGTGGAGGGGGGCGAAACCGCTTCCGCGGCTCCCGGATTTTGGACATTTTTCAGCACCAAAGGTGCGGCCGTTCCATAGCCCAGCCCAACGGGCTGGGAATCCGGATTGGAAGGAGTCTGCGGCCTGAAAGGACGCGATTCGGGCGGATGTTCCGTTACGAATGCAATCGCGGCCATTCAGCCCGTATGTTCCTTGGCTGCAAACCCGGCCCTTCGGACCCGGCTATGGACATTTGGCCCATTGGGCCAAGTGCGACACCATGCTCAAGATGTGTATGCCCGGCATGCTCTTGACCTGGGCCATTGGATTTTTACGCCGTTGGCGCATTTGAAATGTCCAATCTCCAGGCGGTGGATTCACTCCACCGGCTCGATGCGGTAGACTCCGCCGTCGGACTGGTCGGTAACAACCCAGAGGTTGCCATCCGGTCCTGTCCTGACATCGCGGATACGGCCGAGGCGGCCGCGGAGGATTTCCTCCTTTTTCACCACCTCGGCGCCATCAAGCACGACGCGGTGAATGTGCTCCTGAACCAGAGCGCCGATGAATAGATCGCCCTCCCAGCCGGGAAAGTTGTCGCCGCGGTATTGAGCGAGCCCACTCGGGGCGATCGACCAGGGCGTCCAGTGGGCGATGGGCTCGCGCATGTCGTCGCGCTCCGGCGGGGTCACGCCGATGGTGCCTCCGTGGTATTCCTCGCCGTAGGTGGCGACGGGCCAGCCGTAATTCACGCCGCGCTCGACGATGTTGAGTTCATCCCCGCCGCGGGGTCCGTGCTCGTGGGCCCAGAGTTTGCCGGTGGTTTCGTCGAGGATCATGCCCTGGATGTTGCGGTGGCCGTAGGACCAGATTTCCGGGTGGGCGCCGTCTTCATCCACGAAGGGATTGTCTCCGGGCACGCTGCCGTCTTCGCGGATGCGGATGACGGTGCCATGGTGCGAGTCGAGTTGCTGGGAACGGTGGCGGTCGCCGCGGTCTCCGAAGCCGACGAAGAGGTTGCCCTCGCCGTCGAAGACGATCCGACTGCCGTAGTGGACGCCGCCGCGGCCGGGCGGATTCATGGCGAAGAGATCCTCGAGGGCGTCGAGCCGGTCGCCTTCCAGGATCGCCCGGGCCACCCGCGTGCCCACGCCGCCATCATAGGAGGCGGCATAGGTGAAATAAATGAGGCCGTTGCGCTCGAAGTCGGGGTGGGGCACCACGTCCATCAAGCCGCCCTGGCCTTGGGCGGTGACCTCGGGCAGGCCGCGGATTTCCGTCAACTCACCATTGGCGAAGCGCTGCATGCGCCCCGGCCGTTCGGTGATGAGAAGCGAGCCGTCGGGCAGAAAAGCCACCGCCCAGGGGTGGCGGAGACCGCGCACGACCTCGACCACGCGGAAGGTGGCGTCCTCGGTCTCAACCCGGTCAAGGACCACCCGGCCCTCGGCGGGGCCGACGGGCTCGGAGGCGGTCTGGGCGGGTGTGCAGGCCGACAAGAGAAGGCCGGCCGCCCCCGCGATGGCGGCGGTGCACCGGGTCCGGCCCGGCGCGTTGAGGAAGTAAATCAGGTCAAACATAGAAGGCGCCACCATAAGGCAGGACGGCCGGAGAAACCAGCCCGGAGGTTGCTTGGGCCGAAAAGCAGATGAATTCTACAAAACAAGCTTGACGGCGACAAACGTATTATAATTATACAACCCATTATGACAGCCCGGCCCCGCTCCGAATCGCCCCGCACGGTCCCGCTCAGCGGCCGCGTGGCCGAGGAGGATTTCACGTTTTTGATGAGCCATCCGGTGGATGGCATGGTCACCGCCAGCGAGAAGTTGCGCCATGTCTGCGCCTTTTATCGCCGCCACCATGAAAACCGCCGTCACTACGCCGACTGTCTGCACGAGCTGGAGCTCTGGCTGGCGCCGGTGCGCCGTGCGCTGCGCGAAGCCGAGCGGACGGAAAATCTTCACTCCGAGATCATCGAAATCCTGCTCGCGGGCGTGCCGCGGCTGATGGCGGTGCTGGTCTCGGCGCACGAGTCGGTCAAGGAGGGCGAAGGCCGCAAGGCCTTGCTTCAACTCGAGAAGACCGCCCTCGACCGCACCCTCGAGCTGTTGGAAACCATCCTCCGCCTCGGTGTGACGCGCCAGGCCCCGGCCTACAACCCGGAGGTGTTGCACGGCCGGCTGACAAATATTCTTGAATTGTTGGAAATAGTCCGGGCAAAGTCCTAATGCCCCTCAACCCCCAAATCAGCCACCACCATGAAAGACACCATTCGCGCCCGTATCACCCGCATCATGACGGGGACCGCCCACACCATCGTCAGTAAAATCGAGGGGTTGGCGCCGGAGATGATCCTTGAGCAGGCCATCAATGAAGTCGATGCCGCCGTCGATGATGTCCGCGCCGAACTCGGCCGGGTCACCGCCCAAAAGCACCACGTCACCCGGGCCATGTCCAAGCTCAACCAAGAGCACAGCGATCTGGAAGAGCAGATCGAGACTGCGCTCGGGGAAGGACGCAAGGATCTCGCGGAAGTGGCCGTTTCCCGGCAGGTCGACATCGAGGACCAGTTGCCGTCGTTGGAAAACCAGCTTGGCGATCTCCGCTCCCAGGAAGCCGAGCTGAACCAGGCCATCACCGGTCTGGTCGCCAAGCGGCACGAGATGGAGAATGAACTCTTCGCCTTCAAGGAGGAGCGCAAGCGGCTCGATGCCGGCGCCACTCCGGAAGAGGGTGGCTCCCGCACTTCCCCGACCGCCCGGGCGGACCGGGCCGAGAAAGCCTTCTCCCGCGTGCTCCAGGATGCCACCGGGGTGCGCCGCGGCGTGCTCCGGGCCGGCGATGAGGAGCGGGTCAAGCTGCTCGAGCTGGCCGACCTCAACCGCAAGGCCAAGATCGAGGCCCGGCTGCGGCAGTTGGAGACCCGCAAGTCCCCCGAAAGCTGATCCCGGCCGGCCGGCTGTTCTCATCGTATCCGTACAGTCGGTACTCCAGCCTTCCCGATGGTCGAGTTCCTGCTCAGTCCCGCCAACTGGCCGTTCACCGGGGCCCTGGTCGTGGTGGCGGTGATCGGCCTGCTCCAAGTGCTTGGCTTGGTCGCCGGGCTGGATCTGGCCGAGGGGGCGGATGAACTCCTGCCGGATTTTGATGCCCCCTCCACCGCCGGCCTCGAAGGCGTGCCGGCGCATTTTGCGATGCTGGGCTGGCTGGAGTTGGGCCGGGTGCCGGTGTTGTTCAGCTTGGTGGCCTTTCTGACGCTCTTTGCGGTCATCGGGCTCAACGGCCAGGCCCTGCTGGCCCTCTCCGGCCTCGGGCCGCTGCCCGCCCTCCTCGCCGCGCCGCCCGTATTTTTGATCTGCCTGGTGCCGCTCAAGTGGACCAACCGGCTCCTCGCCAAAGTCATGCCCCGGTCGGAGTCGATGGCCGTCTCCAAAGAAACCTTCCTTGGCCGGATCGCCGTCATCGTCGTCGGGGAGGCCACCCACGAGCGCCCCGCCGAAGCCCGCTTGACCGGGCCCCTCGGCCGCACCCACTACGTCATGGTCTATGCCGACGAGCCGGAGGTCCGGCTCGCCAGCGGCGCCGAGGTGCTGCTGGTCGGCCGCCGCGGCGAGCATTTCACCGCCATTTCCAACCCCAATCCCAACCTCAGCCCCCACTCCGCCCGTCATGGATCTTAGTCTTGGTAACCTGCCCGTCCTCACGGCGATCATCGTCGTTTTTGGTTTCTTTGTCATCTTCCTCATCGCGGCCAAGCTCTACCGCCGCACGACCAAGGAGATGGCCTTTGTCAAAACCGGTCTCGGCGGTGAAAAGGTCATTCTCGATGGCGGCGCCTTTGTCCTGCCGATCTTTCATGAGATCGTGCCGGTGAACATGCGCACCCTGCGGCTCCAGGTGGACCGCAAGCACGAGGAGGGCCTCATCACGGCCGACCGCATGCGCGTGGATGTGACCGCGGAATTTTACGTGCGTGTGAAACCGGTCAAGGAGTCGATCGCCAAGGCCGCCCAGACCCTCGGCAACCGTACCCTCGAGCCGGAGACGCTCAAGGAGCTGCTGCAGGGCAAATTCGTCGACGCCCTCCGCTCGGTCGCGGCCGGTCTCAGCATGGAGCAGCTCCACGAGCGCCGGGCCGAGTTTGTCCAGTCCGTGCAGGCCTCCGTGAGTGAGGATCTGCTCAAAAACGGTCTTGAGCTGGAATCGGTTTCCCTCACCGCGCTCGACCAGACGGCCCGGCAGTTTTTCAAGGAGGACAACGCCTTCGATGCCCAGGGTCTCGCCAAACTCACCTCCATCACCGAGCTGAAGCGCGACGAGCGCAACCGCATCGAGCAGGACACCCGCATCAGCATCGAGCAGAAGAACCTCGAAGCCGCCAAGCGCAGCCTCGAGATCAAGCGCGACGAAGATCTCGCCGCCTTCAGCCAGCGCCGCGAAGTCGAGACAGCCAAGGCCGAGCAGGATGCGCTTGTCTCCCAGACCCAGGCCCAGCGCAAGCGCGAGGCCGAGGCCGCCCGCAGCATCGAGGAGCAGAAGGAAAAGGAAGCCGCCATCGCCGCCGAGCAGGCCGTGCGCGAGCGCGACATCGCCCGCGAGCAGGCCGTCAAGGAGCGGGAGATCACCGCCCGCCGCCAAGTCGAGGAAGCCGATATCAACCGCGAGAAAACGGTTTCGATCAGCAAGCAGGTGGCGGACATTGAGGTGGCCAAAAAGTCCGAGGAAAAATCCAAGGCCGAGGCCAGCGCCGCCATCGCATTCGCCGAGAAGGTGAAGCAGGAGGAGCAGGTGGAGACCGTCCGCACCACCGCGGTGGCCAACCGCACCAAGGAAGTACGCCTCATCAAGGCGCAGGAGGACGCCCAGCAGGATGCCATCGGCATCACCGTCGCTGCGGAGGCCGAGCGCAAAGCCGCCCAGGACCGCGCCGAAGCCGCCCTCACCGAGGCCCGCGCCAATGCCGACCGCATCCGGATCATCGCCGAGGCGGATCAGAAGCGCCTCGAGGTCGAAGCGATCGGCGAACGCGCCATCAACGAAGCCAAAAACCTCCTCGCGGGCCACATCATCGACTTCGAAATCCGCAAGATCGTCGCCCAAGTCGCCCCCCAGATCATGGAGGCCGCGGTCAAGCCGATGGAGAAGATCGAGAGCATCAAGATCATTCAGGCCAACGGGTTCGGCGGGGTCGGCGGCGCCGTCGGAGGCAAGGACGGGGGCGGGACCAACGGCGGCGGCGGTTTGCCCCACCAACTGGTCGAGGCCGCTCTCGGCTACCGGATGAACCTTCCGCTGGTCGAGAAGCTGCTCAAGGAAATCGGCCTTCGCCCCGATTCGCCCGAAGGCCTGGTCGAGGCACTCGGTCAGATGACCGGGACGGGCGGCGAGGGAGCCGCCGATGACGAAAAGCCGGCGGCATCCAAGGCCGCGGCCGAAACCTCTCCACCCGTTTCGCAACCGAAGCCACCGCGGCAACGGAGCTGATCGGCCCCGCGCCGCGCATCCCCCGGAGTGCGCGGCCATGTCCATGCTTTTCGCGGGCAACCCTCGGGGGTTGGGTTCGCCAAGTCCTCGGCACCGCGTTGCGAAAGCCGGTGGAGAAATGACTCCGCGCGAGTACGGATTCGTGATTGGCATCCGGATGGCTTGGTGAGAGCACATTCCACATCGATGGATGTTTCCTCCCCTCAGCTCGCGCTCAGTCCCCTTGGACAGGTCTGTTGCCCGCACCCGGACCACCGCCTGCAAGCCCGCTTTCAGCGAAGTTCGGCGGAGGGCTTGATCGTCTTGGCGGCCAAGCCGGAAACCGCGGAGATGCCTCCGGCGGACCGCTTCTGGAGGGAGTTTGCGTCGGTCTTTCTGCGTGCGGTCTGTCACATCCCCGAAGGCGCGGGAAACGACTTCATCCTCCATCGTCCGGAGCCTTCCCACCTCGCCGAAAGAGTGCTCAATGCGCCCCCCATGCGGGGAGGCGAATACCTGTCGGCCGAAGTTCTGGCGTCGGTCTGGCAAAAGCTTGAGGATTGGACCCGTGAGCAAGTGGCCGAACTCGGCGGGGTGGCGGCTTTTCTGCACCGGTACGCTCCCGACTGGACCCGGGTGGGGCGGGTCACGGTGCACTTGGCGGAAAACAAAGGCGACTCCGATTACCCTTTTGCCTTCATGGCCAGTTATGCCTCCGGGCTCCATGCTTCCGGGCGCCTCCGTCAACTCCCGCTCGGCAAAGCGCTTCAAGACTATGGCGGCGCCAAGGACAAAAACACCCTGCTCAAACTTCTCGAACCCCTCCACCGGGCTTCCCAAGCCTGCCCCTTCATGGCTGAGCTGGTCGAGAGCGGCGATGTCTATCATCCCCTCGCCTGGACTCCCGCCGAGGCCCACCGGTTTCTGCAATCCGCCCCCGCCTACGAGGATGCCGGGCTGTTCGTGCGCCTGCCGGACTGGTGGCGCAAGCGCAGCCGCCGCCCCCGCGTCAGCGCCACCGTAGGCGAAAGAAAGGAGGGCCGCCTGGGCTTGGGAGCTTTGCTCGATTTTAAGTTAAACGTCGAAATCGACGGGCAGTCCCTCAGCCCCGAAGAGGTGGAGGGCCTGCTCGCCGGAGGCGAAGGGTTGGTTTTGTTTCGCGGTCAATGGATCGAGGTGGATCGGGACAAATTGCGGCAGGCCCTTGACCATTGGCAGGCCATCGCCGCCGACGGCACCCTGACCTTCGCCGAGGGAATGCGGCTGTTGGCTGAAAATGCCGAGCCCCCAGCGGAGGCTGGGGAAGGGGAGAGCGGGGATGACCGGGAGTGGGCCTTCGCCCGCCCCGGCGACTGGTTCACCCGGACCCTCCGCCAACTCACCCGACCCGAGGCCATCACCCCGCCCAAGGGTCTGCAGGCAACGCTCCGCCCCTACCAAAACCAAGGCCTGGCTTGGCTCTGGTTCTGTGCGCAGACGGGGCTCGGGGCCTGCCTCGCCGACGACATGGGGCTCGGTAAAACCATCCAGGTGCTGGCCGCCTTGCAGCGTAAAAAAGAGACCCGGCCTGAAGATCCTCCCGCGCTCCTCGTTGTCCCCGCCTCCCTCATCGGCAACTGGAAGCGGGAAGCCGCCCGCTTCACGCCACACTTGCGCCTTTTTACCGCCCATCGCTCCGAAGGCGACGAAGGCTTCCAGGATCCTTCGCCGGAAACACTCGCCTCCGCCGATCTCGTCATCACCACCTACAGCATGGTGACCCGTCTCGATTGGCTTTCCCGAACCCGCTGGAGCTGGATCATCCTCGATGAGGCCCAGGCGATAAAAAACCACGGCGCCCGCCAAAGCAAAGCCGTCCGCAAACTGGAGGCGCAGACCCGCTTCGCCCTCACCGGCACGCCGATCGAAAACCACCTCGGCGACCTCTGGTCGCTCTTCGACTTCATCAATCCCGGCCTTCTCGGCGGCCCCAGTGAATTCACCGCCTTCACCAAACGACTCCGCGAACGCGAAGGCAGCCACTACGGACCCCTCCGCCGCCTCGTTTCCCCCTACATCCTGCGCCGCCTCAAGACTGACAAATCCATCATCAGCGACCTGCCCGAAAAGACCGAGATGAAGGTCTTCTGCGGTCTCACCGCCGCCCAGGCCAAGCTCTACCGCCAGTGTGCCGCCCAACTGGAAAAGGAACTCGACCGCTCCGACGGCATCCAGCGCCGCGGACTCGTCCTGAGCTACCTCATGCGTTTCAAGCAAATCTGCAACCACCCCGACCACCTCACCAAAACCGGCGACTATTCCCCCGCCGCCAGCGGCAAGTTCACCCGCCTCGCCGAACTGGCCGAGGAGATCGCCTCCCGCGGCGAAAAGGTCCTCGTCTTCACCCAGTTCCGCGAGCTGGCCGAGCCGCTGGAGGGGCATTTGCAGACGCTCTTCGGGCGCGCCGGTCTCATCCTCCACGGCGGCACCCCGGTGAAACAACGGCAGCAGATGGTCGAAGCTTTCCATCGTGACGACGGTCCGCCGTTTTTTGTCCTCTCCCTCAAAGCCGGCGGCACCGGGCTCAATCTCACCGCCGCCAGCCACGTCATTCACTTCGACCGTTGGTGGAATCCCGCCGTGGAAAACCAAGCCACCGACCGCGCTTTCCGCATCGGGCAAAAACGCAACGTCGTCGTGCACAAATTCGTCACCTCCGGTACTCTGGAGGAAAAAATCGATGCCCTCATCTCTGAAAAGCAGGACACCGCCGAAGCCATTCTCAGCGCCGGAGCCGACAAAGCCCTCACCGAAATGAGCGACGCCGAACTGCTCGACTTCATCCGCCTCGACTTTAAACACGCCTAGGAACGCCCCATGAGCTGGTTCTACAAACCCTACGTCCCGGTCGCCGAACGCCGCGCCAAAGCCGCCAAGCAAGTCGCTGCCATGGCCAAGAAGGGCAAGACGATCGAGCCGGTGGAGATCATCCACCGGGGCACCATCGCGGGCAGTGTCTGGGGCCGCGCCTGGTGCGAGCACCTCGAATCCTACAGCGACTTCGCCAACCGCCTGCCCCGCGGCCGCACCTACGTGCGCAACGGTTCCGTCCTCCACCTCGCCGCCGCCACCGGAAGCATCGACGCCCTTGTCATGGGCTCCAGTCTCTACGGGCAATCCATCCTTATCAAACCCCTGCCGAAGGCCAAATGGGCAACCCTGAAAAAGCGTTGCCAAGGCCGGATCGGCTCCCTCGTCGAACTCCTGCAGGGGAAACTCTCCGACGAGATCATGGCCATCGTCACCGACCGCAATGACGGTCTCTTTCCCAGCCCCAGGGAAATCAAACTCGACTGCAACTGCCCCGATTGGGCGGGCCTTTGCAAGCACCTCGCCGCCGTCCTCTACGGCTTCGGCGCTCGCCTCGACTCCGCCCCCGAGCTGCTCTTCAAACTCCGCGGCGTCGATCACACCGAGTTGATCCAAACCGATACCGCCGCTCTGGTCGAAGGACCGGGAAGCGGCCGCCGGCGCCGCCTCGCTCCGGCCGCCCTCGCCGACGTCTTTGGGGTGGAACTCGATGAAGGCGAACCCGCCCCCGTCGCCCCGACTCCCCGGAAACAGTCCAGCCCCCCGGTTGCCCCGACCGAGGCGAAGAAGCAGGCTCGCCCGAAGAAGAAAACGGGCCGGCGGAGGGAAACGACCACAGGCAAGGCGGCCAAGAAAACGGTGGCGGCCGAGCGCTCGGCCGCGCGGACAACCCAAAGCCCGCCCGCCACGATCACTCCCTTTCGTCCCACCGGCGCCACGGTTCTTTGCCTTCGCCTCCAGCACGGCCTGACCCGCAGCGCCTTCGCCCGCCTCATCGGAGTATCCGCCGCGACCATCGCCAACTGGGAGGCCAATGCCGACTACCTGACCCTCCGGCCCCGTTCCCTCGCGGCCCTGCGCAAACTCCACCGCTCGCCCCCCTCAAAGTGATGTCCCTCACATCCGAGTCCGCCGAAGCCCTCGGCCTCGGTGAAAGACGCCGGGCCCGCCAAGCAAGGAAGCAAGGGATCCGCATTCCGACCCCCATCCCCCGGCTTGGCGAGTAAACACATCTTGAGCGGGGTTGCACACATGGCCCAAAGGGCAAAAATTCCATAGCCCGGTCCGAAGGGCCGGGTTAGTAGCCAAGGAACACGCGGGCTGGAAAGTCCGCGATTCCGTTCATAACGCATCATCCGCCCAAATCGCGTCCTTTCAGGCCGCAGACTCCTTCCAATCCGGATTCCCAGCCCTTCGGACTGGGCTGCGGAATCAATGCGCCTTTGGCGCTCACGAAAATGTGTCTACTCGACAGCCCCCGGCCGGGGATACCGACAGGCGAAATCAGCGCTCTTGCTGGTATTCGTCCTTCGTGGAATTACGGAGAAAGGCGACCACATCGATGATCATTTCCGGGGTCATTTCATGAGCCGCGCCGGGGTAGGCTTTGAAGGTGGCCTGCAAACCGGCGGCGGCGTAGAGGTGGCGGGCGTCGTCCCAGCGGTCGAGGGGTGTTTGGCCGAAGAGCGTGAAAACGAGGTCGCGCCCGTGTTCGTCGTACCCGTCGTCGAAGGGCACGGAGTCGTTTTCGTCATCGGTGCCGAGGAAGAAAAAGAACGGCACGCCCCGCAGGAGATCGAAATCGACGGGATCTCCGGCGAGAGCCTCGATGTCGGCGATTCCCACGGGGTAGGGAAGGGTTCGGCCTTGCCATTCCACAACGGGAGCAAGGGGCCAGCCCCCCGGTGCGCCGATGGCCGCCGCACGTATCCGCTCCGGATGGAGAAAGGCGAAACGGTTCACGAACATGCCGGAGGCGGAGAAACCGACCATGAGCGTGCGCGGGTCCACGCGGTGCCCGATGGCACGCAGGCGTTGGGCGGCATCATCCATCATGGCGGCGAGTTGGAGATCGAGGCGGCGGAAGGCGGGTTTGGGGGTCGCAAAGGTGTCCGCGTCCAGCGCGTGGGTGTAGATGTGCCGGTGCGAGGCGGGCCGCGGAAAGACCGGGCAAAGAAGCACCGCCCCCAGCTCTTCGGCCAAGGGTTGGTAATGGGCGGTGAGCATGCGCCGAACAGAGCTCTCGTGCACCGCGGGATCATCGGAAGGAGCCCCGGTGTTGTTGGGGATGACAAGCAGCCGTGCGCGCGCTTCCCTGGCGTCGCCGGCGAGGACATCCGGTAGCCACAGAAAGTAGGGTGAGTGGAAGCCGCGGTCCGGGGCTGCCGGTACCTCGATGACCGCGGTTGGCTCAGCGGAGGTCCGTGTCACGACAAGGATTAAGAGCAGGCAGGTGCGAATCCATGGCATGTGGCCCATCATGGATGCCGCCGCTTGGCAGGCAACTCCGAAGGCGCGAGCCGGCTACAACTCGACTATGCTCGTCGCAGGCCAGCCGCTTCGAAGCGCCAAGATGGCGCTTCCACACCGGAGCTGCGTTTCCGAAGTTGTAACAACCTTCGTGAGTACAAGCGGTTCACCCAAGCAGGAACACCACCACCGGCGCGATAAAGAGCCACGCCATGCCGAGGGCGAGGTAGTTGCCCCGGCGAAGGTCGAAATCGGCGAAGATTTTCTCCCAGCGCATGCCGAAGGCCCAGCGGCCGACGGCGATGTCGTAGGCAACCATGCCCGCAAGCCAGAGTGCGCCAATGAGCAGTGCGTCCCCCGCGGAGGTGGGGCCGATCCACGGCAGCATCCACCAAGTGATCAGAAGAATCAGCAGGCAGCCACTGAGCAGCGAAACCACCCGCGCCCGTCGGTTGCCGAGGCGGCGGCTCAAAAGGCGCACGCGCACAATGCCGTTGGCGGTCTCGGCAAGGGCGATGAGGAGAAGGGCAAGGAGGCTTTTAGTAAGCATCGGAAGCTGGCTCGGATGAAGGCGAAACCATTGAACAAGGATGAATCAATTGGAGGCGGGTTGTCGAAGGGAGCGTGGATCGTTGGACCGCTCCTTCACTTGGCATCGGACCCTCTGTGGAAACGAGCGAAAACGTCTTGATTTGCCGGGTCTGGCGGGCGCCTGTGCCCGCCATGTGCCGTGCGAGCCGAGCGCGGACGTTTTGGGTTTGTCCACCATAAAAAGACCCATTTCGACAAATCAGGATGTAAACAAAACAAAGCCCTTCGACAGGCTCAGGGCACTCGACGCGTGAGATGTCTTCGGGCAGGTCGATCATTGCTGTCTTAAATGGCCTGCCATGAGCAAGCGGAGCGTAGCGTAGCGCGTCGAAAGCCCCCTCTCCGCTCGCAGAGCTCGCGGTTTCCCTGGTCAGACAAGGTTCATTCTTCAATGTGTCGATTTGCTCAGTATCCGAAGGGCGGCGGCATCTCCGCGAATCAAGGCCAGCTTCTTTGCCCGCGACCACTTCTTCAGTTGCCGCTCTCTTTGGACCGCTCCTTCGCTTGGCATCGGACCTTCCGTGTAAACGAGCGAAAAGTCCTTGATTTGCCGGGTATGGCGGGCGCCCGTGCCCGCCATGTGCCGGGCGAGCCGAGCGCGGACATTTTGGGTTTGTCCACCATAAAATGACCCATTTCGGCAAATCAGGATGTAAACAAAACAAAGCCCTTCGACAGGCTCAGGGCACTCGACGCGTGAGA
>REEB01000067.1 GCA_007695295.1 Puniceicoccaceae bacterium
GGCGGGTGGTTTCGATTTGCCGGGATGCGGCGCGCCCGGCGGTCACGCCCTACCTGGATGCGGTGCGCCCGGCGGTCACGCCCTAACTTGATGCGGCGCGCCCGGCGGTCACGCCCTGCCTGGATGCGGCGCGCCCGGCGATCGCGCCCTGCCTTGATGCGGCGCGCCCGGCGGTCACGCCCTACCTTGATGCGGTGCGGCGGGCGGTCGCGTCCTACCTGGGATGCGGCTGGAGCCTTGGGGTGGTGCCAGAGGGCGGACTTGAACCGCCGACCAAAGGCTTATGAGTCCTCTGCTCTACCGACTGAGCTACTCTGGCGAAGCAACCGGATTATCCCAGCGGGGTTCGGGGGCCGGGGGCAATCCTTTTTTCGGGGACGGGTGAGAAGCAGCCATCATCAGGGTGGACCCGGATCCGAAATCGCATCAGGCTGGGTTCACCATGGACTTCATCACTGTTCTGCCTGTTTACGAAAGACCGCCGGAAGATTATGTGGCCGAGCACGGCCAGCCGCCGCCGGAACTCACGGTCTACCATCCTGAACCGGAGACGGCCACGGGCATCGCGGTGGTTTGTTGCCCGGGCGGAGGGTATGGGCATGTCGGCCTGGCCAGGGGCGGGCACCGGCCTGCTCGCTGGCTGGCTTCGCTGGGGCATGTGGGGATCGTGCTCCGCTACCGGCATGCACCCTACCGGCACCCCGTGCCCCTGCGTGATCTGCGGGCGGCTCTCGGCTTGGTGCGGCGGCATGGCTCGGAGTGGGGCATTCATCCGAAAGGGTTGGCGGTGGCGGGTTTTTCCGCGGGCGGGCATCTTGCGCTCTGTGCGGCCGCCCTGCCGGCGCTGGCCGGCGAAGAGCATCCGCCCCGGCCCGATCTTCTGCTCCTGGCCTATCCGGTGGTATCGCTGACCGAGCCCTTTGCGCACCGCCGTTCGCGGGACGCTCTCCTCGGGGAGGGTGCCGACGATGCGACGGCGCGGAGCGTTTCCCCGGATCACTTCATTGAGCCCGGATTTCCGCCCACCTTCTGTTTTCATGCCGGGGATGACACGGAGGTGCCGGTGGAAAACAGCCTCCTCTTGTATCAGAAAATCCATGCCGCCGGGGCGAAGGCCGAACTGCACCTCTTCCCATCCGGAGGGCATGGCTTCGGGCTCGGGGCGGGAGCGCTGCACCCGTGGACGGGGCTGGCCGACCGCTGGCTGCGGCAGCGCCTGCGGGAGTTGGACCCGGGCTGAAGCCGTCCGGGGCTCGCCCTCGGACAAACCCGGCTTGCCTCCCGCGGCGCGGTCTGTTCGCTTGGGCGGCCTTATGCGTGTTCGCACCTTTGCGCCCCTTCGTCCCACTCCGGAATCCGTCGCCCGGATCGCCTCGCTGCCGTACGACGTCGTCGACACCGAGGAAGCCCGCAACTTGGCCGAGGGCAATCCACTCAGCCTCTTTCACGTCATCCGGGCGGAAATCGATTTTCCGCCGGAGACCGATCCCTATGCGGAGGGGGTCTATGCGCGGGCAAAGGAGAACCTCGAGCGGCTCCGCATGGAAGGCCATCTCATCCGCGAGGCCGCGCCTACCCTCTACCTGTACCGCCAGCAGATGGGCAGCCACATCCAGCAAGGAATCGTCGGCCTTTGCCATGTGGACGATTATGATGCCGACCGGATCAAGAAGCATGAGAAGACCCGTCCGGACAAAGAGGACGACCGGACCCGCCTGACCGACACCCTCGGGGCCAATCCCGAGCCGGTTTTCCTGACCTACCGCGACGATCCCGAGCTTTCCCGCCGGCAGGCGGAGGCGGCCGAGACGGCGCCCCTGTATGACTTCACCGCGGAGGACGGCATCCGCCACGTGCTTTGGAAGCTCCCGGGAGCGGAGGCGGCGGAAGCGGCCTTTGCGCGGGTGGCCTGCGCCTATGTCGCCGACGGCCACCACCGCAGCGCGAGTGCGGCGCGGGTGGCGCGCCTCCGCCGCGAGGCCGATCCCGCCGCCGGGCCCGATGCCGACCACAACTGGTTTCTGTGCGTGCTCTTTCCCGCTTCCGAGCTGCAGATCCTGCCCTACAACCGGTGGGTGCACGACCTCCGGGGCGAAACCCCGGAGCGCTTTCTGGAGGCGGTGGCCGAAGTGGCCACGGTCTCGCCGGCGGACGAGCCCACGCCCCCGCAGCCCGGCTCGGTGCGGATGTACCTCGACGGCCGCTGGTATGATCTTGCCTTTCGGGAGGGGGCCGGGGCCGACGATCCCGTCGGCCGACTGGATGTTTCCCGGCTGCAGGACGGCATCCTCGGGCCGCTGCTCGGGATCGACAATCCCCGGACGAGCAAGCGGATCGATTTTGTCGGCGGCATCCGGGGCACGGCCGCGTTGGAGCGCCGCGTCGACCGTGCCGGCGGGGTGGCCTTCTCGCTTTATCCCGTCACGGTGGAGCAACTCATGGCCATCGCCGATGCGGGCCTGCTGATGCCGCCGAAGAGCACCTGGTTCGAGCCCAAGCTTCGCTCCGGTCTGCTGATCCACACCTTTTGACCGGTCTCCGGCGCGGGCCGGGGACTGGAGATGGGGCATTTCAAATGCGCCAAGGGCGTACCGAGTATGCACATGCCGAGCATGGTGTCCCACTTGGCCCAAAGGGCCAAATAGTTCAAAGCCCGGTCCGGAGGTCCGGGTTAGCAGCCAAAGAACATGCGGGCTGAAAGTCCGCGATTTCATTCGTAGCGAAACAGTTGCTCGATTCGCGTCCTTTCAGGCCGCAGACACATTCTCATCCAGATTCCCAGCCCTTCGGACTGGGCTATGGAATTGCCGCACCGTTGGTGCTCTCGAGTTTGGACATTTGGAGTCACAACCCGGTCTTCCTCGTCCCCATGGCCATC
>REEB01000010.1 GCA_007695295.1 Puniceicoccaceae bacterium
GCGCATTAAGAGCAGTCTATGCCGCCTTTTAACAAGCTAGTTTCTGACACCGATGGAGCGCCGCTACATCACCATCATCGCCCAGGACGGACTCAATGACTACTACTACCGCAAGCTCTAACCGGCTACGAGCCCGCCACCGTTCCCGCGGTGGATTCACCTTGGTCGAGATCCTGATCACCATGGGACTCGGATCCGTGGTGATGGCGGCGTTGCTTTCGACCTTCATTTTCGTCGCTCGCAGTACCCTGAGCCTGGTCGACTACATGGAAATGAACACCCAGGCGCGCGTGGCCTTGGAACACTTCAGCCGGGATGCGCGCATGGCCGAGGAGGTGCTGGCCTTCAGCACCAACGAACTCGTCCTCCGCCTGCCGACCGGGAGCGGCGGCCACAGCGTCACCTACCGGTTTGACGGGGCGAGCCAGAATTTCACGCGCCAAGTGGCAGACGGAAACCCCGAAGTCCTCCTAACCTTGGTGGAAGCGTTTGAGTTTCGCCGGTACAATCTCCTTCAGCAGCCCGCGACCAACCTCTTGGAGACCAAGCAGGTCCAGATCGACCTGCGGGCGGTCCGCCAGGATCCCGCCCGACTCCGGGTAACCAACCATGTGCTCTCGGCGCGTTTCATCCTGCGGAACAAGCCGGTGGCCAACTGACCATGAACCGAAACCAAACCATCCAGCCCCGTACCAATCGAACCGCCAAACGCAAAGGAACCATCCTGCTCGTCGCAATGGTCCTCGGCAGTGCGATGGCGCTGACCCTGGGTTCTTACACCAGCCTTTCCTTCCGGTCCCACCACCTCGCGGACCGGTCCTTCCATGCCAACGGCGCCCTCAACCTCGCCGAGGCCGGCATCGAGCTGGGCATGTATGCGATCAACTTCAACGACTGGAGCGACTGGACCATTCCCGGAGGGAGCGCGCCCCGCACGCTTGACCTTGATCCGATGGCATTGGGCGGCGGAACCACGGGAGAGATCCGGGTCATGGTTTTCAACTACGATTCACCGGGAAACCCCATGGTGCTGGCGCAAGGCTCGGTGCAGCCGGGTTTTGGCTCTCCGATCGTCAAGCAGATCGTGGTCACCCTCGGCCGGCGCGGCTTCTTCGCCAACGGTCTGGTGGCCCGGGACACCATCCGCTTCTCCGGCGGGAATGCCTCGGTGGACAGCTATGACTCCACGGATCCGAACTACTCCACGGATGGGCAATATGATCCCGGGAAGCGCAAGGACAACGGCACTGCGGCCAGTGTCTCGGTGGACACGGATGCGATCACCCTCTCCAACGCCGACATCTGGGGCTTTGTCGCCACCGGTGGAGCCCTTCCCTCAGTGGGGCCCAACGGGACCGTGCGGGGTGAAAACACGCCCGCCGGCGTCAATGTCGACCCGAGCCGGATCGCAACGGATTTTCACTCCAGCTTTTTTTCGGTCGATCCGCCAACCACCTTCGATGTGAGTTATGCCGACATCAGCGGCAATTTCACCATCGGGTCCCCCGGCACCAGCACCACGGTGAGCGCCCAATCCATATCCAACAACAACAACCGCACCATTCACATCCATGGAGACGTCACTATGGTGGTGACGGGCTCGATCAACATCGGCGGCGAACTCCGGATCCATCCCGACTCTTCCCTCACCCTTTACTTGCACGGCGACCTCGACGTGCGCGGAAATGGCGCGGTCAACCTGACCAACCTGCCGCAGAATTTCATCATCTACGGGGTGGGGCCCGAGGACCTCACCCGGACCTACACCCTGCGGGGCAACGGCGCCCTGCAGGCCGCCATTTATGCGCCTTGGGCGGATGTAGAGCTGCGTGGCGGCGGCAACAGCGGCACCATGATGGGTTCGGTGGTGGCACGGAAAATCTTCATCAATGGAACGTATTCATTTCACTACGACGAAGCCCTCGCCCAGGTGGATACCGACAATCCCTACAGCATCAGTCACTGGCGCGAGCTGCGGCCCGGGATCGACATGGTGCAATTCCCGAACTGACCACCCGTCGAAGGAAATCTGGATCGAACTAAAAAGGCGCCGGCAAAACCGGCGCCTTTTGTCATGGAAGAGAAAACAGGGACTGGAATCAGGTCTGCGGGGGGATGATGACCGCGTCGATGGCGTGAATGAGACCATTGGACGCATTGATGTCAGCTTCCACGACCGACGCATGGTTGATGCGGACATTTTCACCCCAGACGCTGGCCTGGATGGACGCTCCCTGGAGAGACTCGATTTCACCGCTTTCGAGAGATTCGGACTTCACCTTGCCCGGGACCACATGGTAGGCGAGGAGGGCGCGGAGATAGTCCCGGTTTTCCGGCTCGAGCAGCCGGTCGACAGTGCCTTCGGGGAGGGCCTCGAAAGCCTCATTGGTGGGAGCGAAGACAGTGAAAGGGCCTTCCTCACCGAGCGTTTCCTCGAGACCGGCGGCTTTGACCGCCTTGACTAGGATCGAAAATTGATCATTGGCGGCGGCCGTTTCGACGACGGTTTTGTCCGCCTTGTCTGCCTTGCGGTCTTCTCCTCTGGCTTCGCGGTCACCGTATCCGCCATAGGCGGACAGAAGACTGGCGGAGGCGAAGAGAGCGGTGAGTAGGAGCAGTGGTTTTTTCATAGTTGCATGGGTTGTGGTTGTTCGTAGTTGCGAGAACCCAAGGTAAAGGAGGGAGGGCAAATGTTCACGTAGAAGCCAATGTAAAAGGCAGACTGATATGAAGTGTCAGTTATGCTTTTCTGATTGAACGGAAAGGTTATGCAAAAAAAGGCGCCGGTAAACCGGCGCCCGAGGAGAAACCAATGACCGAGTGAATGAAACGTCAGGACTGTGGCTGAGGCGGCAGAATGACCGTATCGATGACAT
>REEB01000185.1 GCA_007695295.1 Puniceicoccaceae bacterium
TCCGCCTTTCCCATCCGGAGAGAGGGCCGCGCTTGGAAGCCGGCCGGCTGATGCCGAGCAAATCTGTTTCCGAACACTCCAGCGCTTCGGCCAGCTTTGGGATGATGCTCACCGGGAAACGGCGGAATCCACGTTCGTAATGGCCGTATCGTCCTTCGGTGATGCCCAAACGCTCGGCGACCTGGGCTTGGGTCAGCCCGGCGGCCTTGCGGAGGTTGGTCACCCGTTCGGGAAGTTGCTTGGAAAGGTCTGCGCTCACGAAAAGTAGCTGTGTTGTTTCGTCCATTATACGGCAAGGTTTTGAAAAAGTGGAAATTTAGGGTTGCAAAGACTACGAAACGTAGGCTTACATATCGTAGTTTATTTTTCAACTCTGAACTTGACGCCCATTTTGAAACAGGAGCCAAAACCCATGAATGAATCCAATGAAGAAATCCCGGACCGGCGGCGCGGCCGCCTGGTCCTTCGCCTTGACCCGGCGACGCTTCGCGACGCCGAACGGCTTGCGGCCGACAATGCCGCCGGACCGCTCGAAGAGGTGTTGGCCGGACTGCTCGAAGACATGGCCGTGGCGTGGGATCGCCCGGGAAGCTGGGAAGCCGCCGCGGTCTGTGGCTGGCTGAGTTCGCACCCGTGGCCGCAACGGCCCGGCGACACGGAAGGAGGTGCGTTGTGATGGTCACGGTAAAACTGAGCGCCAGGGAATGGCGCGCGCTGCGCGCCGTGGTGGAGGGGCACACCTGGGAGGGCAGCCCGGAAGAACTGCTGGAAGCGTTCGTGCACGATCTGACCGGGTTCGAGGGCAACGGCGGCAGCGACGAGCGGGAATACTCCCGGGCGTGGCTGCGCCGCCGCTATGGTCCCCGTGAAATCGTCGAGCAAATGCGCGGGCAGCAAGGCCACCGGCTTGGAGAGGAGGTTTTTTAAAATGGCCCGCATCCCGGAAGAAGAACTGGAGCGGATCAAGCGGGAGGTGGACCTTGCCGCTTTGGTGCGCTCGCGGGGGATCGAGTTGAAGGCCCACGGGTCGAAGGACCTGGCGGGCCTCTCGCCGTTCAGCGAGGAGAAGACGCCGAGTTTCATCGTCAGTCCGGGCAAGAACCTGTGGCACTGCATGAGCAGCGGGCAGGGCGGCAGCGTGATCGACTTCGTCATGAAATACGACGGCGTCTCCTTCCGCGAGGCGGTGGAGCTGCTGCGGGTGAAAAGCCCGTCGCTTTACAAAAGCTCGGGGCCGGTGAAGAAGGCGACGGTGCCGAAGTTGCCCCCGCCGGTGGCCTATGACGCGGACGACCAGACCTTGTTCGGGCAGGTGCTCGATTACTACCGGGAGCAGCTGCGGGCCACCCCGGCGGCGCTGGACTACCTGCACAGCCGGGGCGTCACGGCGGAGGCGATCGAGACGTTCGGGATCGGCTTCGCCGACCGGACGCTGGGCCTGCGGCTGCCGCACAAGAACCGGCGCGACGGCCAGGAAATCCGCGCCCGGTTGCAGCGCATCGGGATTTACCGCGAAAGCGGGCACGAGCACTTTAACGGCTGCGCGGTGTTTCCGGTGCGCGACGCGGAGGGCAACGTGACGGAAATCTACGGTCGGCGGATCGGTCCGCAGAAAAGCGGCATCTACCACCTGTATTTACCGGGGCCGCACCGGGGCCTGTTCAACGAGCGGGCCTTCCAATCCCCGGAAGTGATCCTGACCGAATCGGTCATCGACGCGCTGACTTTTTGGGTGAACGGCTTGCGTCACGCCACCTGCATCTGGGGCACGGAAGGCTTTACCGAGGATCTCCTGGAAGCCTTCAAAAAGCACCGCACCGCGAAAGTTTACCTGGCCTACGACAACGACCCGGCCGGGAACCGCGCCGCGGAGCGGGACGCCTCCCGGCTCGGCTCGCTGGGGATCGAGTGTTACCGCCTGAAATGGCCGCCGGGCATCGACGCCAACGAATACGCCCTGGCTGCCGCCAGGCAGTCCCGCCAAGGCGGGATCACCCCCGCCGCCGAATCCCTGCCGGCTTTGTTGAACGGTGCGGAGTGGCTGGGCTCCGGAACTCCTCAAAAGTCCGAAGACTACCGTAATGAAATCGCGGATACATATTCTTCTTTAGCTGCTAAGTTAGCAGCTGACGCCGGGAGCGCGGACGCGCCCGACGAGCCGGACCCCGCCGGGCCGGTGGACGCTCAGGGAGAGGCAGCTAAAGGAAAAAAAGGCGATGGGATGGAGGTCGGGGCGAAGGGGGAGGATTGGCTGATCCGCGTCCACGACCGGGAATACCGCATCCGGGGCCTGGAGAAAAACACCTCCTTCGAAGTGCTCAAGGTGAACCTGCGTTTGCTCTATCCGGCCCCAACTGTGAACGGCCAACCGCCAACCGCGAACTCGAGTGACGCCCGCTACTACCTGGACACGCTCGACTTTTACCGGGCCAAGGAACGGGAGCGCTTCATTGCGGCGGCCGCGGCGGAAACGACGCTGACGCCCGACCTGGTCAAGCGGGACCTTGGCAAAGTGCTGCTGAAGCTGGAGGAGCTTCAGGAAAAGCGCATCCGCGAGGAGATGGAGCCGAAGAAACAGGCGGTGGCCATCGCTGAAGAGGACCGGGCGGCGGCGCTGGAACTGCTCCGGTCCCCGGACCTGCTGGAGCGCATCGTGGCCGACTTCGAAGCGTGCGGCATCGTGGGGGAGGCGACCAACAAGCTGACCGGCTACCTCGCCGCCGTATCCAGAAAACTGGACAAGCCGCTGGCGGTGATCATCCAGAGCACCAGCGCGGCGGGCAAAACGAGCCTCATGGAAGCGGTGCTTGAACTGATGCACGAGGAAGAGCGCGTCAAATACTCCGCCATGACCGTCCAATCGCTCTATTA
>REEB01000009.1 GCA_007695295.1 Puniceicoccaceae bacterium
CCGCAGCGCGCACAACGCAAGGGCGCCTCCGGCAGCGACTCGACGCGGACCCGCCCGCAGCCCAAGAGAAAGCGCAGGCGCCGAAAGGCTTTGCGGGCGGCCCCGTAGAGGAAGCCGTAGTGGCGCACCCGGGTGAAGCCGGCGGGCAGCACGTGCAGCAGCCAGCGGCGGATGAACTCGTGGGCGGAGAGCGTCATCAGTTGCGGCCGGCCGTGCCCGGAGTCGGTCCACCACAGGCGGATGCGGCCCTGCTCGTCGCTGCCGGCCAGGCGGCTTTCGCTGAAAGCGCTTTTGCCCACGTAGGCGGCGAGGTAGCTCAGGGCGGTGCGGCCGCTTCCGACGCGTTGCACGTTGACGTTCCAGTGCAGGCGGCGTGTTTGCGCATCGAGTTCGCGGGCCGGACCCGGATGCCGCTCCCGGAGCAGGGAAAGGAAACACGAGCGGTAGCGCCGGGCCAGCGGGGCGTGGGGAAGCAGAAACTCCGGGTCGGCGGGCCGCACCACCGCCGCGCCGCCGGGCGCCAGGGCCACCGCGGGCACGACCAGGTGCAGGTGGGGTTGGTGGGCCATTTGCCGGGTCCAGGTGTGGAGCACGGCAACAAACCCGGCCTCTCCGCCGATGTGCCTGGCCTGGGCGAAGAGGTCCTTGACCGCCGCGGAGGCCGCGGCGAAGAGCGTGGCGCAGGCGATCCGATCATGACGCAGGAAGAACCCGCGCAGTTGTGCGGGCACCGTGAATGTGATCATGAAGTAGGGCACCGGCAGCAGGCGGGCCCGCTGCCGGGCCGCCCAGCGTTGTTGTTCGCGGCCCCCGCAGCGCGGGCAGGCCCGGTGGTTGCAACTGTGAAAGACGAAGTGTTCGCCGCCGCAACCGCCGCAGCGGTGGCGGTGTCCCCCCAGCCGGGGCGTGCGGCAGGACAAGACCGCCTCGACCGCACGCCAGTGCGCGGCCGGGATCGCCGCCGGCCCGCCGCAGCGCGCCACATACGCGGGCCAGTGGCGCTGCAGGATGTCGGCCAGGGTCACCGCCCGTCCAAGCCTGTTCGGATCACCATCTCAAAGAGCTTCTCCTGGGCCCGGCGTCCCCCGGCCTCGCTCAGCTCGGTCACGTGCAGGTGGACCAAGGTGCTCTTCAGGTCCGCGTGGCCGAGGTAACGGCTGACTTGGCGGATCGAGACCCCGTCTTCGAGCAGATGGGTGGTCCCGCGACCGCGGGATGGCGCAGACTGTGGACTGAGAATGCCTTCTTGATCCCGCAGCGCTCCCGGATGATCCGAATCGCCATCTGCACGGCCGACGGGCTCATCGGCTTGGGCGAGCGTCCCATCGCCTCGCCTTGGGTGAGTCCGCGCTGCTTCCAGCCGCGGCCCACGCCGGGAAACAGCCAGCGGGGATTGCGGTGGTGCTTCCAGAAGCCGCGCAGGCGATCGACCATGGCCGGGTGGATCGGCACCTCGCGCGCCTTGCCGCCCTTGCCAGAACGGATGCGCACCACCTTGCGCCGGGCGTCGATGTCGGAGGGCTTCAGCTGCAAGGCTTCGCCCAGAGGCAGGCCGCAGTGATGGATCAGCGCGAGCACGGCCCGAAAGCGCCCCTGGCGGATCGAGGCGAGCAGGCTGCGGACCTGCCCGCGGGTGAGCACCTGCGGCAGCGGCGCGCGCCGCTGCAACTCGAAGTTGTGCCAGAGCTTCCAATCCCGGCCCATCAGGTCGCGGTAAAGCATCCGGATGGGCACCAGCGCCTGATTGACGGTGGAGGCGCTCAAACCCTGCTCGTCGCGCAGATAGACAAGGTAGTCCAGGACCTGGCGCTCGCTCAATCGCCGCAGTCCGGGACCGTCCGGCTGGTGGTGTTCTCCGAGCCGCTCGACCCAGCGAAGGCAACTCTCCCGCGTGCGCGGCGAGTGGGCTTTGCTGTGGACATGTTCGTAGAAGGACTGGTAGGTTTTTGACTGTATGGTAGTATGCACCCGGGCAGGTTGGCGGAAGCCGGCCTGTTCCGGAACCTTTCTCCGCCCCGTGAGCCACTCGCAACCACAGCCCAACCTGTCATCGCCGCGTAGCGGCTTTGTTCAACCAGGCGAGGGAGGTAATTCCGAGTAGCGCTGCCGCGCTACTCTCCTTACCTCCTCTTCACGTTGGCGAAACAGAGAATTGATGAGCCCGACAGTATTTCAGTACAGGAACTATCGTTTCTTCTTTTTCTCACGGGAGGAGCCACGTCGCCATGTACATGTTCGGTCTCCGGATGGCGAGGCCAAGTTCTGGCTGGAGCCCGATGTCGAATTGGCAATCAGTCATGGACTTTCACAGAAAGAACTGAGAGAATTACAAAAGATCGTGGAGGATAAAGCTGATGAAATCCGAGAGCATTGGAACAAGCACTTCCGGACCTGAGGTGACGGACATCTCCCCTTTTGGGGTTTGGATTTTGTACCGGGAGAAAGAGTACTTTTTGGCGTTTGACGAGTTTCCGTGGTTTTTGAATGCCCCGATTCGGAAGATTTTTTATGTCACGGAAGAGGGACCGGAGCATTTACGATGGCCGGACTTGGATGTGGACCTTTCACTTGATTCGATTAAGAACCCCGGGGCTTTTCCCCTCGTATATGAGCCGTCCGGAACCTACCGCCAATCGGGTAGCGGGGAGTATTAACTCTCCCCGCCCCTTCGGCATGAGCCCGTCGAATGCCACACCACGACTCGACTGCGCTCGCCGAAGTCCGGCCAAACGGGTCCGTAGCACGGCGGTGTTTCTGACGTGCAGTCGGTCGCGAGCTCCCTCGGAACCGAAGCATCAGTGACCGGGGATCAGACCTTCGCCTGCTCCCCGTATTTGAAGCGGACCCAGAGGT
>REEB01000253.1 GCA_007695295.1 Puniceicoccaceae bacterium
GGGGGGGGGGGGGGGGGGGGGGTGCGTCAGCGAACCGGACCAAGCTGTTCCGAGGCACGCAGTGCCGACCCCGCGGTCGCGGGGTCGGACGAGCCCGGGATTTTAAACCACAGATTTCTCAGATGACACAGATGAGGTCCCTGTGGTCGCGGGGTGAGGACGAAACGATTGGGTTGTTGTTGTGGTGCGCCGCCCCTGCCGGGGCGGAGGGATTGGGGTGGGGCGGTTCCGGTGGCTGGCGCCAACCGGCTAATTCCCGGTCGCCCCTGCCGGGGCTGAGGGGTACGCTGCGGATGTGCGCCGCCCCCTCCAGGGCGGATGGCTTTGGTGGGTCGGGTTCCGGTGGCTTGCGCCACCTGTTCATATCCGGTCGCCCCTGCCGAGACGGAGGGTTTGGGTGGGCCGGTTCCGGTGGCTACCGACCGGCGATGGGGCGGGAAGCGGCAGGGGGCGAGGGAGCAATGGCCGGGCTCATTTGTTCACCAAACTGTATTCACGGAACAACTTCAGGTAGAGGCGGTAGTCCTCAAGGGAGACTTCGGGCGGGGTCTGGTGGTCGCAACTGATGATGAAGCCGCCCTGGCGGGCAATTGGCAGGAGGCGCTCGAACTCGGCGCGGAGGGCGGCTTCGCCTTTGGCCATGACGAGCTTGTCGAAGTGGCCGAGGACGAGGAAGCGCGGGTGGCGCGCGCGGATGGCGGCGAGGTCGGCGCCGGCTTGGCGCTCGAGGGGGAGAATCCCCTCAATGCCGGCGCGCTCGAACCAGGGGATGGCGGTGGTGACGTCGCCATCGGAGTCGATGAAGACGCGGATGCCCCGCTCCCGCAGCCGCGGGATGATCCGCTGGTAGTAGGGAGTCATGAATTCATCGAACATGGCTTCCGAAAGCATGGGGCCGTGGTTGTAGCTGAGGTCCTCGGCGAAGGTCATGAAGTCCGGCACGGTGTGGGCGCAGATCCGGTCGAGCAGGCGCAGCATCCACTCCGTATTGTCTTCATTGATACGGTGCATCAGCTCGGGGTGGTCGTAGAAGGCGTAGAGGTGGCCTTCGATGCCAAAGAGGGTGCGGGGCAACCAAAAGAAACCGTCGACGGTGAACCAGGCCACGCAATCACCGCGGGCCTGTTCGGCGGCGAGGGCCTGCCAGCCGTCCGGGTGGACGGGCCATTGGTCGAGGATTTGGAAAAGGTGGGGCCGGAGGCGCTCGTAGGCGGCTTCGGGGTCGTCGTCCCCGAGGAGGCCGGCGCCGTGGTGGGTGGGTTTGGGGGCGTCCCAGTGGATGGAGCGGAGCCATTCCTGGCGGTAGCGTTCGAGGCCGAAGAAGTCGCCGATGGCGTAGCGGTCGGTGAGCGCGGCAGGGAGGCCTTCGGTGTGCCAGCGGGCGATGGTTTTATCCCACCAGTGGGCCCATTCGACGAGCGGGAGCCGGTCGACCGGCTGGAAATTCATGAGGGCGTGGAAGCGTTCGCGGGAGTTCACGGGCGGTGGAAGGAGCCGTCGGGCAGGCGGGCGACGGTCCATTCGGGATTGTTGTCGTCGCAGGGCCATTGGGCGGCGGCGGCGGGGTTGAAGTCGATGCCGAGGCCGGGTTTTTCGGGTGGGTAGACGTAGCCGCGCTCGACCCGGGGGAGGCCGGGGAAGATCTCGTATTCGGCCTCCGGGCGGGTGGCCCACTCCTGGATGCCGAAGTTGTGGAGGGCGACATCGAGGTGGAGGCAGGCGGCCATCCCGACCGGGGATGTATCCAGAGGGCCATGCCAGGCGAAGCGGACGCCGAAAGCGTCGCAAAGGTGGGCGAGCTTGAGGGCGGGGGTGATGCCGCCGATCTGGGAGACGTGCACGCGGACGAAGTCGATGAGGCGGTCCTTGACGAGCGGGGTGATTTCGCGGGGGTGGTTGAAGAGTTCGCCCATGGCGATGGGGGTGGCTGTCTGGGCGCGGAGGTTGGCGAACCACTCGTTGTCCTCCGGGGCGAGAGGATCTTCGAGGAAAAAGAGCCGGTGGGGTTCGAGGGTTTTGGCGAGCCAGATGGCGTCGGTCGGGAAGAGGCGCTCGTGGACATCGTGGAGGAACTCGACCTCGGGGCCGAACTCGGCGCGGAGGTGGTCGAAGAGGGCGGGGATGGTGCGGAGCTTGGCGCGGTCGTCGTAGTAGGCTCCGGGCGGGGCACCGCGGGGGCGGCGGGCCTCGGCGGGGGTGGCTCCGGCGTAGTCGCCGCACTGGGCGCGGAGGTAGTGGAAGCCCTCGGAGAGGCGGGCGCGGACGGCGTCGGCGACCTCATGGAAATCGCGGCCGTCGCAGTGGGTGTAGACGGCGGCGGCGGGGCGGGATTTGCCGCCCCAGAGCTGGTGGCAGGGGAGCCCGGCGAGTTTGCCCTTGATGTCCCAGAGGGCCATGTCGATGCCGCTGAGGGCGTTGTTGAGGACGGGGCCGTTGCGCCAGTAGCCGTTGGCGGCGGCGGACTGCCAGAGGTCCTCGGTGTTGCGGGGATCCTTGCCGATGAAAAACGGGCCGAGGTGGTGCTCGAGGGCGGCGGCAACGGCGCGGTGGCGCTGGGTGAACGTGGCGCAGCCGAGGCCGGTGAGGCCGGGTTCGCTGGTCTCGACCTCGACGATGACGAGCCGCTGGCCGACGGCTTGGCCGGAAAAGGAGTAGGCGCCGGGTTGGAGGAGGTGGGTGCGGATGCGGGTGATTTTCATGGGGCGGAAAGAAGTATCGAATCGGGAACTACAAAGGTCAATGAAAGAGGGGGGGCGGAGTGAGGTGTGGAGGGTGAGGAGTGAGGAGTGGAGGGTGGCGGAAGCGGCTTCGTGCCCCTTTACCGCGACGCCGCACCCCCCGAAAGCGCTCCGCGCTTCCGCTCCGCGCGGCCACCCGCGCCCATGGCGGGCAGACCTGGAGGCTCTTCTGCACCTGCGACCACCTTCGGGGTCGGGCCCTGTTGACTTGGAATTCCGGGGGTGGCTTCGCTTACCCCCGGCTACATGCTGTGAACCCTCCGGGTTCGAAATGTCCACACTCCAGACCCGGCCCGTTGGGCTGGGCTATGGAATGGCCGCACCTTTGGTGCTGAGTGATGATCAAACTCCAGACTCCGCAAGGCGGAGCGATCAGTCCTTGAGCGCGCCGGCGATTTTTTCGGCGGACTCGGTGGCGGCCATGGGGTTGGAGAGGGATTCCTCGACGATCAACTCCTGGACCGCGGTGTGGGGCAGCAACTTGTTGATGCCATTCATGAGGTCCGAAATGGTGGCCACGTAGGCGAGGGCGAGTTCGGCGACCGGCTCCTGGCCGCGGGCGAGGGCGCGGGCATGGACGGCGGTGGTGCCGATGGTGACGCGGGCACAAGCCACGTAGAGGTCCATCATCATCTCTGAAACCGGGCGGGATTCGGGTGACTCTCCGGCGACCGCGGGGGCCTGGGCGGCGGGAGTGTCACGGGCGTTTGCGGAATCACCGTTGTCCTGGCTCTCGTCTTCCTCCTTTTCCTCCTGGCCGAAGAGCAGGAAGCCGGATTCATTGTACTTTTCCTCCAGCTCCGCGAAGCGATCGAGGGCGGAGCCGAGGAGATCATTGGCCTCCGGGAAGCGTTGGAGGGCCTGGGTTTGCCGGACTTCCCCGAGCTCGCGCTGGAGGTTGCGGGCGAGGAGAATGAGGCTGCTGAATTCACGGGTCAGGCGTTGTGCACTCATACCCGAACGGTAGCCGGGGGAGGCAGCGGGCGCAACTCCAAAGCCTGGGAACGGTTGCCGGCGATGGGTGCAGGCTGGCCCGCTTTGCCTGGTGATTGTGTCCGCGGGCGGACTTCCAGAGATCCCGCGGAGCCAGGCCCTCAGGGTTGATGAAGTGACACTATGGATACAAACAGACCAAGCGGGACTGGCGGCTTGACGGCGTGATGGAGGCGGGCGATGAGGAAAGGCGATGTTGTTCGACCCGATCAGAGCAGAGTGGGAGCGGGTGCGGGAGGCCCTGCTGAGCGAGTTGGCGGGGTTTCCGGACGCCCCGGGAGAAGAGGCCTTGGCGAGGCTGTTGCGGCTGCTGTTTGCGAGCAGTCTGTTGAAAGAGGAAGGGCGGACGGTGCGGGTGCGGGTGATGCTGGCCCCTCCGGACCGGTTTTCCGAGGACGAAGGGCCGCCCAAAGGATTTCACGCCCTGCACTTCGAAGCCCCGCCGCGGCTGAGTCCGGGCGAGTTGAAGCGGCTGAGTCCGGCGGCGGATTTTGCGCGCTCCCTGATCTGCGTCTGGCCGGATGAGACGGGGGCGTTTTTGATTTGGGGATTGGTGAACAGCGGCCCGCGCTGGCTCAACCGGGCATCGGGGGGGCGGCGCATCGCGCAGGATCCGCATCCCTTTCCGGTGGTGCAGGTGAGGGAGCCGGGGGTTTTGAGGGTGGTGATCCGGGAGGAAGTGTTGAGCGAGCTGCGTGGCCTTGGGTTTCAGCCTCCGGGGGTCGACGTGCTGCATGCGGACTGGTTGAAGGAGCGTTTTCTGGCCACCCGCAGACGGTTGGTGGAGGAGTTGGAGGCGGGCGGAGCGGGAGGTCTGCTCGATCCCGCGGAATGGGCGGAGCTGGCGCACGGGCTTGCCATCCAGTTCGGCCGGCGCTTGCTCAGCCTGGCCCGCAGCAGCGGCCATGGCGGGACGGTGCTGTTTTTCCCGGATGGCAAAGAGGGGGCTGCGCAGGCGGCCCGCTGGGTATTGATGAAGTACGCCGCACAGGCGGAGCTGGCCCATGCCTCGGGGCGTTATCGCGCCCTGATCCGCCGGATCATGGGGCGATTGTGCGAACTGCTCCCGCACGGGATGGATCACCGATCCGCCTGGAATCTCTTCCAGGAGGCGTATGATCGGGAGCTGGACGAGTTGGAGGAGTCGTTTTTCGAATTGGCGCGGTTTTACGCCGACTTCATGCAGGTGGACGGAGCGCTGGTTCTGGACCACCGGCTGCAGATCCTCGGGTTTGGGGGAGAGATCGTGGCGGACCGCAATGTGACCTATGTGATGGAGGCCCTCGACCGGGAGGGCACGCGCAAGCAGCGGCATGACATCCGTGCCGACGGCACCCGGCACCGCTCAGTGTACCGGCTCTGCAGCGTGGAGCCGGAAGCCTTCGGGTTTGTGGTCTCCCAGGATGGAACGGTGCGGGCGATCGCCGCCCACGAGGGGGAGGTCACCGTCTGGGACCACGTCGGGATGTGAGGTGCCGGGGCGGGGCGGTTTCGGTGGCTTCGGTTTCGACGATGTGGAAGCGGTTGAGGAGGGACCAGCCGCGGACCTCGCAACCGAGATCCTGGAGCCAGGCCACGACGAGGTGATTGGAATTTCGGAAGACCGTATAGCGAACGTCATCCCAACGGGCGAGGGTGAGGTCTTCGCGTTCGCGGTAGTGGCGCGGTTCGGCGAGGGAATCCCAGAGACCTTCGAGCTCGTTGAGAAGGCCGGCGGCGAGAGAGGCATCCACATCGATGCGGATGGTGGCTTCGCCGCCGGACCGCCGCCGGACGACCTCCGGATCTTCGCTCCAGGGGAGTTCGCGGCGGCAAAGGGTGGCCGCCGGGGAAAAGAGGGCGGCCCGGATGGTGGAGGCAAAGCCGCGCTCTTCGAGGGCATAATAATGCCAGTCCCCAAAGCCGAACTCAACCAGGCGCGGCGGATCGGCCGGCAAGGCGAGCCGGGAGGTCTTGTTATAGGAAGTGACAAAAACGGGGATGGTGTCCCCTTCGGCAGAGGGCGGGATGACCTTCCAGGCGCAGCCGCCGCCGACCAGCAGAGCCAAGGCAGCCAAGCCGCACGGCACCGGCAGCAGGCCTTTTCTGGAAACTCCCCGAGTGCCCACGGGCCTCAGCGGTGGTCGTCGGCGTAGAAGCGGCCGAGGTGGCCCACGATGTCCCGCCGGATGGTCAGCGCATCGACGAGACCGGGGTAGCGACGGATGATTTCACCACCCGGGGCGACGAGCAGAGAGTAGGGCAGTGCGCCCTGCCATTCGGCGTCGAGGGCGGCGATGAGGGCGTATTTATCCTCCGAATCGAAAAGGTAGTTGCGGTTGGAGGCTTGTTGTTCGCGGAGGAAGTGGAGGACGCGGTCGTGGCGGCCGGGCGGGTCCGCTGAGAGGGTGACGAGCTCGAAAGCGCGCCCGCGGTACATGCGGTCGGTTTCGACAAGCTCGGGAAACTTCATCACGCAGGGGCCGCACCAGGTGGCCCAGACATTGATGAGGCGGAGTTTGTCGGAGTCATTGGCGACGAGGCTGGTCACACCCTCTTCATCGATGGGGTGGAGTTCCACGGGGAGGGCGGCCCAGCGGCGCTCGAGTTCGCGGGCCCAGCCGCCACTCCAGGACCATTTGACGGAGCAGCCGAAGGTGGGGGTGCGTTTGGTGGCAATGGTCCCGCCGGCAAGGACGGTTTCGATGGCGTCGAGGAGGTCGGTGGTGCGGGGCTCGACGTAGGGGTTTTCGGTGTCGTCGATCCGGCCGGTGTAGCGAAGGCGGCGGTCTTGGTCGAAGAGGAAAGCGTGGGGGGTGGCGGCGGGGCCGAAGGCGAGGGAGACCTCGTGGTCATCGCCGTCGTAGAGGTAGGGGAAGTTGTAGCCCTTGTGCTCGGCCCGCAGGCGCATGTCGTCGAGAGTGTCGCCAAGATCCGAATACCCCAGCTCGGCGAGGCTGAGTGCCTGCGGGCTGTTGGGGGAGATGCCGATGAAGGCCACGCCGCGATCGCGGTAGGCCTCGACCATGGCGATGAGGCGGTCTTCGTAGGCTTGGACGGTGGGGCAATGGTTGGCGAGAAAGACCACCACGAGCAGGCGGGCGTCTTCGAAGTCGGCGAGGCTGTAACCGCGGCCGTCAATGCCGGGGAGGGTGAACTCGGGGATGGGCTGGCCTGGCTCGAGGGGAGTGACGACCCGGGGCTCGGCGAAACCGACGGCGAGCGTGAGGAGGGCGGCAAGCCCGAGGAAAAAGAGGCGGTGGCTGTGCATGGCGAATTTTTGCCACGAGCCTAATCCAACACCTGCGGTTGGCAAGTGATCCCGGTTGCGGGTGGCCCGTGGGTGGTTGGGTCAGAGCGGGTGGATGGTAATGGCGCCGTTGACGGTGGAGATGCGGACCGGCCCGCCCTCGCCGTGCTCCCGGATGGCGTCGCGCTCATCACGGACGCGGCCATTGACCGTGCTGGTGCGGATCTCGCCGGTTGCCTTCGGGGAGAGGTGCGCCACCACGGCGCCATTGACGGTGGAGATGCGGACCGCGGGGAGCTTGCCGTGGGCTTCATGGCGGACGGTGACCCGGCCGTTGACGGTGGAGATGCGCCCATTCTCGGAGAGTGGGTCAACGTCGACGCGGCCATTGACGGCGGCGATCCTTTGCCAGCGGGCGATGCCGGCCAGGGAAATGCTTCCGTTGGTGGTGGAAGCGTTCTCCACCATCATGCCAGCGGGAACCCGGACGGTGAGGTCGACGGTGCCCTGGGTTCGGGCCCGGCGGAAGAGCCCGGTGCGCACCGGCTCCATGCTGGTTTCGAGGGTGATGGCCTTCTCGGACTCCCGAATGGTGAGTTCGATGGCCTCGAGGGCGTTGTCGTTGGAGGCCGATTTCACGGCGAGCAGCTCGATGGTCTCGCCATCCCAGGCTTCGAGGAGGAGAGGGCCGATGGAATTGCTGATCCTGAGAACGGTGTCGGGGCCGTGCGGCCGGATTGAGAAGCTCTCCTCGGTCGCGGAGCGGGCCTGCAGGGCGGGAGCGAAGGCCAGGAGGAGAAACGCCAGGGAGACAGCGGGGAGACGACGGTTGGGGGAGGACTTGCTCATGGGTAAAAGAACCCCGGGAGCAGAGGAAAAGTTACGGAAAAAGTCGAGTGCTAGTGCGGAGGCAGACCGAGCTGGTCGAGCTTGGGAGCGATGACGGCCCGGCTGTAGCCGGAGTGGGGGTTTTCCCGGAAGTAGTCCTGGTGGTAGTCCTCGGCGCGGTGGAACGGACCCGCCGGGGTGATTTCGGTGACGATGGGGTTGCGGAAGCGGCCGGCGGCATCGGCCCGGGCGAGGGAGTCGCGGGCGGCGTCGCGCTCGGCCGGAGAGGTCCAGAAGATGGCGGAGCGGTACTGGGTGCCGACGTCGGCGCCCTGGCGGTTGAGGGTGGTGGGATCGTGGAGGCGCCAGAACCAGTCGAGCAGATCGGTGAAAGCAAGAATCTCCGGATCGAAAATCACCCGGACGACTTCGGCGTGCCCGGTGCGGCCGGTCATGACCTGGCGGTAGGTGGGATCCGGGGTTGTGCCGCCCATGTAGCCCGAATCCACGGAGACCACCCCGTCGACGCGTTGCAGGACCGCTTCAATGCACCAGAAGCAGCCGGCTCCGAGGAAAGCGATGGCCCGACCGTCGGGGGCGGCGTGGGGATGCGGGTCGGTCCGGGAGTGGTCGGTGGAGCCCGCGGGCTCGGGATCGCAGCCGGAGAGGGCGAGAAGAAGGAGAGCGAGCAGACCGAAGGGCGGGCGCAAAGGCATACGGCAAGGAGTGGACCATGGAAGAAAAGTCCAGCCCGCCGGGACGCCATCCGGAAGCGGATGCGGAGGTCAGTGCTCCGATTCCTTTTTGGCCGGGACGCGGTCCTCGGATCGGGCGACGGGTTTTTCCAGGGTGGATTTTTTCGGGATGCGGGGCTTTTCGTCCTCGTCCTCGATGGCGGAGCGGATGTCGTCCTCAATCTCGCTGGTGGCTTTTTTGAACTCCTTGATGGACTTGCCGAAACTGCGGGCAAGCTCGGGGAGGCGGCGGGCGCCAAAGAGGAGGAGGACGAGAAAAAGGATCAGGACCACTTCGGTCCATCCCAGACTTTGGATGAAGGCTGTCGGGATTGCAGGCATGGCAATAATTCAGCGAACCTAGCCCCGCGGAACCCCCGTGTAAAGCCGCAAGCAAAGGGTGAGCCAAGGTGTGTGTGGTGACAAATGGACGCCGTTTGCCGGATTCAGACCAGTGGGGGTTGTCCCCCGGGCGGGAGTTGGAAACGCTGGGATCGTCTTCCAACTGTTTCGAATGATGAACCCTTCACATCCGCCATCCATCCCACCGCTCACCCGCCGCAACTTTTTCCACACCGCGGCCCTCGGAGCCGCCGCGGCGGCGGCCACACCCGCCCTGTTGCGCGGGAGGGACATACCGGCCGCGGCCTCGGTGGCGAAGGCCCGCAACCTGATCTTTCTCTGCAGCGACGGCATGAACCACGGCACTCTGGCCTTCGCCGACCAGTACCTGCGGATGACGGAAGACCGCTCCAGCCATTGGATGGGGCTTTATGAAACCGACCGTTCGGTGGTGCGGGCTTTGATGGAGACCCGATCGGCGGACCGTTTGGTGCCGGACTCCGCCGCCGCGGGGAGCGCCTGGGGCTGCGGCGAGCGGGTCAACAACGGCAGCCTTAACATCACGCCCGACGGTCGCGAGCCCGCGGCACTGCTCGTAAAGGCAAAGGCGCGGGGCAAAAAGACAGGCTTGGTCACGACGACCACGGCCACCCACGCCACTCCGGCCTCCTTCGCCGCCAACCTGTCCACTCGCAACGATGAGGAGAGCATCGCGGTGCAATACCTGGAGCGGGGCATCGATGTGATCATGGGCGGCGGGCGGCCCTTTTTCCTCCAGCGGACCCGCGGTGACGGACGGGATCTGATCGCGGAATTCGAGGCCAAAGGCTTTCGCGTGGCGCGGACCGCCCCGGAACTCAAGGCGATTGCCGCCGACCACTCGCGCGTGTTGGGGCTCTTTGCCGACGGCCATCTGCCCTACAGCATCGACCACCGCAGCGATTCCGAATTGCGCGCCACGGTGCCGACCTTGGCGGAGATGACGGCCGCAGCGCTCCTGTGCCTGGCCAAGGCGAGGGAAGGGTTCGTCCTCCAGATTGAAGGTGGTCGCGTGGACCACGCCGGCCATGCCAACGATGCGCCGGCCATCCTGCACGACCAGCTTGCTTTCGATGCGGCGGTTGGCGTGGTGCTCGCATTCGCGCGGGAGCGGGGCGACACGCTGGTGATCGTGACCACCGACCACGGCACCGGCGGTGCGATGGTCAATGGGTTGGGCAGCGGTTACAGCGCCACCGAGCCCGGCCTGCTGCGGGCGGCGGAGGTGAGGCACTCCTATGAGTTTTATCTGCCGCGGCTGCTTGCCGCCACTCCCGGCGAGCGCTTGTCCTTGCTGCGCAACTACACCGGCTGCGAAATCACCGAGGAGGAGTTGGCCGCCCTCGGATTTGTTCCCGATGGCCCCCTGCCCAACAGGTGGAGCCTGAACCGGGCGATGGGGGCGTTGTTGGAAAGGTATTTTGCGGTCGGCTGGACGACCGGCCACCACACCGGCGAAGGCGTTGAGTTCGCCGCCGTGGGGCCTGGGGCGGGGGCGTTTCCGGCCTATGTGCGCAACGACGCCGTCCATCACCACCTGACTGAAATCCTTGGCCTTTGAGCGCCGCCCCCGCTTGAGCGGAGCCGGAGAGCGGTTTAGGATGCACAGGCATGCCAAAGACGAAACCACCGCCCACGCCCGCCGCCCTGATGGAGTTGTACCGCAATTACCTGCTGGAGGAAGGGCGGGCTCCGGCCAGTGTGTTTGCCTTCTGCAGGCTCGCGAAGCTGGGGGAAGAGACCTTTTACGACCACTTTCCCTCCCTGGAGGGACTCGAAGCGCGGATCTGGGAGCAGCTGGTCGTCGAAACTGAAGAGACCCTGGCCGCCGATGAGGACTATGCCGGCTACGGTGCCCGGCAGCGGGTGCTGGCGTTTTTCTTCACCTTTCTGGAAGTGGCGCGCGCGCAGCGTTCGTTTCTCCTGCTGCGGTTCCCGGGCTGGAAACCCGGCCCCGGCCAACGACGGTTGCGCCGCTTTCGGGAACGTTTTCAAGGCTTCGCCCGGGAAGTGGTGAAAGCGGGCGTGGAGGCGGAGGAAATAGCCGACTGCGCCCGGGCGGAGGACTGGATGCCGCGGGTGCTCTACGCCCAGCTCCTGGGAGTGATCTCCTTTTACTTGGAAGATGAAAGCGATCGCTTTGAGCGGACGGATGCGCTGGTGGAAAAATCGGTCCGGCTCACCTTTGAGATCGCGGAAGCGGAGGTCTTGGATGCGGCCTTGGATCTGGTGCGATTTCTTGCGGGGAGGGGCCGTTGAAGGAGCAGCACTCCATTCCGAAAGGCAAACTGGCCCGGGCCTTCAGCCTGGCCGGGGCCGGCGCCCGCATCGGCGGCAATTACCTCAACTACCGGATGCGCCGTGCGCTCACCGGACAGGACGGCCGCGAAACCTTTCACCGCCGGACGGCGGCCGACGCCTACGCCACCCTCAGCCGGATGAAAGGGGCGCCGCTGAAAGTGGCGCAGATGCTCAGCATCGACCAGACCCTGCTTCCGGATGTTTACGCCAAGGCCTTTTCGCAAGCCCACTACTCCGCTCCGCCGCTCTCCTATCCCCTGGTCGTGAGGACCTTTGAGCGGGAGCTGGGGCGGCGGCCGGACGACGTCTTCGACCACTTCAGCCGGCGTGCGGTCTGCGGCGCCTCGATCGGGCAGATTCACCGGGCAGAAAAGGATGGGCGCACCCTGGCGGTCAAAGTCCAGTATCCCGGCGTGGCGGAAAGCCTCGCCTCCGATCTGCGGTTGATCCGCCCCGTGGCGATGAAACTCTTCGACCTGACCGCGGCCGAGTTGGACTACTTTCTCGGCGAAGTGCGGGAGAGGCTTCTCGAAGAGACGGACTATTGCTTGGAGCGGGAGCGGGCGCAGGGGCTGGCGGCGGCGTGCAAGGAGCTGTCCAACACCCGCTTCCCGACCTTCCACCCGGAGTGGTCGACGCGGCGGATTCTAACCATGGACTGGATCGACGGAGAGCCGCTGGATCGCTTTGCCGACCGGGAGACCGATGCCGGACTGAGGGACCGGATCGGCCAGACCCTGTGGGATTTTTACCACTTTCAGGTTCACGGGCTGCGACTCTTTCATGCCGATCCGCATCCCGGGAACTTCCTCGTCCGCGACGGGAAACTCTGGGTTTTGGATTTTGGCTGTGTGAAAGCGATCCCGGAAGACTTTTACCGGCGCTATTTCCGTCTCCTCGATGCGCGGCGGCTCGAAGATGAGGACCGGTTCGAGCACTGCCTCTCCGATCTGGCTTTGCTGCTGCCGGGAGACGCGGCCGGGGATCGCGAGCTGTTGCGGCGGATTTACCGGGAGTCGATCGCCATCCTTTCAAGGCCCTTTCGGACCGGGAGTTTTGATTTCGGCGACCCCGGTTACCTGGAGGAAATCCGTGCCTTCGGGGAGCGAACCAGCACCGACCCCAGACTGAAACGAATCAGTTCGGCCCGGGGTTCGCCGCACTCGCTTTATGTGAACCGGGCCTACTTTGGCTTGTACAGCCTGATGAGCCGGTTGAGGGCGCGCATTCGGGTCCAGTTGCCGGCCTACCTTCACGCGGAGGAGGAGGAGGCTTCGGTCGGCGGTTGATGGCGGGTTAATCCCCGCCGGGGTCAGGGTTTGCGCTGACGCCGGTTTTTGCAGTGGCGCCGGAGAACCCCATGGACCTTCAGCAGCAGCCAAACCAACGGCCCGCCCCAGATGGCGGGCGGCGCTTCATTTTCGGGGCGGGTGGTGTCGGACAAGGCAACCCAGACCAGCGGCCCCAGAAAGGTCCATGCGACCAAAACGGCGAGCAGCCCGATGCTGAAGTTGGTGAAGGATTCCATGATCGACGAAGGTGATGGCGAATTCGAGGGGCGGCATTCTGGAAGCCCGGGTGGGACAAAAACGGTCCCAGAGCAAATATTCCGCAACTTCGGCGGAAGGTTGTGGCAAAATCCCCGGCCCCCGGTGCAGGGCCGGGTGCTTCGAACTTTACAGTGGCATGTTCATTGTCTATTGCCTGTGCTCTCGCGGGTCTTACACCCCTGCGGCCTCCTTCCACCGCCCAACCGTTTTTCCGATGGTCTCCCCGCTTCCCCGTTTCCTTTCCTGGCTGATGCTGCTGCTGGTCGCGCCCGGCCTGGCGGTGGGGGCTTCCACCATGGATGAGACCGTGCGCTATGCCTGGGGCTCTTCCATTGGCTGGGTGGACTGGCGTCCATCGGGGGAGGATGGGGCGGTCATTGGCGAGTTTGTCTGCTCCGGGTACCTTTACGCCGCCAATGTGGGCTGGATTCACCTCGGCGGCGGCTCGCCCGCGAACGGGATCTACTATGGCAACGAAACGGGGGGCGATTTTGGGGTCAACCGGCTGGACGACGGTGCTTTGCGCGGGCTGGCCTGGGGCGCGAACATCGGCTGGGTGGTTTTTGAAGAAATCGGAGATCCGCGGATCGAGCTGGAAGGGGGGCGACTTACCGGGCGGGTCTGGGCTGCGAATGTGGGCTGGATCTCGATGGAAGACCTGGAGGTGATTACCCGGCGGATCGAGCCGGGGTTGGATTCGGAGAACGACGGCATCCCGGACGCATGGAAGCTGCTCCACGGCGGCAGCCTGGCTGCACTGCCTGCGGGAATTGATTCCAGTGGCAACGGATTGAGCAACCTGGAGTCCTACCTGGCCGGTCTGGATCCTTTTGATCCGGACGCGGCCCTCCGGATTACCGGATTTTCCCGGCAGGAGGAGGGCTTGGGCGGAGCGTTGCCCACGACGCGATTGGACGTGGAGTTTACCGTGGTGCCGAGCCGCCTCTATCGGCTTTGGACATCCTCCGTTCCGGATGCATTCGATGAATGGACGGCGTCAGGGATCCATGGTCCCGGCTCCGGCCCGACCCGGGAGGTCAGCATTGAGCGGGCGGGCCACCATGAAAGGCTCTTCGTGCGGGTGGAGGCGTTGCGCCCCTTGATGCCGCCCATGGTGGAGGCCGACTGAGTCTTGGAGCAAATGGCGGAGGGCATTCAAGGCGAGTTTCTGTTTGTCGACGGATGGGACGGTCCGGATGGGGATGGCGGGCAGACCCCTTCGGTGAGTGGGGAGATCGCCAGGATCTGGAAGCTGCCGATTGGCGAGCAGGTGGAAGTGACCCTGGCCAAACACGCCCTGCCCGGCACGTGCGGGCGGCTGGAGGTGGCGAAAGCGCCGGAATATCCCTTCGATCCTCGCAAGCAGCTCCGGCTGAGGATCGGTCATGCCGAGTTTAGCAGCAGTCAGATCGTGAAGTGGCAGATCCTGGATTGAGCCGATCCGGCGGCTTCAGGGAATGGTCGGCAAGGGTTCGGACTCCTCCGTCTGCGGGGGCAGGGTCGGCTCCGTCCCGGGTGGAGTCGGAAGCGGAGCCGGATCGGGTTTGCTGGTGTCCTCCTCAACCATGAGAGCGAACTCGAGTCGATTCCCGCCGCGGTCGACCTCAAGGAGGAGGAACTGGCCGACGCGGGCATAAAAAATGGCATCGCGGACGTCGTCGATGGTCCGGATCTGCTTTCCGCCCATGGTTCGAACCTTGTCGCCGACCCTGATGCCGGCGCTGGCGGCGGCGCTGCCGGAGGCCACGCCATCGACCACCACAACCCGGGCGAGGCGATCCTGGTCGGGGCGCTCCGTCAACTCCAGGGGCAGGGTGCCGTAGCGGATGGCGCCGCGGGTGGAAAAGTCGGCCACCATCTTTTCGAGCGCCCGGGAAGGGACAACGTAGGAGGAGCGAACCTCGGGCACCGACGCGACCGTGATTCCGACCAGGTTTCCTTCCAGATCGATTACCGGCGAGCCGCCTTCGGCGGGTCCCATGGGGATACCGATCCGGGTGTAGGTGAAGGGGAAAACAAAGTCGGCGAAGTAGCTTTCGAAGCCGGAGACGAGTCCAAAGGCCGGGGTGGGGGCGAAGTCCAGGGGGCTGGTGATGGTGAGGACGGGCTGGCCGATGCGGGGTTTTTGATGGCTGGAGGGCACTTCGATCCATGACAGC
>REEB01000274.1 GCA_007695295.1 Puniceicoccaceae bacterium
GTCGGCACTGCGTGCCTCGGAACAGCTTTGGTCCGGTTCGCTGGCGCGCCCGGTCATGTCGGCACTACGTGCCTCGGAACAGCTTTTCAGCTTTCAGCTTTCAGCCTTTCAGCTTTTCCTACCTTCCCATGTCACTTCCATTCCGCATCGGTCACGGCTACGACATCCACCGCCTCGTGGAGGGTCGCCCGCTCGTTCTCGGCGGCGTCCGCTTCGAGAGTCCGGTCGGCCTGCTCGGCCACTCCGATGCCGACTGCCTCACCCACGCCATCTGCGACGCGCTCCTCGGTGCGGCCGGCCTGCCCGATATCGGCCACTTCTTCCCCAACACCGACCCCGCCTTCGCCGGAGCCGACTCCCAGACCCTCCTCGCCCGCGTGATCAAAGAACTGCACGGGCGCGGCTGGCAGCCCGCCAACGTCGATGCCACCATCATCGCCGAGCGGCCCAAGATCGCCCCTCAACTCGAGGCCATGCGCCGCCGCCTCGCCACCACCCTCGGACTCCCACCTGAAGCCGTCGGCCTCAAAGCCACCACCAACGAAGGCACTGGCAGCCTCGGACGCGGCGAGGCCATCGCCGCCCATGCGGTCTGCCTCATCGAACGCCGCAGCGATGCCTGAGCACCTCGCCCGTCAGCTCTGGATCTGGCCGCTGCTCCTCGCCGCCACCCTCACCTTCGCCTCCCACCAAGTCTTCCCTGAAGTCCCGGGCGAATTTTCCCACCGCGACAAGCTCGCCCACTTTCTCGTCTTCGGGCTGCTCGGCACCCTCGTCTACCGCAGCCTCTGGCACGGCCGCCCCGGTCCCGCCCCCATCCTCGCCGCCCTTGTCCTCACCTCGCTCTTCGGCGCCTTCGACGAGTGGCACCAGAGCTTCATCCCCGGCCGCTCCGCCGAGGTCGCGGACTGGATCGCCGACACCCTCGGGGCCGCCGTCGCCATCCTCGCCTATCGCTTCTGGCCCGCCTACCGCACCCTCCTCGAACGTCCGCTCCGCCGTAACCCTGCAATGGCATCCTCCTAGCCACAACGATGCTTTCAGCAAACCGCACCGGGCGCCTTAACTCGCCTGATTGGTAGGGCGTGATCGCCGAGCACGCCGAGCCTTTGGTAGGGCGTGCTCGCCGAGCACGCCGCTCCAGACCGCCGTATCCTCAACCTCCCACTTCCGCCAAATGACGCGCACGTGAGCAAGACGCTCCCGCCACTTTCCCAACCCCGCAACCGCACCACCTCCTGCTCATCACGATTCACTCACTACGCTTGACTCGTTACTCATCACTCCTCGTCCCACACCCGGTCTCGCCTCATCGTCATTCCTCCCTTCAGATTACCCTTTCCTTCTCCGGGATACCATGAACGAAACCGACCTTCCGCCCGCCGAACGCATCGCCCGGCTCCGGGAATCCCTCGCCCGACACGACCGCCTCTACCACCGCGAGGCCCGGCCGGAGATTTCCGACCAAGACTACGACCGCCTCAAGCGCGAGCTGGCCGACCTCGAAGCCGCCCATCCGGAGCTGGCCGCGGCCGACTCCCCCACCGCCGCCGTCGGCGACGACCGCATCGAGGGCTTCGTCCGCCGCCGCCACCGGCTCGCCATGCTCAGCCTCGACAACACCTACTCCGAGGCCGAGCTGCGCGCCTTCGACCAAAGGCTCCGCAAGCTTTTTCCGGATTCAGCCCTTGCCTACCTCGTGGAGCCGAAGATCGACGGCGTGGCCGTCAGCCTGACCTACGAAAACGGCCGCCTCGTCCACGGGCTCACCCGCGGCAACGGCGTCGAGGGCGATGATGTCACCGCCAACCTCCGCACCATCGCCGATCTCCCCGACCGCCTCCGCGGCGCCGACCACCCCCGGCTGATCGAGATCCGCGGCGAGGTCTATTTCACCCTCGAAGAATTTCAGCGCATCAACGCCGAACGCGAGGAAGCCGGCCTCGAGGCCTACGCCAACCCCCGCAATCTCGCCGCCGGCACGCTCAAGCAGCTCGACGCCCGCGAAGTCGCCCGCCGTCGCCTCCACATTGTCCTCTATGGCTTCGGCCACTGCGAGCCGGAGGTTTTCCAACACCAGTCCGAAGTCCACCCGCGACTCCGGGACTGGGGCCTGCCCGGCCTCGAACGCCACTGGCGGGCCGATGGCATCGACGCGGTCTGGTCGGCCATCGGCGAGCTCGACGCCCTCCGGGCCGGCTTCGCCTACGCCACCGACGGCGCCGTCGTGAAGCTCGACGCCCTCTCCCTCCAGGCCGAAGCCGGCTTCACCGCCAAGGCCCCCCGGTGGGCCATCGCCTACAAGTTCGCCGCCGAGCGCGCCGAAACCCTCCTCCGCGCCATCCGTATCCAAGTCGGCAGGACGGGGGTGCTCACACCCGTGGCCGAGCTGGAGCCCGTGCTCCTCGCCGGCTCCACCGTCTCCCGCGCCACCCTCCACAACGAAGATGAAATCCGCCGCAAGGATGTTCGCGAAGGCGACACCGTCGTGGTCGAGAAAGCCGGCGAAATCATCCCCGCGGTCGTCTCCGTCCGCCACGATCTTCGCCCCTCCGACAGCCGGCCTTTCAATTTCCCCAAAGAGTGCCCCGAGTGTGAAACCCCCGCCGTGCGCCTACCCGGGGAAGTCGCCTGGCGCTGCCCGAACAGCGCCTGTCCCCGCCAAGTCCGCCGCCGCCTCCAGCATTTCGCCTCCAAGGCCTGCCTCGATATCGACGGCCTCGGAGAAGCCGTCGTCGACCAGCTCGTCGAAAAGGACCTCGTCCGCACCCTGCCCGACCTCTACCGCCTCACCCGCGGGGATCTCCTCCGCATCGACCACTTCGCCGACAAGGCTGCCGACAACCTCAAGACCGCCCTCGACCGCAGCCGTACCGCCGAGCTCTGGCGCGTCATCCACGGCCTCGGCATTCCCCAAGTCGGCGCCACCGCCGCCAAGGATCTCGCCCGCGCCTTCGGCGACCTCAACCGCCTCGCCGAAGCCGACCTCGAAACCCTCCAGCGCATCGACGGCATCGGTGAAAAAACCGCCCATGGCATCCGCGCTTTCTTCAACGAGCCCGCCAACCGCGCCCTCCTCGATGACCTCGCCAGCGCCGGCCTCCGGCCCTCCCCGCCGGCCGGGGCCGCCGGGGGCGACGGCCCCTTGGCCGGAAAAACCTTCGTCCTCACCGGCACGCTCCCCAACCTCACCCGCCCGCAGGCCACCGAGAAAATCGAGGCCGCCGGGGGCCGCGTTACCGGCTCCGTGAGCAAGAAAACCGACTACGTCGTCGCCGGTGAAGAAGCCGGCTCCAAGCTCGCCAAAGCCGAGCGCCTCGGCGTACCCGTGCTCGACGAAGCCGCCCTCCTCAAGCTACTGGCCGGCTGAGCCCGCCCCCGCCGGCAAGCGGTAGGCCTGGAGAATGCGCACCGGCTCCACCGGCACATTCTGGTGCGGCGGCCGGGTGGTCGTTGGCACCTCCGCAATCGCATCGACCACTTCCATCCCCTCCACCACTTCCGCAAAGACCGCGTAGCCGCCATAGGGGCCGCCGGCATCGAGAAAGGGGTTGTCCACGAGGTTGATGAAAAATTGCGCGGTCGCGCTGTCCGGATCCGAGGTCCGCGCCATCGCCACCGTCCCGCGCAGATTGCGCAGGCCGTTGTCCGACTCGTTGCGGATCGGCGGATTCGTCGGCTTTTGCACCATCGCCTCGGTGAAGCCTCCCCCTTGGATCATGAAGCCGGGGATGACCCGGTGAAAGAGCGTCCCATCATAAAAACCCTGCTCCACGTAGGTGAGAAAGTTCCCGTTCGTCTCCGGCGCTTCGGCGAGAAAGAGGCTCAACACGATTTCGCCTTTGTCGGTGTCCAGCACGACCAGGGTGCCGGGTGTGTCTTCGGCTTCGAGCGGCGGGACTTCGGCGACGGCCGGCTCCTCCTCCGGAATCGGCTGCGGCTCAGGCGCCTCCGGCCGCACCTCGCCAACCCGGCCTTCGGGCAAACCCGCCTCGACACCCTCGCGCACCTGGCAGCCGGACAAAATCACTCCGGCCGCAACCAAAACCAAAAGAATCCATTTGCGCGTCTCGTTTTGCATGGCGCTCTGCAACCTGCACTTCACCCCCGCATCCCGCAAGCCCGAAGCCGGGCCGCCCGCGACTCCGCCACCGGCCGGCCCGCCCGCCGGCCCCCGCCAAGCATCGACAACTTTTCCAGCCCCCTATCCAATTTTTGGATACGTCGCCACGCGCACCGACACCGCCTAATCCTGATTATCCAAATTATCCAGATTCACCTGCGCCGACGCATGATCCGGCTTGATTCGCAGCGCCTCCTGGAAAGCGGTCCTCGCCTCCTCTTTCCGGCCCAGGAACGTAAGGCAAAGTCCGAGATTGTTGAAACTCTGGTAGGAGCGGGGATTGAGGACCGCAGCCTCCCGCATCAGCCGCTCCCCCTCCTCCCACTCGCTCTCCGCCATCGCATCCAGTCCCTCCTGGTAAACCAATCCCGCTTCCATCCAATCATCCAGCGACAGTCCGGACTCCTTCAGGACCATCTTTTCCAGTTGGGCAAGTTGATCCCGCGCCTCCAGGAAACAAGGATCATCCGGTTCGGCCTCCTCCGTCACTTTGCGCAGGGCAAAAGCCATTTCGGGAATGCGTTCCAAGACCTTGCAGGTTGTGGCCAGATTTTGCCACGCCTCGGCAAACCAAGGCGCAAGGTCGACCGCACGCTGCAAGTTTTCCCTGGCTTCCTCGTGGCGGCCTTGGATTGCTTGGAAAGTGCCGAGCACGTAGTGGACAAAGCTTGAATGGGGCCGGCGGTTTCTCTCGCTCAAGAGGGTTTGCTCGGCCGACGCGGGATCTTCCAGCGTGCCTTCCGAGGCGGCTTCCAAGAGGTCGCCCAAGGCTGCATCCGCCTCGTCGTCCGCCCCATCCAGTAAATCGGCCGCCAACCCCTCCGGCAGTTCCTCCACCTTCATCAGATAGTGAAACCCATCCGGGCCGCAGCGGCGCTCGAGTTGTGCGATGATGCGCTGGGCCTGCTCCTCGGTGTGAAACGCCCCTTGGACATAAAAGGGTTTTCCGTTCCGCCCGTACTCGAACTCCTCCGGACAGTCCGCCGCTTTCAGCCCGCCAAACAGCCGGCTCGCCTTCTTGTAGTCACGGTGGGGCTTGAACCCGAGGGAGTGCCCATACGCCACCGCCCCTTCGACGAATTTTCTCCCCCAGGCGCCATCCTTCTCCTCGCAACCGCCCGGAAAAAAAGCGGCCTTCACTTCCTCCAGCTCATCCTCATCCATCACCTTGAAATAAGCGTCCCGCACTCCGACGCAGCCGACATCGACCAGAAAGTTGCCCACATCAAACCGGCCGCCGGATTTCGGACGGATCATCATCACCGTTCCGAACTGAAGCCGCCGGTCCGGATCCGGGTCTATGAGGGCACTGTCGACAAGTGTGATCGTTCGTGAAGCCATTGGCGGACAGTGTATGTCTGCCCGGGCTCGGGCAAAGCCCGAAGTGCACGCTCGGGACTAGAAACCACCTCTTGGTCCGTGCCCGGTTCCTTCCCGTCACGCGCTTCCTCCGGGCGAAGATGGAGGCATCCAAGGCCGCCCGATCGGCTGGAGGCTTCTGTGGGGCCCGTGATTGCCCACTCGCCCCGCCTGAGACAACGCGGCATTCAGACGGCATAACGCCACCCGCTCCCGCCTCCGGACACAAAAAACCGGGCCTCCCGAAGAAGACCCGGTCGAAAAAGATGCTCGGGTAAGACCGGATCAGGCGCGGCGGAAGCGGCGGAAACCAGCCAGGCCGAAGAGCAGACCCACTGCGATCAGCCCGTAGGTCGAGGGCTCCGGCACGGGGTGACCATTGCCGGTCGGGATGCCCCGGGCAAACTGGCCGTAGATGGCGTCGTTGGAGCATATCGCGGTTCCCCAGAACACACTGAAGTTGTCCCAGTCGCCGCTGCTGTTCACATCCTTGAAGGTGATCGTGTAGAGATAGGTCGTTCCAGTGCCGCTGCTTTGGGCAACGGTAAACCCGCTGCCAATTTGCGTGCCACCTTTCAACTCCACCGGCGCCTCGCGCAGATCGCCATTCGGATCCTGCCAACGTCCGCCGTAGATCAGGTTGTTTTTGTCTTTGAAAAAGTCCTGTGAAGTGAGCCACTCGGCATCGCTGTACAACGACCCCTGCACGAAAGACCCAGACCCATGTGTGGTCATGGCGAAGCCATGCTTGAAGTTAAAACCCGACTCAAGGTCGATCGCCAGATCCGCCATGGTCACATTCATGTTGCCGACGGTGGTCCCGGAGAAAGGGAAGTTCGTGTGCAGCGAGATTTTCACGTCGTTGCCGACCCAGACCACATCCATGGCAGTGGTTTCGAAGATCGAGTCCCCGATCCGGTCGACCAACTTGCCGCCGTTGTAGATATTGCTTTTGTTCCATTCTTGGACGAGGGTATCATCAACGATCTGCCCGAACGCCAGCGGAACGGCGGCAAGGCAGCCCGCCAGGGGGAGCATGCGATAGAGTGTAGTCTTCATGGGAGTGCGTGGTTGCTTAGGGGAAATGGGTGAAATTACCGTTGCAGGAGTGGGGGATCGACCCTCTTTTGTCACGCATAAACCCCTCATGGAGAGCATCTTCAGGGATTCCACGATTTCGCAGGAGAGGGAAAACCTGAGGCGGCGCATCAGGGGAAGGCCACTCCCCGGAACTGTCCCTGCCGCCCGTCTCTGGTGCTCCCCCTCGCTATCCTGAATCGGTTTTCAGCACGGCCCAAGGACACGGCAACACGTTGCTGTGCTTGTATTTGCCAATTTTCTCAGGGCCATACCCCAACAAAAAAGGCCCAAGCCACCCGCCACCCCGTTCATCCTCACACACCACCCAGGCCCCCGCCGCATAAGTATCTTCCTCTAAGGCATGAGAGAGGCTTCTTCACCCCCTGAGCGATGCGGCAGGGTCTCCTGGGGGTTGCCCATGACATCGAAAACGACCGACCGGACCGCGACACCCCGGCCAAATAGCGCTATCCATCAAACGTGAACCTTTTCCGCCTGATCGCTTTCGCAGCCTTTGCCACCGTCCTCCCCGCGGCCGAGCTGATATGGATCGACGGCCACCCCGCCGCGGCCGACCGGATTCTCCTCCGCTTCAAGGCACCCGCCGCCGAGGCCGCCGGAACCGCCGAGGCCGACCCAGCGAGCTTTCTTGCGAGGCTCGGCTTGCCCGAGGGCGTCCGGCTCCGCCCACCCCCCGGGCAGTCCGCCCTCTTGGCTCACTCCGGTGGCCCCGGGCCGGCCGCGGCTCCCTTCCTCCTCCTTGAACTCAACGGCCGCCTCAGTCCAAACGAAGCCCTCGCCCACCTCGAAGGCCACCCCGACGTGCTCGTCGCCGAGCCGGACTGGCTGGGCACGGGCGGAGAGATCGCCGCCCCGGCCTCCGAACCGCCGCTCACCCTCACCTGGCCCGCCGAACGCCTCGACCTCGCATCCGCCTGGACCTTCACCCGCGGCAGCCGGTCCGTCACCGTCGCCCTCCTCGACACCGGCATCAATCCCTTCCTCCCGGCTTTCACCGGACGTCTCGTCCCCGGGTTCAATTTCGTCAATGACTCCACCAATACCAGTGACGACCACGGCCATGGCACCCGGGTGGCCGGTATCCTCGCCGCCCACACCCACCCCGACGGCGTGACCACCGGGGTGGACTGGCACTGCCGGATCCTGCCCGTCAAGGTCCTCGACGCGAACAACACCGGATTCTACTCCCATTGGGCCGCCGGTGTCCTTTTCGCCGCGGAGGCCGGCGCCGACATCATCCTCCTGACGGCGGGCGGTTTCGCCGACTCCGACATCCTTGGCGAAGCCATTCAAACCGCCGTCGACCGCGGCTGCGTTTTCATCACCATCGCCCACAACGACGCCACCGGCGCCATCCGCTTCCCCGGCCGCCACCCCGCCGCCATCACCGTCGGCTCCACCGAAGCCGACGACTCCCGCTCGGTATTCAGCAACTGGGGACCCGCCTTGGACTTGGTGGCGCCCGGCGGCGGCGTCCGCACGGTCAACCGCTTCGACCAGCCCGTCCTCGCCTCCGGGACCAGCTTCGCCGCCCCCCAGGTGGCCGGAACGGCCGCACTCCTCCTCTCGATCCGCCCCGGCCTCGACCAACACGCCGTCCTCACCCTCCTCGCCGCTTCCGCCGCCGATGCCCTCGGCGATCCCGACGACCTGCCGGGCTGGGATCCACATTTCGGCTGGGGCCGCATCCAGTCCGCCCATGCCATCCGCCTGGCCGCCGGCTCCCTCCAGCCGCCGCTAATCGGCTCTGATCAAATCGTCCTGGTCTTTCCGGAGGCGCCCGCTCCGGTCGTTGCGAAAGACGTCCTTCGCCTCGAACGATTCGATCCGGCCGCCGGGTGGCACACCGTGCCCGTTTCCCCCGCCTTTTCCGAGTCCGGGCTTTCCTGGACGCTCACCGGCCCCAACGGCCCCGCCGCTTCCAACCTGGGTCTCTTCCGCCTCAGCATCCTCCGGCCACCTCGCCCCCGGCGCCGCCCGCTTCACACCGCCACTGCCTGCGTGACCCGCGGACGCTCGAGCAGGCAGAGCGAGTAGGCGAAAACCTTCTGATCGAGTATCTCCGGCGGCAGCCCCAGCACTTTCACTTCCATGCTGGTGGTGATCGGCCGGATCGAAATGATTTTCCATCCCTCGGCCCGCAGGCGCTTGAACTCACTCTCTTGGCTTTCATGCACCACGAGATAGCCGGGAAAACCGTTGACGAGCAGGAATCCCCGCCGGTCCTCGCCGAGTGTCTGGGCATAGGCGATCACAAGATTGGAGACTAATCGGTCCCGCCGTTTTGGCGAGCGCATTCAAGCTTTTGCATTGCTCCACCCCGGCCCCACGCCTCCAATCCGCCCATGGATTCGGCGACCACCCTGGCGGAACTCAAGGAAAGGATCCGCCGCTTCGGCCAGGAACGCGACTGGCTCCGCTACCACTCCCCGAAAAACCTCGCCATGGCCCTCGCCGCCGAGGCCGGCGAACTCATGGAGCCGTTTCTCTGGACCGATGCGGACGCCTCCGCCGCCCTCCTCGCCGATCCCGAACAACGCCGCGCCATCGAGCACGAACTCGCCGACGTCCTCATCTACGCCCTCCAGTTCGCCAACCGCGCCGAGATCGACCTCGCCACCGCCATCACCGCCAAGATGGAAATCAACGCCGCCCGCTACCCCGTCGCCAAGGCGCGCGGACGCGCGGACAAATACGATCGCCTCGACTGAGCCAGCCCGCGTGGAGAATCGGTTCTACAAACCCTTCGATCTCGAAACCCTGCCCGGCAAACGGCCGGAGGACTACCGCAGCCCCTTCCAGGTCGACCGCGACCGCATCATCCACTCCTCCTTCTTCCGCCGCCTCCAGTCCAAAACCCAGGTCTTCCGCTCCGGAGAATACGACTTCTACCGCACCCGGCTCACCCACAGCATTGAGGTCGCCCAGATCGGGCGCTCCATCTGCCACTGGCTGCGCCGCATGCCGCAGAGCCCGCTGCGCGACGATTTTTTCATCGACCCCGAGCTGGTCGAAGCCGTCTGCCTCGCCCACGACCTCGGCCACCCACCCTTCGGCCATGCCGGCGAGCGCCGCCTCAACCACCTCATGCGCACCCGTGGCGGCTTCGAAGGCAATGCCCAAACCCTCCGCATCGCCACCGAGCTTCTCTACCAGCGCGACGGCGAGTACCACGGCATGAGCCCGACCCGCGCCTTCACCGACGGCGTGCTCAAATACAAACGCCTCTGGTCACCCGACCCCGCCCCCGAAAACCACTTCCTGTATCCGGACCAACAGGACATCCTCGACTTCGCCCTCGGCGGAGCCGCCACCGTCGCACCCGACGCTCCCGACGACGCCCTCCGCAGCATCGAGTGCCAGATCATGGACTGGGCGGACGACACCGCCTACTGCCTCCACGACATCATCGACGGCGTTCGCGCCGGTTTTCTCACCCTCGAAGCCATGGAGCGCTGGGCTCGCCGCAGCAGCCTCGACGAGGAACAGACGGCCTGGCTCCAAGACCTGCGCGACATCCTCCTGCGCAACCGACTTGAGGCGGCCTTCAGCAGCAAAATCGGCGCCTTCATCCGCGCCTGCCGCCTCCAACCGGCCCACGGACCGCTCGCCGAACTCACCCACCGCCACGCCTGGGACCTGGCCATCGATCCGGCCGCCCGCCGGGAAGCCGCCTTCTACAAGCGCCTCGCCTTCGACCTCATCTTCGAAAGCCCTCCGCTCCAGCAGATGGAGTTCAAAGGCGGCCGCATCCTCGACACCCTCTTCCATATCTGCGCCGCTCATGCCTTCGGCGAGGCCGATCCTCCCCTCGGCATCCTCCCTGAGCAGCTGCGCTCCTGGATCCTCGCCCCCGCCGGTGCCAATGACCGCTACCGCCGCCTCTGCGATTACCTCGCCGGCCTCACCGACGGCCAGGTCCGGCGCCTCGGCAAACGCCTCCTCGACCCCGACTACGCCCTCTTTCAGGAACCTGGTTGAGATGCGGCCGGCCGCTTCGGCTCAGGCTCCGTTGTTCTCGATCAGGCTGCCCAGCTCGCCCATGTGCTGCCGGTAAAACTGCTCCAGCCGCGCCTGGATCGCCTTCGGCTCATGCTCCCGCATCAGCTCTTCAACCATCTTCTTCGCGTCGGAGATCCTGATCTGCTGGAGGAAAAACTTAACCGAGGGCAATACACTCGGACTCACGCTGATCTCCGTCGCACCGAGCCCGATCAGCAAAGAGGCATAGACCGGATCGCCCGCCATCTCCCCGCAGATTCCCACCGGAATGCCCGCGGCGCGGCCGGCCTCGATGATCTGGGCCAGGCAACGCAGGACCGCCGGATGGGTCGGCTCGTAAAGGTGGGCCACTCGGTCGTTCACCCGGTCGATCGCCAGCAGGTATTGGATCAGGTCATTCGTGCCGATGCTGAAAAAGTCACTCTCCCGTGCGATGATGTCCGCCGTCATGGCCGCGCTCGGGATTTCGATCATGCTGCCCACCAGTAGCTTCTCGTCGAAGGCCACCCCTTCCGCCCGCAGCTCCGCCTGCACCTCGGCCAGGAACGCCCGCGCCTTCAGCAGCTCATCCACCCCACTGATCATCGGAAACATCAGCCGCACATTGCCGAAAGAACTCGCCCGCAGAATCGCCCGTAGTTGAGACTTGAATACCGATGGATGCTCCAGGCAGTAGCGGATGGCGCGGAAGCCCAGAAAGGGATTGGTCTCCGGATCCTCGGCCAGGCTGCCGCAGAACGGCTTGTCCCCGCCCAAGTCGAGGGTGCGGATGATGACCGGGTTCGGCGCCAGGCGGCTGGCGACTTCACGGTAAACCGCAAACTGCTCGTCCTCGCCCGGAGGCGTGGGCTGGTTGAGAAATAAAAACTCGGTCCGAAACAAGCCCACCCCATCGGCTTCGAACTCCAGGACTTTGTCCAGCTCGCCCGCACCTTCGATGTTGGCCATGAGGGTGATGCGCTCCTTGTCCTGGGTCCGCGCCTCCCCGCGGGCCGCGGCAAGGATCCGCTTTTCAACCGACTTCCGGCGCAACTGGATTTTTCCGTACCGGAAGAGCGTCCGCTCCCCGGGGTTGATGATGACGAGCCCGTCGTAGCCGTCGACCAGTGCCCAGTCATCGTGCTTGAGCCGGTGGGTGGCCGTGCGCAGGCCCACCACCGCGGGGATGTTCATCGAGCGGGCCACGATCACCGCATGGCTCGTTTTGCTGCCGACATCGGTGAGGATGCCGAGCAGGCTCCCCCGGTCCAGGGTGGCGGTTTCGGACGGGGTGATGTCGTGCGCCACGAGAATGCGCTGGTCAAGCAGCTTGCCGTAGTTGTGGGTGACCTGGCCGGTGAGGTTCTGCAGCACCCGCCGCACCACGTCGCGGATGTCGCTGGCACGCTCCCGCAGGTACTCATCGTCGATCTGGCCGAAGGCGTCCACGTAGCGCTGCCCGACGCGCTGGAAGGAGGCCTCAATGTTGAAGCCTTTTGCCTCCATCTCGCGGATGGTTTCCTCGATCAAGGCTTGGTCTTCCAGCACCAGCAGGTGAGCATCAAATATACGGGCCTCCTCCTCGCCGACTTTTCGCGCAATCTCCGCCTGCACTTTCATGATCTGCTGCCGCGTGACCAGCAGGGCCTGCTCGAAGCGGCTCACTTCCGCATCCCGCTGGGAGGGGTCGATGATATACGCCGGCACTTCCAGCTCCTTTTGCAGGAGCACGAAGATCTGACCATGGGCAATACCGGGTGAGGCGGCGATGCCGTGGAGGACGACCTCTTTGGAGTCGGTGTCGGGCATGAAGGGTGGGAGAGCGGGGACCAAAAACCGATTCAGACTAGATGGCGGGTCAACCGGCACAAGGGGATTTTAGGCGACGGTTTGAGCGTCGCATGACCCTCCTAAGTTTGGCCGGGGATGGCCCAGATGGGTTCGGACGAGGAAGGCCTCCGGCCCCCAGGCCTCCCGGATGGCGGCCTCCGGCCCGGGCGGCGCCGGAGGGTCGAGCCAAAAACAGGCGCTTCCGCTCCCGCTGAGCTGGCAGCGGGCGCCGAAGGTCTTTCGGAGCCGCTCCAGCAACAATGCGATGGCGGGAAACTTCGCCGCCGCCACCGCGCTGAAGCTGTTCGCCAACGGCGCTGAGCCCGGGGCGGCAACCCAGCGCCGCCAGAGGTCCTCGGCGGCGCTTTCCGGCGTGTGGGACTCGGGTGCACCGGCCGCCAGTGCCTGGTAAGCCCGGGCGGTGGCGATTTCCACCCCGGGCTTGAAGATCAGGACCGGCCGGCCCTTCAATGCCGCCGCCAGCTTCGGCGGCACGGTCTCGGTCTTCTCCCCCCGACCCCGCATCAGCACCGGCCCGGGGGCCAGAAACAAGGGGACATCCGATCCCAGCCGCGCCGCCCGCGCCCTCCGGACTTCCTCCCCGGGAGTGTCGCCCAAGAGCCGCTCCAGCCCCCACAAGACCGCGGCCGCATTCGAACTGCCGCCGCCCAGACCCGCCCCCGCGGGAATTCGCTTCTCCAGCCCAATCCGCAGCCGACCCGAGAAGGGCCGCTCTTCACGGTAGAGCGCCGCCGCCCGCCAAGCCAAGTTGGCCGGTCCGGCCGGCACCCCCGCCGACGTACAGCTCAGCACGATCTCATCCGGTCCGTCATCCAGCGCCAGTTCCACCGTGTCGCCCCAGGCAACCGTCGATACCAGCGACACCAGTTCGTGATACCCATCCGCCCTCCGGCCGGTCACGGCCAGAAAGAGGTTCAACTTGGCTGGGCTGGCCATGGTCACCGCTGTTTCCACCCCGCGAGCAAATCACCCCGCCGCCAGCAGGCAAGCAACCGGTTTTCACTGGCCGCCCGGCAGGCTTCCTGCATCGTGCTCCTGCCATGGCCTGCACCCTCATTCTCGCGCTCGATCTGCCCGACCGGGATCGCGCCCTCGCCTTTCTGGACCGCCTCCAACTACCCGATCTCTGGGTGAAAATCGGCCTTCAGCTCTTCACCCGCCACGGCCCCGAACTGGTCGAAACCATCGCCGCCCGCGGCCACCCCGTATTCCTCGATCTCAAACTCCACGATATCCCCAACACTGTCGCCTCCGCCGTCGGCTCCCTCGCCCACCTGCCCGTTTCCCTGCTCACGCTCCACGCCTCCGGCGGACGCGAAATGCTCGCCGCCGCCGCCGCCGAAGCCGCTCGCCACACCGACCGTCCCCGCTTGCTCGGCGTCACGGTTCTCACTTCCATGGATGCCGCCGGCCTGCAGGAGACGGGGTGCCCCCACTCCCCCGAAGACCAGGTCGGCCGCCTCGCCGCCCTCGCGCTCTCCGCCGGGCTCGACGGCTTGGTCTGCTCCCCCCTGGAAGCCGCCCGCCTCCGCCAAACCCTTGGTCCCGCACCCCTCCTCGTGACCCCCGGTGTCCGTCCCTTGGGAGCAGATGCCGACGAACAGCGCCGCGTCCTCGGTCCCGCCGAAGCCGCCCGCGCCGGCGCTTCCCACATCGTCGTCGGCCGCCCCATTCTCCGCGCCCCCGATCCCGCCGCCGCCGCCCGCGCCATCCGTGCGGAGCTGGCCGCCGCCGCCACTCCATGAAGCCCCACGCCGCCATCCTCCTCGCCGCCGGCAGGGGCACCCGGATGGCCTCCGCAGCCGAGGACAAAATCCTCCTCCCGCTCGCCGGCAAGCCGGTCATCTGCCATTCCATCAGCGCTTTTGCGCGCAGCGGCATCGTCAGCCGGTTGGTCATTGTCTACCGCGACCGTCCCCAGCAACGGGCCATCCTCCGCGCCCTCGAGAACGAACCCATCCAGCGACTCACCCTCGACTGGGTCACCGGCGGGCCCGAGCGCCAAGACTCGGTCTTCCACGCCCTCACCGCCCTGCCGTTGTGGATTCCCCTCGTCTTCATCCACGATTGCGCCCGGCCGCTCATTCGCCCGGAAACTCTCGCCGAGCTCGAGACCCTCGCCCAAGCCCAGCCGGCCGTCTGCCTCGCCCACCGGATCGCGGACACCCTCAAGGAAACCTCGCCCGGAGGTCCCGACCCTCGCGTCCACCGCCTCACCACCGTGGACCGCTCCCGCCTTTGGGCCATGGAAACCCCCCAGGTTTTCGATCGCGAACTCATCACCGAAGCCTACCGCCGGCTCCGCCTCCAGAACCGCCGCGTCACCGACGACACCGCCGCCCTCGAATCCGCCGGCTTCCCCGTCCTCCTCCACGAAAACCCCCACCCCAATCCCAAGCTGACCACCCC
>REEB01000008.1 GCA_007695295.1 Puniceicoccaceae bacterium
GAAGCGAGTCCAAATCGTCATCAGGGAAGAGGGAGGGCGGTGGCACGGCGGTTCAGGCAAAGGGATGGACGGGGCGGACCGGATGGACGGGATGGACCGAATGGACGGGGCGGATGGGAGGGGGTGCTGCAGCAGGTTGGCGGGGGCGGAGCAGAGGCGAGCGAAGTCGCAGGCCGGATCCTGGGAGCGCTCGCCGACGGCAAGGCCGGGCACGGCAGGGCAAACCAGATGAAGGACGGTGAAGGGGTTTATCCACCACGAAGATGAAAACCGAAAGGTTGGAACCCCGAAGGCAAGGGTGAGGCGGACTAGTGGTCCGAGAGCTCGATAGGTGATTAACTATACCTTGTTGACACCTCTCACGGTATATCTATGCTCCTTTCGTGGAGTTTGAGTATGACCCAGGCAAAAGCACCACAAACCGTGAGAAGCATGGCATCGATTTCGAGAGCGCCAAATCGCTCTGGAAGGATCCCAAGCGACTTGAATTTTTGGCCCGTTTTTCTGACGAGCCACGACTGGGTCTGATCGCCCGATACGACGAAAAGCTATGGACGGCCATATACACCACCAGAGCAGGCCGAACTAGAATCATCTCCGTAAGAAGAGCCCGAGAAAATGAAGAAGCACTCTACCATGAAAGCAAAGGACTTTGAGAAGCGTTTTGATGCCGGTGAGGACATCACCCCCTACATCGACAAGGCGTCGATTCGCCGGCCCGGCTTGGAGGCGCGTCGGGTGAACATCGATTTTCCCGAGTGGGTCATTGAGGAACTGGATGCGCAGTCAAAGGTGATAGGAGTGAGCCGGCAATCCCTGATCAAATTGTGGATTTCCGAGCGCATTCAACGAGAACACCAAATCCAAAAAAGCCTCAGCACCTCGGCCACTTAACCCCTGCGGCTCCGCCCGATGATGCTCAGGTTGTCGTCGTCGCTGACGACCGAGCACAACCGCCGATTCCCTCACCCCGGATGCGCAAAAGATCGAATCAATTGACAGGTGTAATGGGTGACCCCGGGATGGACGAGATTGACCGAATGGACCGGATGGACGGGGTGGATGGGAGGGGGGCGCCGACTTACGGGGTTGGCGGTGGGAGGCGGGTGGGCCAGAGGCCGGTGGGGAGGCGGCTGCCGATGCCGGGGAAGACGGTTTCGGCGAGGACGAGGGCATCGTCGCCGAGGCCGCGGGCGATGGCCTTCGCGACGGGCTCGGCTTGATGGATCCAGCGGTTGCGGACGTCGAGCCGCGCTTCCAGTCCGGCGCGGGCGGACCAGGCTTCGGCATAGGGATCGCCGAGCGCGGAGAGGACATCGCGGACGGCCCGGGGGGCGAGGTGGAGGCCGTCCTCGCGGGCATTGGCCCGGCAGCGGGCCGCCAGTTTGGGGTCGAGCCCGGGGATGCCGGTGATGGCGGCGAGGGGATAGGGTGGGCCGGCCCCAAGGTGGCGGGTGAGCGCGGCATGGCCGGTGAGTTCGATGGCCTGATAGAAGCGCAGGAGGGCTTCGGGCCAGAGCCGCCAGGCCAGGAGGCGGCGGGCGTTGGCGAGGAGGTCGGCGACGCGGGCTTCTCCATGGGCGCCGGCCTGCTGGAGGCGCTCAAGCCAGGCCCGGAAAGGGGCTCCGGCGGGGTGGCGGGCGGCAAGGGCGCGGGCGGTGATGAGATCAAGGCGTTGCCAGGCCTCGCAGATCGCGGCGACGGCGGCGGGGGACTCCATGGAGGATCCGGAGCGGCGGAGGAGTTCGGCGGCGCCGCCCACCGCCCCGGCGGTGAAGAGGTGTTCGGCGTCCCGCAGGCGTTTTTCGGAAATCAGCGTGGCGGGGTCGAAGGGGCTGAGACGTTCCGTGCCGGTGCGGACCACGCCGTCGGCCCGCTCGCCGGTGATGAAGACGAGCCGGGGCCACTCCAGATCGAGTCCGGCGAGGACGGCTCCGGCGCTCATTTGCTTGGTGCCGCTGGTGGGGTTGAGGACGACGGTCTCATCGTCCTCGCGCCGTGTTCCGGCCTGAAGGAGGATCTCCCGGAGGATGGCCCGGCAGTGGCCGAGGTTGTCGGGCTCGGCGATGCAGCGGTAGTCCTCGGTGTCGCTCCAGGGCTGGCAACCCGGGACTTCCCCACGAACGAGGTCGGCGATGGCGTGGGAATCCGCGGAAGTGCTGGGCACCAGCCAATAGGCCCGGGGCTTGAGCTGGCGAAGGCCGGCGACGAGCCCCGCGGCGAGGTTGGAGTATTTGCCGGCGGTGCCGGTGCCAACGGTGGAAACGACGAGCATGGGGGATGAAAAGCGGATCCGAGAATTGCTGGCAACCCCGCGGTAGGGAGTGAAGGGTGATGGGTGGTGGGTGAGGTGGCAATGAGTGATGGGTAATGAGTGGCGGGTAAAGCGTGTCCCCGCGACCCGCTTCCAGCCGCACCGATGGCGTGGAAAAGGTCATCGAGCGAGCAAGGGTTGTGACCGTTTGGGTGTCCCCGCGACGCCGGAGGCGTCACAGCGTGTAGCCGGTGGTTGAGCCCCGCGCAGCGGGAAGCGACACCACCGGGTCCCGGGACACCCGGGAAAGCACCCCGGGAGGGGTGCCAGCGGAGTCGCATTCCTCCAATGCCTGTTAGTGAGACCCCTGCCCCGCCACGTAACCCGGAGCGGTTTGTCGTCACCAATGCCTGTCGGCAATTCCTGTTAGTGGGACCTACATGAAGGGCGCTGTCAGGTCATGGCGGACCTCACCGCCAGTCACCAATGCCTGTCGGCAATTCCTGTTAGTGGGACGCGCCGTGGCCGGCCGGATGTCCGTGCCGGCCGCCCACGCCTGATATGCCTCG
>REEB01000041.1 GCA_007695295.1 Puniceicoccaceae bacterium
ACGTGCCCCCCCCCCGGGGGGCGGATCGGCCCCGTACCCTGGGCTTTGGCCCCCCTTGGGGGACGGTCAGGGAGCGAAGCGAACCGCCGGGCCAACCAACCGAATCAACCATCAACCCAAACCAAGAAAACAAGTGTCATCTTATGATCAGGACGTGACATTGTGAAAAGCTGAAACGCTGAAAGGCTGAAAGCTGAAATTAAGCTGATCCGGGGAGCGATGGCGACGACAAGACCGGGCGCGGAGCGAACCGGACCAAGCTGTTCAGAGGCACAGAGTGCCGACTCCGCGGTCGCGGGGCGGGCAGGGCGCGTCAGCGAATCGGAACAAGTGGGGAAGAGTAACGAGCAAGGGGTAAGGGGTAACCCCGCGGTCGCGGGGCAAGATCAGAAAGGTAGCGGGTGCGTCTTGCTCCCGTGCGGCGGGGGTGGATGGTCCGCCTGCGCCACAAGCGGACTCCGGCGTGACAGCCTTCGATCTCCGCTTTGCTCCGAGCGAAGGGGGGCGGGAATTATGCTGGCACCCCTGCCGGGGTGCGTTGGGGGGGTGGGCGTGTGACCGGTGGTGGAGCTGCGCTCCACCACCGGCTACACGCTGGCATCCCTCCGGGATGCTGGTGTCAGCGGGTGGTGCCGGGCGCGTAGCTGCCGAGGTGACGAGGCAGGGGTGGAGAGTCGCGATTTAGGGACAGGCTGAATGTTATGACGGGGGAGTCGTCCGGAGCGGAGGTGTTGGGTCAGTGCGATGGGTTCGGTTCGCTGCTCCCCGCGTCTGCGAGGTGGGGCGGTTTCGCCGAAACCGCCGTTTGGTTTAAGCGGCGCGCTCGGCGAGCACGCCCTACCGGGGCGTAATAGGGTTGTCACAAGGACAGGCTCAAATTAACGGGTCCGCCTCGCCTGGGGCGTGAACTCCGCCCTTGCCGGGGGAGTGGGGCGGGGGTAGGGGTGGTGGTTTTTCTCCATGGACCTACCATTTGATCTGATTACCGAACTGGAGCGGGTGCTGGGGCGGTCGGCCGCGGCGGCGGGCCTGCCGGAGGACTTTTCGCCCGACCTGCGCCCGGCGGATCCCCGCTTCGGGGACATCCAGGCCAACGGCGTGCTGGCGGCGGCCAAGGCCGCCCGGGCGAACCCGCGGGAGTGGGCGGCGCGCCTGGTGGAGGTGCTGCGGGCGGATCCGGAAGTGGCGGGGCGCTACGAGGTCTCGGTGGCGGGGCCGGGTTTCATCAACTTCGCCCTCACCCCGGAAGCCCTCTTGGGCTGGCTGCGCGGGTTTGGCTCCGAGGAGGAATTGTCCCGGGCAGCGGGAGACCTCTACCGCGGCCGGACCTGGGTGGTGGATTTCGCTTCGCCGAACACGGCCAAACAGATGCACGTGGGCCACCTGCGCTCGATTGTGGTCGGTGAATCGCTCTGCCGCATCCTCGCTTTCTGCGGGGCCGCCGTCATCCGCGACAATCATCTCGGCGACTGGGGTACGCCGTATGGGAAACTGTTCTATGCCTACCGGCGCTTTCTCGACCCGGAGCGGCTGAAGGCCGATCCGCTGGAGGAGCTGGAACGGCTCTACCGCTTGGCCGACGAAAAGTCCAAGCAGGATCCAGAAGTGATGGAAGAAGCCCGGCGCGAGCTGGTGCGGCTGCAATCCGGCGATCCCGAGAGCCTGAAGCTTTGGGAGGAAGTCAACCGCCTCAGCATCGAGGCCCTGGAGGAGATCTACCAGGCGCTGGACGTGCGCTTCGACCATTACCTCGGGGAGAGCTTCTACCGGGACAAAGTCGAGCCCGTCTGCGAGGAGCTGACCCGGCTGGGCCTCGCGGAGGAGAGCCGGGGGGCGCTGGTGGTCTTCCACCCCGAGCACCCCCGCTTCGCGACCCAGCCTTTCATCATCCGCAAGTCGGACGGAGCGAGCAACTACGCCACCACCGACCTCGCCACCATGGTGTACCGGGTGGAGAACCTCAAGGCGGACGGGATTGTCATCGTGACCGACAGCCGGCAAAGCGATCACTTCGAGCAGCTCTGGCTGACGACCCGGAAATGGTTTGAAAAGACCGGCCGGCCGCTCCCGGAGTTTCAGCACGTGGTCTTCGGAACCATCCTCGGCGAGGACGGCAAAGCGATCAAAACGCGGACGGGCGACCCGATCAAACTGAAGGCGCTTTTGGCGGAGGCGGTGGAACGGGCGCGGCAGGTGGTGCGGGAAAAGAATCCCGAGCTGCCCGCGGATGAAGTGGAGGCGATCGCTGCGGCGGTGGGCCTGGGCGCGCTCAAGTACGCCGATCTCTCCCAGAACCGGACCAGCGACTACACCTTCTCTTGGGACAAACTCCTCAGCTTTGACGGCAACACCGCACCCTACCTGCTCTACGCGGTGACGCGGATCCGGAGCATCTTCCGCAAAGCCGGGGTCGACGAGACGGCGCTCGATGTCGGCGCCGCCACCCCGCCCGAGACGGAGGCGGAGCGGGCACTGGCGCGCAAGCTGGCCAACCTGGCGCCGGTGGTGCGGCAGACCGTGACCAGCCTGCGGCCGCACGTCCTTTGCACCTACCTGTATGAGCTGAGCGGGGTGTTCAGCAGCTTCTACAACGCCGACCGGGTGATGGTGGAGGCGCCGGAGGTGCGGGCGCGTCGCCTGTTGCTCTGCCAGCGGACGCTGCTGGTATTGGAAGCGGGACTACATCTGCTGGGCCTGAAAACCCTGCGGCGGATGTGAGGGCGGGCGGGCGGCGCTACTTCTTTTCTTTGAGCAGGATGCTGGCGAGGCCGTAGAGCGGGGAAGTGGCGGCCGGCGAGGTGGCGGGGGGCTGGCC
>REEB01000211.1 GCA_007695295.1 Puniceicoccaceae bacterium
GTAAGGCATGGTGTCAAAATGCTTGCGTTTTGAATGCGGAGGCTTAGTTTAGGATAGTTTGATTATGAAGACGATGACGATACGAGACCTGCCGGAAGACTTGCACGCACGCCTGAAGGAGCGAGCGAAGCGAAACCGGAGGAGCTTGAACCAGCAGGTAATTGCGGATTTGAGCCAAATCGGTTTCGAGGAGAGCCCTGGAGAGCGGGCCGCCCGTGTGGAGCGAGAGGTCCGTGAGTCCGAAGCCTTGCGGGCGCGGGTAAAAGGATTTTTGACTGCCGAGGAGATCGACACGGCAAAACGGCAGGGCTTGGCGTAAATTTTCGAGTCGGAGATTAGCCACCATGAGCGTCAGTTAAGAACAAGATTCATGTGAAAGCAAGCCAAAGGATCATTGACATTCTAACTTAAACAGGTCATCTTATGGGAATGAGGAGTGAAACCGTCTTTATCGATTCGAACGTGGTGATTGATTTTTTCATGGGGGAGGGCGACCTGCGCGAAGGCGCCAAGGCGCTGCGCCGAAAGTTTCCCGATTGGATGACGTTGCCGTGGTGTCGGTATGAGTTCGGGAATGTCCTGCGGACCTGCATCCGCCGGGGCAAAATCGACGAACGCAGCGGAGCGGAAATGCTCCGAAAAGGTGTGGTGATGCTTCGGTATTGCGACGAGTGTGCGGATGAGGTGGTCCTTGCCGAGGCCAACGCGAGCAATCTCTCGTTTTATGATGCCGCTTACGTGGCCCGCGCTCGGGCGTTGGGCGTCCGTCTTTACACTCGTGACGGCGACATCCTCAAGAATTGTCCCGAAATCGCCGTTCCGATCCGTGTAGGCTGAGTTGCCGGGAAATTGTCGTCCCCACACCGCGGCAGTTGCGTGGCGGGCGCGGATTGAAACATGTGAAAGCAGGCCAATAAGGCCGGTTGGCCGGGGATAAAGTCCCCGGCCATTTTGCATGGAAAACGCGGGGCGATGCCGTATCGTTCTCACAGGCAGAAAGCGTTTGGATCGTCCGGAGCGTCGGGGCGTTTAAGGCCCGTGTCGGGATGATAGCCGTTTTCGGGGTGTTCGAGGATGGCGAAAGCATCGTCGCAATGGAAGGAAAGGGAGGGTTTTAGCTGCTTCCATTCGTGGTCGTAAACCTGGACGGCAAATTGTTGGGCGCGCCGGTAGTGGGAGCGATTGGGATTGCGGTTTTGTCTCTTGAGGGCGCGGATTTCCTCGGCGAGTTTGCGACCCTTGGTGCCCCACGGAATGAGGACGGAGTGCGTGTCGGACTCTATGAGTCGGAAGCGCTCGGCGGCGGTTTTGAAAGCGTAGGCGGTAAGGGTTTTGGATTCCGGGGCAAAGCATGGCCTGTCATTGGACACGATGTGGTGCTTGTCCCAGCGGGTGGAAAGTCCCGCTTGCCAGATTGCGTGCTCGAAGTAAGCGCGAATGGCGGCAAGCGAGTGAAGGTCGTTTCCCGAGTAGTGTTGGCTGATGTGATTTCGGGTGATAGCCGCGTTGGCGGCCAGTTCAGTGAGACCTTTGGGGATGGGGTGATCGGTCGGCTGGAAGAGGAACACCCGACCTTTGTCGGGGTGGAGTTCGCCGTTTCGGTTGCATCGCCCGGCGGCTTGGGCGAAGGAGTCGAGCCCGCACTCGGCGCGGTATACAACGGGAAAACTGATATCGACACCGGCTTCAATGATCTGGGTGGCGACCAGCACGACCGGCTGGCCTTGCTTGCGAAGCCGTTTCGCGCGGGCGAGGACAAGCATGACGTGTCGGGGGCACATGCGTGCGGACAGGTGGAGGGCGCATGTCTTCAGGCTGAGCTGTTGGTGGATGGATTGGGCGGCTTTCGTGGTATTGACGATGACGAGGCAGCCATTCGCGGCATAACAGAGGATGTGCGGGATGAGTTGCTCATCTGAAAGAGCACCGAGGTTTGCGCAACTGACTCGCTCCAAGGTGTCGAAGAGGCGAGCCCTGTCTTGGATGATCTCCGTGATTTCCTCGCCGGGTATCCCCACCGGGAACCCGGTGCGTTTTTCTATCGCCGGCTGGGTGGCGGTGCAAAGGACGGCGGTTGCGCCAAGATCATGAACGAGGCAGCGGAGCCCTCGGATGATGGGATTCAACAAGCCGGAGGGTAGAGCCTGCACTTCGTCGAAGATGAGAACGCTGCGGGCGATGCGGTGGAGTTTGCGGCAGGCGCTGCTTCGATTCGCGAAGAGGGATTCGAAGAACTGAACGTTGGTGGTGACGATAATCGGGGCATCCCAGTTTTCTGCCGCGAGGCGATTGCTTTCCGTTTCGCGTGCGGGATCAAATTTCGAGTGGTGTTCGATCACAACATCACGGTCGAGTTCCTTCGAGAGTGGAGCGAAGACCTTTCGGAAAATGTCCGCGTTTTGCTTGATGATGCTTGTGAAGGGGATGACGAGGATGACGCGACTGAGGCCGTGTTGCAGGGCATGACGTAACGCAAACAGAAGTGATGAGAGCGTTTTCCCGCCTCCCGTGGGAACCGTGAGGGAAAAGAATCCGGGTTGGCATTCGGCTGCGTGAAGGCAATCGATCCGGACGGAATCACGGGCGAGGTTGACAGGATCGTCGCCCGGAGTGCCGAATTCAAACACCATGTAGTCCTCAAGTATGCCGGTCATGCGTTCAAGAATAACTCTGGGCCACGGCTTTCGTTGATGCCTCTTGGCCGTCTCCATAAATGATTCAGTCGCGAGATAATCAGCATCCACCAAACAGGAGAAAAAGAAGCGAAGCATGAAGGCCATGGCATCGTTTCCTGCTTGGGCTCGCTTTAGCGGAGGAAGCGGGAGTTCTCTCACGAGAGGTGCTCCCGCACTACTAGCCCAATCCCGCCACTCTTTTACTGTTTTGCCGAGCCGCATGCCTGGCGGGAAAAGATTCACTCCGTCATCCAAACCCGCGTGGTGCCCGGCGATAAGGTAAGCGAGCAGTGGACCGAGATGCGGGAATTGCTCCCGGCTGTGCTTGGCACCGGCGGTCGAATGATCGACCTTCCCGGAAATCTCGTCGGCGTGCGGATCTGCCTTGGTTTTGAGGTAGGCCTGCCACTCTGGTGCGAATTTCCCCAGATCATGCCACCAGCCAGCGAGGCGGCCCCATTCGCGAGCCGAGACAGCGTCGGGCGAGCCCGGCGGAAACATCCTGGCGGCAAACTCGCCCGAGAGGAACGCGACTTTGTTGAGGTGGCCGTGATGAGGGTCGAGATTTGCGCAGGCGCGGCAAGGTTTGCCGTGGAGGGTGCCGCAGTCTTCCGAAAAGAGTGGTTCCCACTCGCTCGGTGGGGCGAGGGAGCCGTCTGGGCGGGTAAGGCTATGGGCGAAGGCCATCGGGGTGGGGCAGTGCGGGCGAGCCGCAATGATTCTAGGCAATGCGGGAGGCGAATGGTTGGCAATGGGAATTGGATCGGCAAGGGGCGGAAAGTGGAGCTGGGAGGGAACGGGTGCCATTCTGGCCTGCCAGGTGGGACAAAAACGGTCCCACCGGGTGGTTTTTTGGTCCAAGGAGCGGAGATCAGATTAGAGGGTGCCGGTGGGGCGGGTTGCCGCGGGCGAAGCCCGGCCGGGTGGTTGAGCAGGAGGCTGTTGGCGGATTGGAGGGGTTGCGGGGGTGTCTGGTCGCTGCTGCAAATGAAAGGGGAGGCTTTCCAGTGACCCACCATCCAGAAAATGTGGACCACAAGCCATTTTGTGGCTCATGGAGGCGCGACAACCGGTTTTTGGTTCAATTTCCCCCTATTCGTGAACCGCAAGCAATCTTGCGGCTCACCCGTGAGTTACCCGGGGAGCACCGAGAAAATGGGGAGGCCCGGGACCTTGGCCCGGGCTGTCGTCCGCACTCCGATGGGGCCGGGTGGTTGCGGTCGCGGGGTGGTGGCGATCCGGTTGCGCCATCGCCCCCAAGCCATTGAAAGGCGGTTCAATCCTCGCTCCCGCGTGGGGCGGCGGCGAGGATGGCGGCTTCGGTGCGTTGGAGGGCTCCGCGGTTGGCGGCGTGCCAGCGGGCGGCGGCTTCGGCCATGGTGCGCCGGCGGTCGGCGTCGTCGAGCAGGAGGAGGGATTCCTGGCGGAGATCGACGGCATCGCCGACGACGAGAGCGGCGCCCGCATCGACGAGGCCGCGGGCGATGAAGCGAAAGTTGCTCATGTGGGGGCCGAAGACGAGGGGCTTGGACCAGGCGGCGGCTTCGAGAGGGGTTTGGCCGCCTTCGTTGGGGGGGAGGCTTTTGCCAACGAAGACGAGGTCGGCGAGCTGGGTGAAGCGGAGGAGTTCGCCGGTGGTGTCGCCGACGGCGACGGAGACCGGCTCGGGGGCGGGACCGCGGGAGCGGAAGTGGGCGGTGAGACCGCGGTTTTCGAGGAGGTGGGCGAGCTCACCGCGGCGCTCGGCGTGGCGGGGTACGAGGAGCAGGCGGATGGGTCGGCCGGCCTTGGCGGCGGCTTGCTGGAGATCGAGGAGGGCCTCCTCTTCGCCCGGCCAGGTGGACGAGCCGAGGACAAGCGGGCCGTTGCCGCCGTGGAGGCCGAGTTCGCGCAGGAGGCGCTCTTTGTCCGGCGGCCGGAGGGCGGGGCCCGGGTCGACATCGAGCTTGATGTTGCCGGTGAGTTCGAGGCGGTCGGGTTCGGCGCCGAGCTCGGAGAAGCGGGCGAGATCCATCTCCGAAGCGGGCAGGATGCGGTGGAAGGACTGCCAGATGCCGCGGACGAGCGGGCGGACGCGCCGGAGGCGGGCGAAAGAGCGGTCGGAAAGCCGGGCGTTGACGAGGAGAACGGGCACGCCGCGGCGTCGGGCCTGGTGGAGGTGTTCGGGCCAGAGTTCGGCTTCGAAGAGGACGGAGAGGTGGGGCTGGAAGCGGCGCCAGGCGCGGGCGCTGCAGGGCCAGGCGTCGAGCGGGAAATAACTGATGGCGCGGGTGAGGCCGCCGAGCCGCTCCCGGGCGAGCCGGTGGCCGGTGGAAGTGGTGGTGGTGAGGACGGCCTCGAAGCCGGGGCGGGCGGCGAGCCGCTGGAGGAGGGCTGCGGCGGCGAGGACCTCGCCGACGCTGACGGCGTGGATCCAGATCCGGCGGGTGCCCGGAGTGGGGGGAGGCAGGCTGGGGACGTAGCCGAAGCGCTGGAGGAAACCGCGGCGGTAGCCGCCCCGCCGCCACATCCGCCGCAGGTAGTAGGGCGAGGAGAGCAGCAGCAGGAGCGGGTAGCTCAGCCGGTAGACCCAGAAGAGGACCGGGTGCAAACGGGAAGCGGAGCGGGCCGGCGGGCGACTTCAGCCGGCCGAGACCGGCTCCGGGCGGTAGAGTTTCTGAAAGGCGCGGGCGGCGCGGCCGCGGTGGAAACCCTTGTGCCAGGCGTGGCCGGCGATGAGCGGGAGGGCGAGGGTGGCTTCGCTGTAGACCATCTGCTCGTAGGTGGTGGAGACCTTGCCCCAGGAGGAAGCCTCCTTGAGGGTGGAGCCGGAGAGGGCGCCGTCGCGTTCGTCCGCCACCGTGATCTGGATGGCGTATTTGTGCATGTCGGCCTTGGAGGCATCGAGCAGGTCGGCGGCGACGACGATGTCCTGGGTGAAGTTTTTCGGCACTCCGCCGCCGACCATGAAGATGCCGGTGGTGGGGTTGTGCAGCTTGATGTCGGTGAGCTCGAGGAAGTCGCGGGCGCTGTCGATGGAGACGCAGTCGGTGCGGTTTTTGTGCTGGTGCATGACGAAGCCGAAGCCGGCGGAGCAGTCGCTGAAGGCGGGCACGAAGATGGGGACGTCCTTGCGGTAGCAGGCGTGGACGATGCAGTCGTCGGCCTTGCAGCCCTGGGTGTCGAGGTAGCGGCCCATTTCGCGGATGAACTCGCGGGAGGAGTAGGGGCGCTTCTCGAGGGAGTCGCAGATGCGTCCGATGGTGTCGTCGCAGATGCGGAGCTCGTCCTCATCGATGAAGGTGTCGTAGATGCGGTCGATGTGGAGATCGCGGAGCACGTTGTCGTCGACCCACTTGGTGCCGAGGTAGTGGCGGAAGCCGAGACCCTCGAAGAAGTCCTGGTCGACGATGAGGGCGCCGGTGGAGACGATGGCATCGACCATGTTGTTGTCGACGAGGTCGTAGATGACGCGCTTGAGGCCGGCGGAGAAGAGGGAGCCGGCGAGGCAGAGGATGATGCCGCAGTCCTTGTCCTGGAGCATCATGCGGTAGATATCGGCGGCGCGGTGGAGGTCGCGGGCGGAGAAGGCCATTTTCCCCATGGCCTCGACGAGGCCGCTGACGTCGTGGGCCTTGATGTCGAGGTGCTGGATGGTTTCGGTGAGATAATCGGCTTTGGTCTTGGGCATGAGTGATGGCGGTTGGGCTGTGATTGGGTGCGGTGGGGGGATGGGTCAGGGTCAGGCGGGTTCGCCGGCCCAGTGAAAAGAGACGGGTTTTTCGACCTCGGGGTGGAGGCTGCGGTGGACGGGGCAGCCGAGGGCGGCTTTTTCGAGGATGCCGTCGGGATCGGCGGAGCGGGGGAGGGGGATCCAGATCTCGGTGGCGAGGCGCTTGATGCGGCGCGGGCCGGAGGTGGTCATTTCCTTGCTGATCTCGATCCAGGCGCCCTCGATGGCGAGGCTGCGGTGGCGGGCGGCGATGCCCATGATGGTGAGCATGCAGGAGGCCATGGCGGCGCCGACGAGGTCGGTGGGGGAGAAAAGCTCACCCTTGCCCTGGTTGTCGACCGGGGCATCGGTTTCGAAGCTGTGGCCGGAGGGGCCGTGGTTGACGGAGCAGTGGAGGTGGCCGAGGTATTCGGCGGTGACTTTAACCATGGCAATCAGGAGCGGCGAAACAGATAGACGAGCAGACCGAGGCCGCCAAGCAGGCAGACGAGACCGCTGAAGACACTGAAAGCGGCGGGCAAAGTCCAGAGCCGGCCGGCGCGGATCATCTCGGTGGGCTGGGGCGACAGCAGCGCGAGCGCGCCCGCCCCGATGAGGAAGAGGGCGAGCACGGTTCCTTCGGTGCGAAAGGCGCGTCGGTTCACGCCATGGGGTATGTCGCAGCGGCGGGGCTGATTCAAGGCGGAAGCGGCTTTTCCGGGCGGATGAGGGGCGGGGCGCGTTGCGGAAGCGGCAAAAAAAACGCCCCGCGCAAGGCGGGGCGTGCGACCAAAGGGTGCGGGGCGCGGTCAGCCGCGGCGAAGCTTCCGGACAACGATGGCGAGGGCGGCAACGAGGAGCCCGCCGAGCGCGTAGGTGGAGGGCTCGGGGACCTCGGGGAGGAGACCGGGAATGGGATTGGGACCCACCGGAGTGCCGCCGGGAAATTCGATGTCGGAGTCGTGGTTGTGGTTTTGAAAGGCGTCGCTGGAACCGCGGCCGGGTCCGAGATTGGGCAGGCTCTGGAAGCGGAAGGACATGCCGACGCGGTACCAGGAGGCCTCCGCATCCAGGGGAAGCCCGAAGAAGCGGTCGAGGCTGACGCCGGATTCGGCGAAGGTGAAGACGAAGGTGGCGCTTTCGAGGGGATTGATGGACGTGGAGGGGCCGCGGCCGCCCTGGGCGGTGACGCCGGTCTGGGCGCCGAAATCCTGGCTGTAGATGCCCCCTTCGATGGCGAGATTGTAGGGGGCGGCGGCATGGAAGCCGGGCTTGTCGTCGGACTGGACGGAGAGAAGGGTGAACTCGTCGGCGAACGGGCTGGAGAAGCCGAAGCTGGTGAGGCGGCCGCGGGTGTAGAGATCACCCGAGCCGTCGGCCTTGAGTTGACCGGCCAGGTTTTCGAGAGTGAGGGAGAGCTGGTTGGAGCCCTCGTGGAAGCGGAAGGTGGCGCGGACACCGACACCGGAGGCTTCTTGGGAATAACCCTCGACGGACTCGACGATGCCGGAGAGCGTGCCGGTGCCGGAGTCTTAGTGGAAGAGTTGGGCCTGGGCCAGCGAAGCGGCGAGCCCGAGGGCACAAAAGGTGGAAAAGGATTTCAAGTTCACGGGAAAGGAGGAAAGGACTGTCAAGCGTGATAGAATAAAGCACGGACGGACTTGGGAAGGACGACCGGGCACCGACATTTCTACTAAGTAAATTACTCTACGTAAAATTGCGCATGTCAACTGAAATTGTAAACAGACGGTCAAAATACATAGAAGTACCCATATCCCTGCGGTGGCTTGTTTGGGGGTGCGGGTTGGTGGCGGCGGCAGGCGGGGAGGTGGGCGCGGAAGCAGCCCGAATCTGGACCGACGGCGAGGGCCGCACGGTGGAGGGGGTTCCGCTTGAGGTGCAGGATGATCGGCTGCTGATGCGGCGGGCGGCGGACGGGGCGGCTTTTGCGGTGCCGCTGGAGCGGCTGTCGCGGGCGGACCGGGGTTGGGTGGCGGGCTGGGTGGCGGCGAGCGACTGGCCGGGGCGGACCGCGGTCACGGGGGTGCGGGTGGAGGTGGAGCTGGAAAGCGCGAACGAATCCCGCTATCGGACGGAGAACTTTGTCTTTGAAGCCGATGCCCGCCTCTCCCGGATGGTGGTGGGAAACTTCGGGGCGCTCTTTGAAGGAACCTTGGTCGCGGTGGACGCCCTGCCGCTGGGGCTGGGGGCGGCGCCGGGTGCCGAGCCCTACCGGACGATGCTCTTTGCGACCCGGGAGGCCTACCTGGCCTCCGGGGGTCGGCCGGATGCGGCGGCGATCTACCGGCAGACGGACCGTCGGATACTGGTGCCGCTGGAGCGGCTGGGAGTGCGCCGGACCTCGAGCGGGTTCTCCTATGACCGCCGTGGCGACAACCGGCTTCTGGTGCATGAAATCACCCACCAAGTCATGCATGACTGGCTCAACGTCCTTCCGATCTGGCTGGTGGAGGGGTTGGCGGTGTACATGGAATTCGTGCCCCAGCAGGGCGGGCGGTTTGATTTTCGCGGCATCAACCTGCGGGAATCATTGGCCGGGCGGATGGGGTTGTTGACGGTGCGGGATCTGGAGCTGGTGGGGCCGGAGCGGTTGTTTGCGGTGAGCAAAGCCGGGTGGGATGCGGCCTTGGAAAACGATTCGGAGGTGGCGGCGCGGCTCTACCTTTCTTCCGGTGTGCTGACCTGGTATTTTCTGCATCATGATGGAGACCGGAAAGGGGAGCGGCTGCGGGAGGCGATCCAGGCGGTGCGGCGGCCCGGCGGCCGCTTCGATGTTTCGCTCCTGGTGCCGGACGGCGATGAGGAAGCACTCAAAGAAGCGGTGCGCCGGGCCTGCCGGGCGGAAGGACTGCGGGTCAGCTTTGTCGATGAGCCCGTCCCCTGAACCGGCCGAAGACACCCGCTACCGGGGACGGCTGGCGCCCACACCGAGCGGCTGGCTGCACCTCGGTCATGCCCGGACCTTCCAAGTGGCGGCGGAGCGGGCCCGGCGGGCCGGTGGTGCGCTCATCCTGAGGGTGGAGGACATCGACCGGGGGCGCTGCCGACCGGAGTTTGAAGCCGGCATGCTGGAGGACCTACGCTGGCTGGGGCTGGGCTGGGAGGAAGGGCCGGATGTGGGGGGTCCGCGGGGGCCTTATCGGCAGAGCGAGCGGCTGGAGCGGCACCGTGCAATGTTGGAGCGACTGCGGAAGGGGGGGCGGGTCTATCCCTGCCGGTGTTCGCGCCGGGATGTGCGGGAAGCGGGCGCCGCGCCGCACGAAGCCGACGGAGGCGTGCTCTATCCGGGGACCTGCCGGCCCGGAGGACCGGGGGCGGAACGGGCGGTGAAGGCGCGGGAAATCTGTTGGCGCTTCCGGGTGCCGGACGGCGAAGCGGTCTCCTTTGTGGACGGTCGGCTGGGCCGGCGGGAGTTTGTGGCCGGCCGGGATTTCGGGGATTTCGTGGTCTGGCGGCGGGAGGACGGGCCCTCGTACGAGCTGGCGGTGGCGGTGGATGACGCGGCGATGGGCATCACGGAAGTGGTGCGAGGGGAGGACCTGCTGGTCTCGACGGCCCGGCAGCTCCTGCTCTACCGGGCGCTTGGGCTGCGGCCGCCGGCGTTTTATCACTGTCCGCTGGTCCTGGATGAAGCGGGGAAGCGCCTGGCCAAGCGCACCGGGGCGACGGCGCTGAGGGAAATGCGGGCGGCGGGCCGGCCGCCGCCGCTTCCTCCCGCGGTGGCAAACGCAGTCGGCTGGGCGGAAGCATGAGTGCACCCGTAAAGCCGGCCATCAGCGTGGTGATGCCCTTCCGCAATGCGGCGGGGACGGTGCGGGAAGCGGTGGAGAGCATCCGGGGGCAGACCTTCCGGGACTGGGAACTGCTGGCGGTGGACGACGGCTCCACCGACGGGGGTGGGGCCGTGGTGCGGTCAATGGCGGCGGTGGATGCGCGGATCCGGCTGTTGGAGAGCACCGGCCGCGGCATTGTGGCCGCCCTCAACCACGGGCTGGCCTCGGGGCGGGGGCGGTGGATGGCGCGGATGGATGCAGACGACTTGGCGCTGCCGGCGCGCTTGGAGCGGCAGGCGGCCGTTCTTGAAGCGCATTCGGAAATTGGCCTCGTGGCCACGGCGGTGGAAGGATTCGGAGCCAGTGGGGAAGCGGCCGGGATGCGGCGCTACCTGGAGTGGTCAAACCGCCTGCGTTCGCCCGAGGCGATCGCGCTGGCCCGGTTTGTGGAAGCGCCGGTGGTGCACCCTTCGGTGTGTTTCCGGGCCGGACTGGTGTCGCAGTATGGTGGATACAAGGAGGGGGATTTTCCCGAGGATTACGAGTTGTGGCTGCGCTGGCTGGATGCGGGTGTGCGGTTTTCCAAGCTCCCGGAAGTGCTGCTGCGCTGGCGCGACCGGCCCGAGCGGCTGACCCGGGCCGATCCGCGGTACCGGCCGGAGGCTTTTTTCGCCTGCAAGGCCCCCTGGCTGGCGGGTTGGTTGCGGCCCCGACTGGCGGGCGGGCGCCGGCTGCTCTTCTGGGGGGCGGGCCGGGTGACCCGGCGCAGAGTGCGCCCCTTCATCACGTCCGGCCTGTCGCCGGACGGTTATGTGGATGTGGATCCGCGAAAAATCGGCGGCCGGATCGGGGGGGCGCGGGTCATGGGGCCGGAGGAACTGCCGCAGCCGGGGGCGGCTTTTGTGGTGACCTGCGCGGCCGGCCATGGGGTGCGCGAGAACGTGGAGCGCTGGCTGGCCGGGCTGGGTTACCGGCCAGGCGAGGACTTCATTCACGCGGCCTGAGGAGGCCCGGCAACTCCGCAAGGCTGCGGATGACATGCGGCGGCCGGTCGGCGGGGGCATCGGCGTCGAGGTGGACGGCATGCCAGCCGGCGCGGCCCGCCCCCTCGATGTCCTGGAGCGGACTGTCGCCGATATGGACGATCTCCTCAGGCTGGCAGCGGGTGGCGGCCTCGACCATGCGGAAGGCTTTCGTATCCGGTTTTTCATGACCCATCTCGCTGGAGATGAAGACGGCGTCGAATAACCCGGCCAGACCGGTTTCCTCGAGGACGCGGCGGAGCCGGGAATCCCAGTTGGAAAAAACCGCGAGGCGAAAACCCCGTGCGGCGAGGGCGGAGACCGTCTCGCAGGCGCCGGGCATGAGCCGCCAGCGATCGCCGCGGGAGAAGCTCTCCCAGAGTTCCTCAAAAACCGTGTGGAGCAGATCGGGGGCGACCCCGGCGCCGGCCAGCGAACGCTCCACCACCCCCCTCCAGAACCGCCGCTCCCGCTCTTCGCCGTCGGCGAGGGAGAAGTCCTTCGACGTCTGCCGGAAGGCGTCGCGGAAGGCGAGGTCGAGCGTATCCGGATCGGCCTGGAGGCCGTGGCCGAGGAGAGTTTCGGCATAGACGGCGCCGACGGAAGGGTGGGGCAGCAGGAGGGTGCCGCCGGCATCAAACGTTACCAGCCGGACTGCGAGCGGAGCGGCGGGGATGGTTCCTTCTGAGCCCGGGCGGCTCATGAAGTCGGCGCATCGGACGGCGGAGCATCCCGGCGGTCCGCCAGTTCCCGGAGATAGGCGAAGCTGTAGAGGCCGGTGCGATGGCCGTCGCTGAAGATGAAACGGACGGCATAGCCGCCGACCCACTCCCAGGAGTCGACTCGGACCCCGTCGTGGGACCGGGTGCGTTCGCCGCCGTGGACGCGTCCGAAGAGGTCCGCTTCGCCGCGGGCTTCCGCGCTGGGGGAAGCGGCCCGCAGGTCGGACATGCGGTAGTAGGACTCGGCGCCATCCTCCCAGAGGATGGCGATCTCATCACCGATGGCTTGAAGGTCACGGGGTCGGATCATGGCGCGAGCGGGACAATGGAGGCCGATCGAGCGGCGATGCAAACGCCGACGGGGAATTCCGCTCTGGGGGCGGCGGTGGACGAAAGCGCGGCAAGCCCGATGGAGCGGGTGCGAATCAACGAATACGTAATTTTACGGAACAAGGCGGCGGCGGCAGCTCCGTAATACATGGTCATGAAAGTGACCGCCATCCCAACCGCCGATGTAGCCTCGAGCGACCCGGCGAACCGGAGACCGCGGAACACGACATACCCTTTCCACCGATCCTGCCTCGCAGGCAGGAAGGTGGGGCGTAACTGATGGTTCATGCGCCCGTCCGCTGGGCTGCGGACGGGCGTCATGAGCCGGTTTTTTCACATAAGACTCCAACCCTGATCATGCCAGCCGCAACTCTCCGGCCTCCCGCATTTGCAACCGATGCCGCGCTTGGACGCCGCCAGATTGTGTTGGGATCGGTTTATTCGCTGACCGCCCGCGTGGCCCAGTTGGGGGTGATGGCGGAGCAGTTGGAAAAAGCCTGCCTGGGCCCGCGGAAGCGCCCGCTGACCGAAGCGGAAGTGCAGCGGATGCTGAAGGCCCTGGCCCTGGAGTTTGCCGGCGCCCGCAAGCTGTGCCGGGAAATTGAAGACGCCCTGAGCTGAGGCGGCGTTGCGGTTGCGACCTTCCTTCAGTGGTCGCTGATCTGCTGGACGGGATCGATGATGAGCCGCAGCTCGATGGCGCGGGCGACCATTTGCACCGCGGTGTGCACCCCGAGTTTTTTCATCGTCCGCATGCGGTGGGTTTCGACGGTGCGGGGGCTGAGGTGGAGGCGGTCGGCGATGTCCTTGGTGGTGTGGCCCTCGGCGACGAGTTGGAGCACCTCGCATTCGCGGTGGGACAGACCGGCGGTGGCGGGATCGCTGCGGCGGCTTCTCATGCCCTCCTGGAAGAGATCGGCGGTGTGCGGGCAGAAGTAGAGGGCTCCGCGGACGACCTCGGCGAGGGCGGTTTTGAGTTGGGCAAGGGAGGAACGTTTGCTGAGAAAGCCGTTGGCGCCGATCCGGTGCAGGTCAATGATGTCGGCGGGCTGGAAGAGGGCGGATATGATGAGAAAACGCGTCGAAGGAAGCTCGCGGCGGATTCTCTCAAGAACAAGGCGGCCATTGAGGTCGGGGAGGAAGAGGTCGAGCAGGATCAGGTCCGGGCTGGTGGCGAGGCAGCCCCGGACGGCGGCGGCTCCGTTTTCATAGACCCCGCTGAGGGTGACGCCGGGAATGGAGCGGAGCCGGTCCGCGAGCAGATCCCGGAGAAGCGACTGATCCTCGACAACGGCGACGGTGACAGGCATGGGGGAAGACGAATTAGGCTGCCTGCGACTTGCGGAAGTCAACCGGGTTCTCCAGCATGGCGCGAATTCCTGCTCCGTAATGCCCCGAAACCTACAGCGATCCGAACCGCCCCGACGTTCTCCTGGAGCCGCCGACCTCTCGCCGGCACTGCCGGCGAGGGAGCACTGGTTCGAGCTGTATCCGCCGGTGCAGGCGCTGTTGGAGCTGCTGGGGGTGGGGGTGGCCGAGCTGGATGAGCGGGGAGTGGTTGGCTTCGCCAACCCGGTTTTCAGCGCCCTGGCCGGCGGCGGAAGAGGAGCGGAGGCCGACCGACTCCGGGAGCGGCTGGCCACTGAGGGAATGAAGGTAGCGTCTGGGCAAGGGATAGTGGAGTGGGTCGATGAAGCGACCGGGTTGGCGGTGCGGCTGAGCCCCGGTGGGCGGGGTGAAGACGGGGCGCCGCTGGTTCTGGGGTTGTTGTGCCGGGAAGCCATGGATCCTGAGGCCCTTGAGAAATGCCGGGCGGGCCTGCGGGACCGTGCGGGGCTGATCACGCCGCAATTGGCGGGAGCGGCGGCGGCGGGGCAGATGCCGCCGGAAGTGGCGCGGGCGGTGATGGTGGAGCATGAAATCCGGGGGCTGGAGCATATCCTTGATGGCCTTGTGCCGGTGTCCGGCGGGGAGCCGGAGGGAGGGCTGCGTCTCTTGCGGGCGGTGGAAAGCATGGTCTGGCTGTTGCGGACGGAACGGGACCGGGCCGGCGGGTCGACAGCGGGTGGAATTGAAGCCGTGGAACTCTTGCGGGAGCTGAGCGAGACGTGGGCGCCGCTGGCAAAGCGCAAAGGCCTGCGCTGGTCCTGCCAGTGCCGCCTGCCGAAGACGGAGCGGATCCCGGGCGAACCGGCGGTCTTGCGGATGGTATTGGGCAACCTGATCGACAATGCCATTCGCAGCACCCCTTCCGGTGACGTGCAGGTCATGGTGCGGGTGACCGGGAGCGGCGTTCTGCTGCAGGTGGCCGACACGGGTCCGGGATTTCCCTCCCGGGACCGGGAACTGCTCTTCGAGTGGTTTGAGCGCGGCGCGGCCGGGCGGGGTGAAGCCGGTTGGGGGGTGGGCTTGAGCCTGTGCCGGGAGCTGGTGGGCGGGCTGGGGGGCGCGATCCGCCTGTCGGCGCGGCCCGGCGGGGGAAGCCGGGTGCGGGTTTTTCTGCCGGATCCGGAACGG
>REEB01000159.1 GCA_007695295.1 Puniceicoccaceae bacterium
TTGCGGCCCCCCGGAGTGCCGCCGCCTCCTCCCGGCAGCGTGGCTTCCAGGACGGAAAATCAGCCCGAAGAAGCTGGCTCGTCCCCAGCGGCCGCCCCGGAGGGCGGCGAAGAAATCAAGACCATCGTGGTCAAGCCGCCCATCGTGGTGAAGGAGTTCGCCAACGAGCTCGGCATCAAACCTTTCAAGCTCATCTCCGAACTGATGGAGATGGGCATCTTCGCCTCCATGAACCAGAGCCTGGAGGAGTCGGTCGCCTCCGAAGTGGCCGCCAAGCACGGCTTTTTGCTCGATGTGCGCCACCGCGGCGATTCCACCCCCCAACAGCCGAAGAAAAAGGAGGTGCCCAAGATCGATGAAGCCCTCCTGATGGAGCCCCGCCCGCCGGTGGTCTGCATTCTCGGGCACGTCGACCACGGCAAGACCTCGCTGCTCGACCGCATCCGCTCCGCCAACGTTGCCGAAGGCGAAGCCGGCGGTATCACCCAGCACATCGGCGCCTACCAGGTCGAGCGCGCGGATAAGCGCATCACTTTTCTGGATACACCGGGCCATTCCGCCTTCAACAAAATGCGCGCCCGCGGCGCCAATGCCACCGACATCGCGGTGCTCGTGGTCGCCGCGGACGACGGCTTCATGCCGCAGACCGATGAAGCCCTCAAATACATCCAGCAGGCCGGCGTCGCTCTCATGGTGGCGATCAACAAGATCGACACCAAGGGCGCCAACATCGACCGGGTGAAATCCCAGATGCAGGAGCGCAACATCGCGCCCGAGGACTGGGGCGGAGAGGTCATCGCGGTTCCGGTTTCCGCCATCCAGGGCGACGGCGTCGATGACCTTCTTGAAATGATCCTCCTGCAGGCCGATCTGCTCGAGCTCAAGGCCAATCCAAAGAGACCCGCGGCCGGGCTCGTGATCGAGGCGCAGGTGGAGGTGGGCCGCGGTTCAACCGCCACTGTCCTCGTGCAGTCCGGCACCCTCAAGGTTGGCGATGCGCTGGTCTGCGGCCCCTGCTACACCAAGGTGAAAGCCATGTTCGACCATGCGGGCAAGCCCGTGAGGGAGGCCGGGCCCTCCACTCCGGTGCGGGTCATCGGTTGGTCGGACACCCCCGAGTGCGGTCAACCCTTCGAGGCAGTCAAAAACGAACGCGAGGCCAAGCGCCTGGCGGAGGAAAACGCTTTTGAGCAGAAGCGCCGAAACTTGGCCGCCCCCGAACCGAAGCCGGTCTCCGCGGAAAGCCTTTTCGAAGCCATTGCCGCCACCCAGGCCAAGGTCCTGCGAGTGATCATCAAGGGCGATGTTTACGGCTCGGTCGAAGCGGTGGTCAGCGCACTCGAGGCGATCGAGAGCAGCAAGGTCAAGCTCGAGGTCGTGCACAGCGAGGTCGGCGCGGTCAGCCGCAACGACGTTCTCACGGCCAGCGCCGCCGAGGCCTCGGTCATCGCCTTCAATGTCAAGCTGGAGAGCGGCGTCGACGCCGTCGCCAAGCACCATGGCGTCTCCATCATCACTCACCGCATTATCTATGAGTTGATCGATGGAGTGCGCGATGCAATGGCCGAGCTGCTGGAGCCGGAGGTACGCGAGACCAAGCTCGGCTCGGCCGAGATTCGCGCCGTCTTCCCGGTCGCCAAGGGTTTTGTCGCCGGGGGGCTCGTCACCGAAGGCCGGATGGTGTCCGGATCCAAGGCTCGCCTGCTCCGCAAGGGTCAGGTCGTGCACGAAAGCCGCCTCGGCGGTCTGCGCCGGGTCAAAGACGAGGTCAAGGAAGTGCGGGCCGGCACTGAGTGCGGCATGATGCTGGACGGCTGCCAAGAGTACCAGGTCGGCGACCAGGTCGAGTGTTTCGAGACCCAACTGCTCCGTCCCTCTCTCTGAGCCCGGATCGAAGCGTCGCGCCCGCGCCTCTTCGGGCCGGGCGTTTCCCCCCTGACAGGATTTTCCAACACGCATGGCCACCAACCGTACCATCCGGGTCAACGAACTGCTCAAGCGGGAGATCAGCGACATCCTCCATACCCGTTTCCAGGCGAGATCGGTGCGGCTGACCATAACCGAGGTCAGGGTTGCGCCCGACCTCCGGCAGGCGCTGGTTTTCTATTCCGTCATCGGCGGCGTCGAGGAGGAGGCCGTCTCGGCGCAGTTTCTGTCCGCGGAAGGGGGCGCCATCCGACAGCATCTGGCGCGCCGGGTGGTGTTGAAGTACCTGCCGCATCTGGAGTTTCGCCTCGATGAAGGCCCCGGGAGGGCTCACGACGTTCTGCAATTGCTGGACGAGCTGGAGGTGCCGCCGGAACCCGACGGGGAGGAGGAGCCCAAGTGAAGGACCCTGAAGCGATGTTGGAAGGGTTCCGCGAGCTGCTGCGGCGCATGGGCGGCGGCCCCGTGCTGGTGGTCGGCCACGCCCGGCCCGATGGTGATTGCATCGGCAGCCAGGTTGCACTGGCCCGCTTTCTCGGCAGCCAGGGGATTTCCGCCACCTGCGTCAACGTTGATCCCGTGCCGCGCAAACTGCGGTTTCTCGTCGAGGAAACACCGGTCCTGCCACCGGACGCCGCCGGCCTGCCGGAGGCCCCGGCGGTCTTCGTCGACTGCTCGGATGCGGCGCGGGCGGGGGAGGTCCTGGCGGCACGTTTTCCACGTCCGCTGGCCTGCCTCGACCACCATGTCTCCAATCCCGGGTTTGCCGAAATCAACCTCGTCCATCCGGGGGCCGCGGCCACCGCTGAAATCCTCGCCGACTTGATCTACGGGCTTGGCGGACGCCCCGACGCGGTCGCGGCGCAGGGCCTCTTTGTCGGCCTGGCCACCGATACCGGCCAATTCCGCTATCCCGCCACCACCGCGGCCTCGTTTCGACTCGCGGGCCGGCTGGTGGAGGACGGGGCGGATCCCGCGGACGCCTCGTATCACCTTTATGAGTGCGAGCCGCCGGCTCGGCTGGCGCTGTTGCGGGAGTTTCTCGGACGGCTCGAGTATGCCCATGACGGACGCGCTTGCGTGGCCTACCTGCCGCCGGAGATCTTTCAACGCCTCGGGGCGCAGGCGGAGGATTCCGAGGGTCTGGTTGAGTACGCGCGTTCGGTGGAAGGGGTGCAGGTGGCGGCTTACGTGGAGTCCCGCAACGGCGGACTGAAGGCGAGCCTGCGGTCGAACAACCCTCTGCTGCGCGTGGATCGGCTGGCCGGGCAGTTCGGCGGGGGCGGCCATGCGGCGGCCGCCGGTTGCTTTTTCGAGGGCGACTGGGAAAGCTTCCGCCCCCGGTTGCTCGCCGCCATGGGCCAAACGCTCGCCGACCGCGGCACCCCGGGTATTTCTCATGGTTGAAAAAAACGAATACGAAGGCGTCCTGCTCATCGACAAGCCCGTCGGCATCACTTCCCACGACGTGGTTGACCGGGTGCGCCGTATCCTGCGGATGAAGCGCATCGGCCACGCCGGCACCCTCGATCCGCTCGCCACCGGGCTGCTGATCATCCTCGTCGGCAAGGCAACCAAGCTTTCGCAGTACTTGATGAGCCTCGACAAGGAATACGAAGGCACCATCACCCTCGGCGCCACGACGGACTCGCAGGATGCGGACGGCGAAGTGCTGTCCCGGCGGCCGGTGCCGGAACTGGCCCCGGCCGATCTCCAGACGGCCATGAACGGCTTTGTCGGGGACCAATACCAGACTCCGCCGATGCATTCGGCGATCAAGGTTGCCGGCGTGCCGCTCTACAAGATGGCCCGCAAGGGCAAGACGATCGAGCGTGAGCCGCGGTTCATCCGCATCGCGTCCTTCTCCCTCCATCAGTTCCAGACGCCCGAGCTGACCTTTTCGCTGCGCTGCTCCAAAGGTACCTATGTCCGGACCATCGCGCATGACTTGGGAGAGAAACTCGGCTGCGGGGGCCACCTCTCCGCCCTGCGGCGAACCGCTTCGGATCGGTTTCATGTCCGCGATGCCGTCACCCTGGAGACCCTCGGGTCGCTCGACGAGGCCGGCATCCGCGACCGCCTGATCGCTCCGCACGACGCCGCCCCCAGTCTGGTCTTGTGAAAACGATCCCGGTTTTTCGGCGGATGGAAGAGGCCGGCGCTTTGCCCGACCGGCCCGGTCATCTGGCGATCGGGATGTTTGATGGCGTGCACCTGGGACACCGGGCGGTCATCGAATCGGCGATTCACTCTGCGGCGGCCGAGGGCGGGCAGGCCGGCGTGCTCACCTTCAATCCGCATCCCAGCCGCCTGCTGCGGCCGGAGCAGCCGACCCGCCTGCTCATGCCGATCGAGGTGCGGCGCCAACAACTCTCCGGGCTCGGGCTTGACTTTATTATCGAGCAGGAATTCGACCGCGCCTTCGCATCCATCGAAGCCGAGGCTTTTCCAGTCCGCTTGAAGGAGAGCATGCCTTGGCTGACCACGCTCTACATCGGTGAGACGTGGCGCTTTGGTGCGGGGCGGAAAGGGACGGTTGACCAGCTCATCAAGTGGGGACGCCCCCTGGGACTGGGAGTGGTGAGCGCGCGCCGCATCCATCACAACGGCCAGCCGATCAGCAGCACGCGGATTCGTTCGCTTGTCGAGGCGGGGGATGTCGCCCAGGCGGCGGTGTTGCTGGGCTACCGCTACTTCGCGCAGTCCCGGGTCAGGTCGGGCAAACGGCTCGGCCGCACGGTGGGTTTTCCCACCCTCAATCTGCCCTGGGAACCCGAGCATCTGCCCGCCTTCGGCGTGTACGTGGTGCGGGTGCGGCGAACCGGGGAACCGCCGTCGGCGGGGCGGCCCGGTGTCGCCAATTTCGGACTACGTCCGACGGTCGAGACGAGCAGGGAGCCACTGCTCGAAGTCCACTGCCTGGAAGACTGCCCGTTCGGTTACGGCGACGAACTGATTGCCGAGTGGCTGGCTTATCTCCGGCCCGAGCAGCGTTTCGATGGTCCGGATGCGCTGTGCCGGCAGATTGCCCAAGATCGTGATGCTGCCGCGGCTTGGTTTGCCCAGCGGCGCCGGGATGACGCGTCGGCGGTCTCGACCTGAAGCATGGGCCGGGTGCGACTCGATCAGCTTTTGGTGGAGCGCGGACTCTGTGCCAGCCGCAGCCAGGCCCGGGCGGTCATCATGGCCGGAAAGGTGTTTAGCGGCACCAGGCGGCTGGAGAAGCCCGGCCAGGCCGTGACCGCCGATCTGCCGGTCGAGGTGCGCACCGGGCCGCAATTTGTGGGCCGTGGCGCGGAGAAGCTGAAGGCGTTCTGCGACGAGACCGGGATTGGCTTTGCAGGGTGCCGCTTGCTCGATGTCGGCGCCTCCACCGGCGGCTTCACCGACTACGCCCTGCAGTCCGGCGCAGTCCGGGCGTTCTGCATCGATGTCGGCCGCAACCAACTCCACCCCCGCCTGCAGGCCGATCCCCGGGTGCACTCCATCGAGGGACTCAACGCCCGGCTGCTCCGGCCGGATGACCTGCCGGAGCGTGACTTCGTCCGCATTGTCATCGATGTATCCTTTATTTCCCTACGGCTGGTCCTGCCACCGGTCTGGCCGCTGCTGGCGCCAGGCGGTTTGCTCATCGCGCTGGTCAAGCCGCAGTTCGAGGCCGGCCGGGAGGAGGTCTCCCGCGGCGGAGGGGTGATCCGCGACGATGCGGTCCGGGAAAGGGTGCTGGAAGAGATCACGTCCTTCGCCTTGCAGGATCTGCCCGGGGCGGAAGTCAGCGCGGCGGCGGAGTGCCGGATCCCCGGCGCCGATGGCAATCGCGAGTTCTTTCTCGCTCTTCGCAAAGCCCCGGCGGCTCCGCACTGAAGGCCTGCGGAGGCTATAAACAGGAGGCGGAGCGGATGGCATTGACCCCCCAGGCGGGGTGGCGAAAATCAGGGCCGCTGTTCTCCCGGGAGCTGTTCCCATACCCCATTGCCGTTATGAGCCATCCATTGGTCGCCATTCAGGTCGGATCGATTTCGTTCGTCGACGAAGGCGTTGATGCCGTGCTCGACTGCTTCCAGGAAAAGGGAGCTGTCAACGCACTCTATCTCGCCAACTTCACCCACACCCGCGGCACCGGAGGCCGCCAAGTGCCCGGCCATCCCCTGCCAGATCACGGGGCACAGGACTACGATCACGACTGGATCGGCGGCAACTATGGTCCCGGTCGCCCCGAGTATTATCGCCGGACGCTGGTTGATCCGGCCGCCGCGGCCGCTCCCGAGCACCCCGGCTTCCCTTTCCTGGAGGAAGTCGTCCCCAAGGCCAAAGCCCGCGAGATGAAAGTCTATTGCTGGATGGAGGAGTCCTCCTATGGCCCCCAGGTCCGGCGCATCCCCGGCTTTCATCACTGCCTTGAGATCGATGCTGTCGGACGCAAGACGGGCCTGCCTTGTTTCAACAACCCCGACTACCGCCATTGGCACTTCGGCATGATCGAGGATGTCATTCAGGCGTATCCGGTGGACGGCGTGGCTTGGTGCTCGGAGCGCAACGGACCACTTCAGAACGTGCTCATGAAATGGGGTGCCGGGGCTGCCCTGACTTGCTTTTGCGAGCATTGCCGGGCCGCGGGGAGGGAACAGGGGATCGATGTCGCCCGAGCCCGAGCGGGGATGCTCGCCCTGGAGGAATTGGCGGCCGCGACCGAACGGCCCCGCGACGGCTGGTTTGTCACTTTTTGGCGGCTGCTCCTCCGCTACCCGGAGATCCTGGCTTGGGAGAACCTCTGGCATGAAAGCCAAAACCAGCTCTTCAAGGAAATGTATGGCCTGATCAAAGCCATCAATCCGGAGGTCCGCTTCGGCTGGCACATCATGCACTTGAATTCGTTTTCACCGTTTTACCGCGCTACGCAGGATATCGCCGCATTCACCCGTTACGCAGATTTCATCAAGCTGGTCGCCTACAACAACTGTGCCGGCCCGCGCTTTCACGATCACCTGCAGTACCTGCACAAGTTGTTCTTCGCCGATTCGACCGCAGAGCGCACTTACCGCCTCGTTTATGATTTGCTCGGCATCGATGAAGGGCCGCTGGAGGAAATTACAGCCAAGGGCTGGTCCGCGGATTATGTGCGGCGGGAAACCGAGCGCGCCCTTGCCGCGGTCCGTGAAGCCGGCGGACAGACCGAGATCCATCCCGGCATCGATGTCGATATCCCCACCGGCCCCGGCAAGAAACAGACGCAGCCAGAGGATGTCTTCGCCGCGGTCACCGCGGCCCTTGAAGCAGGTGCCCAAGGAGTGGTCCTTTCCCGCAAATACTCGGAAATGCGCCTGGCGAATCTCGCCGCCGCCGGTGATGCCGTCCGTCGGTGGCAGGCCGGATCTTGAGAGGCCCGTCAAGGCGCTTCGCGTTGGCGGACCACCGGGTGTTTACGCTTCGGTGATGCGGATGAGGCGGTAGGGCAGGGGAGCTTCGGGGTGGAAGAGGCCGGGCAGCATCCTGGTTTCCCAACGATCGCACCGGCCCGTGACATAGACAAGCTGGTCAAATTCCGGGGTCACATAGTGAGCGGGAATGGAGGCGGCAAAGCCGTCGGCTTCGCGGAGGAGCGGCAGGGATAGGAAAGCTCCTTCGAGCTGGTTGGTCCGCCGGTAGCGCAGGCGAAATACCATGGCGGGGTCGGGAGAGATGGGTGGCCGGTACACGACTCGGATGGAGCGTCCCGCCACCGCCCGCTCAGCTACCTCCAGCTCGCCGGGCAATCGGCCATCCTGGAACGCCGGGGTGGTTGAGCCCGCCGTTGCCGCTTCGGGCAAGGAGTGGGCAGCGGCTTGGGAACCCGGCTTGAGGGTGGTCAGGCAGTCGAGGTCCCGGTCGATTTCGGTCGTCAGGTGCCGCCAGTGGCCGGTGCGGCCAACCGCGGTGCCGGCCCGAAACTCCAGTGGATCCCGGAAGGCGTGGGTTCCGCGTTCGGCCAGCGCCTGCCAATGGGAGCGGGCCCGCTTCAGGTGAACGAGGGCGGCGCGGCGGTGGCTTTCGGCGGAGCCAGTCCCGAAGAGCGCCAAATGCACGGCAGCGTGGATTTTCTCGGCATGGTAGTCCGCCAAGTCCGCCAGCATGGAAAGATCGGTCCGGGCTGCTTTCCACTCCGGACCCGGGCGACGGTCGGAAGCTCGGGCGGCCGCCTCAAGGGCGCTGCGCGTGTCGGCCGCCAGGGAGCGCAGCCAGCGGGCCACTTGGAGCGGGGTGAACTTGTCCGCGACCGCGTTTTCAAGCAGATCGGTGGCATAGGCATCGATACCGTAAAACAGCCCGGAATCGCTCGGCTCGGCCGCGCCGTAAGTGACTTCCCGAAAGTGGGGATTCGCTTGGTTGGTTGCGAACAAGGCTCCCCCTGTGCTCAACTCCGGCCAATAGCAGGCCATCGGATGGACCGGCATATGCGCCGCGGTGACCAGCGGCAGAACCAAGCTGGCAGCCGCACCGGCCCCGGAAAGTTGGCCCCCGGCTTCCGGCCCGAAGCGTTGTTCGAAATCCCGGAGAAAGACCGAGTCTGCGACGGCAGGGTCATAGCCGATGCGGCCGAAGAGAAGATACTGAATCCAGTAGCGCTCATCTTCGCATGTATGGGAGACCTCGGCAGGATCGATCCGCACCGGCCAGGGCTCGCGGTGATGCACTTCGTGACCGCCCTTCAGGCTGAGCGGACAGGAAAACTCAAATCCGGGGGCCTCTCCAACAGCCAGGCTTGCGCAGAAGCGGCGCACGTATTCGGAATTTCCCCACCAGAAGAGATTGGTCCCGCCGAGATTCCAAAGCCGGTAAATGATCTGATGGCGGCGGGGGCGCCGGAGCAGGTCGGCATAGCTGTAGCGCCGGGCGTGATTCAGGTTTTCGAGGCGCGCCAACTCCTCCGACCGCATCTGGGTGAGATGGTGGGGCAGACCGGTCTGCTCACACCAGTACTTGGTCGGCACCCCCAGGTCCAGCCCCCGGTCCAAGGCGTGCCGGATCATGCCGTCGCTGAGTCCCTTGGCGCGGAGATCGAGCTTCGCCGGTCGTCCGCAATCGGCGACCGCGTCGGTCAGGGTGTTCCAGAATCCTTCCGGCGTCGTTTGGGTGCCGACGCCCGCTTCGTGGTTTACCCGGAGATGGATGCCGGCAATTTCCGGGCACTGGACCAGCAGCTCCCGCAGGCCTGCGGCGCAGAATTCCGCCAAGGCATCTTCATCGGGTGGCAATCCCGCCACTAGCTGGCTCTGCCCCTGCTGCCAGGGTGTCTGCTGCCAGATGCCGAAGAAAAACGTGATCGCACGGTCGGCGCAGTCCCGGCCGATCCGGCGGAGGCGCGCGAGATTGGCGGCTTTCCGACCCGGAGCAAGTCCCTCCACCGTGACGGCCTCAAAGCCGGGAATGTCGAGGAAAAATGGATACGGGGGCGACATCCAGGCGGTGTCGAATCCGGTAACCAGCACGAAGCGGTTGAGGCGAGCCGCCGCCAGGCGATCGAGGAAATAGGCCCAGAAGTCCTCGGAGTGAAACCAGTCCTCATCGAGATGGCCGGAAAGGAAGCGATCGACGCCGCGGATCCTGAGGCTGGCTTTTTCCAAAAAGGGATCCGGTTTGCTGAGTGCCGCCAGGCCGCGGCAGCGGATCCGGTCCGCGAGTTCGAGCAGGGCATACATCACCCCGGCGGCATCGGCCCCGCCGGCCAGGAGGGTGGCGGCCGCCCGCTCCGGCAGCGGTTGGAAAAAGGTTGCCTCCGGTTCGGACGGCAACCGCAGGCCGGACCCAGCCGCGGCGGCTTGAATCGCCGGATGGGAGGTGCGGCCGACCATCAGATGTACGTGCGGCGCTTCGATGGCGGTGGCCTCGTGGACGTCCGCCACCTTGATGCCTGCTGCAGCCAAGGCAGACCGAAGGCGGCCAAGTCCGTGAGCTTCGGGACCGGTTGGTTCGGTGCAGGTTTCAATCGTGATCATGAACGGGCAGCGGAGCGGGGTTGGAGCCAGGATCACCCTGTATCAAAACCACCAGGACGGGCAACGGGCGGGTCAGGAAAGAGAAGGTGACGCAGATGCCGGTACCGTTGCAGGTTCAGCCGGCCGGTCCGTCGTAGGAGGCGATCATATAGGGGTGGTCGGGATCGTAGGTGCAGAGGGGGACCGGGTTGGCGACACGGCCCGAGGGGCGGCGGTTGGCCCCGGGAGCGCCGGTGAGGTCGTCGCCGATATCCTCGCGGAAGCGCTCCAGAAGATGGTCGAGACGCCGCACCACCTCGGGGTGTTGCTCGTAGAGGTTGGTGGTTTCGCCGGGATCGGCCTCGAGGTCGTAGAGCTCTGCGGCCGGGGGGCACTTCTGCCCTTCATTGTGGGCGACAAAGCGCTTCCACTTGCCGGAGCGGACCGCGCAGAGGCTGTTTTTCCAGTAGTAGGCGAAGCCATCGCGCGGGCCGTCAACGGCTTCTCCGCGCAGAACGTTGGCAAAGTCTTTGCCATCGATCGGCCGTCCGGGAAGGGGGGCGCCGGCCAAGGCGCAGAAGGTGGGCAGAAAATCGAGCGAGCTGAAGAGGGTCCGGTTGACAGTCCCAGCCGGCACCCAGCCGGGCCAGCGCACAATGCAGGGCAGGCGGATGCCCCCCTCCCAGAGCTGTCCCTTGTGGCCGCGGAGCGGGCCGTTGCTGCCGCCTTCTCCGCGGGCGCGCGAGCCGTTGTCGGAAGTGAAGACGATGAGGGTGTTCTCATCGATTCCGAGTGCTTCCAGCTCGTGCAGCAGCGCCCCCATGGCCCAGTCGATGCACTCCACCGCCGCTCCGTAGGGGCCGTTTTGTGACGCGCTTAAAAACCGCTCCGAGACCAAAAGCGGCAGGTGCACGTGCATGTGGGCGAAATAGAGGAAAAACGGGCGGTCGCGGTTTGCCCGGAGGAAGCGGATTGACTCCTCCACGTAGCGCTCGGTCAGTCCCGTCTGATCGGGCTGCTGCTGAATCACCTCCTCATCGCGCAGCAGCGGCAGCGGCACCCGGGCATCGGGCCGGACCTTCTGCAGGCCCATGTCGTTGGAGTAGGGCAGTCCGTAGTAGTGGTCGAAGCCGTGGTGGGTGGGAAGAAACTCCGGCTGGTCCCCGCAATGCCATTTGCCGACGATGGCGGTGGCGTAGCCGGCGTCTTTTAGGCAGCGGGCCACAGTGGTTTCATCGGGGTGCAGCCCGGTGGCGTCGGCGGGGAAGAGGACCGCCTTGCCGTCGAATTCACCACAACCGATCCGGGGTGGGTAACAGCCGGTCATCATGGCGCAGCGCGACGGCGAGCAGACCGCGCTGGCCATGTAAAAGTCGGTGAAGCGCATGCCTTCGCGGGCCAGGCGGTCGAGGTGGGGGGTGCGGTTGACGCTCGATCCGTAGCAGCCGAGGTCGCCGTAGCCGAGGTCGTCGCAGTTGACGAGGATGATGTTGGGCTGAGCGGCCATCGGGTTGAAACTTTGCCTGATGGGCTCCGGCTCGCAAGCCGCATCCCCGCGGCAGTGGTGGAATTCGGCCGCTCCATCCTTGACCGCGGGGTGGGGGGGTGGTGACGTGGTCCGTTTCCGCCATGCCGCGTCCCGATCTCGAACTCTGCCTGGAAAAAGTCCGCTCCCCCGCCGGGGGCGGGCCGGCCGTCTGGCTGTTGGGTTGGATGGTGTCTCCGGCGCCTTTCCAAAGGGTCTGGGTGCGGACCGGTGCGGGGAATTGGATCACCGCCCGCTACGGATTCAACCGGCCCGACGTTCTGGGCGCCTTTCCCGAGTTCGAGGGAGCGGCCTTGGCCGGACTTTTCGCCGCCGCCATGGCCGGCTTCGGGGAGAAGGACGCGGAGGTGCGCCTGCGGATCGAAGTTGCCGATGCGGGCGGCACCACGCGCCACCTGGAAGGAGCGTTCCGGTTGCGGCCCGGGGACCGGCAGGCCGTCGTATTGGAATCAGTATCCAAAATTGCGCTACCCGACGAAACGCTCCGGGAGGAGGAGGGTCGGCTGATCGAGGAGCGGTTGAACGCCGTGCTCGCCCGCAAACCCGGCCTCAGCCTGCGGATGGACATCGTCAACAAGTGCAACCTCCGCTGCGTCATGTGCCACTACTCGGACGACGCCGTTTTCCGCAAGCCGGCGCGCTCGATCAGACCGGAGGAGTTCGAGGAGTGGTTCGGGGCCTTCGGGGATGAAGTCCGCGAGGTCATCCTTTCCTGCGGCGACGAGCCGATGGTCTCGCCGCATTTTGCGGCCATCCTCCGCAGCCTGGCCCGCAACCATCCCCGCACCGAGATCGTTTTCAGCACCAACGCCACCCTCATGCGTGAGCCGGTCGCCCGTCTCATCCTGGAGTCGGGAGTCGCCCTAGTCATGTTTTCTCTCGACGGCGTCACCGCGTCCACGCTCGAGCGTATCCGCAAGGGTATCCGCTACCCGCAGGTCATCGGCAACATCCTGCGGCTGAAAGCCCTCCGCGATGCCGCGGGCAGTGCGCGGCCGCTGATGGTTTTTAACTTCGTCATGCTGCGCAGCAATGTGCACGAGGCACCGCTCTTTGTGGCCGCGGCCAAGGCCATGGGAGCTCACTACCTTGATTTCCGCCATGTCGTGGCCAGCGCCTACTTCGACGACCCGGCGGAGATGCTTTCCAACCATCCGTCGGTGTGGAACCACTACCGGGGGAAAGTTCTCACGGCTTGCCGGGAGCACGGCTTGGAGGCCTACCTGCCGCCGCCCCTCCCGGGCGGGGCCGACCACGATCCCGCCACCGATCCCGCGGTCACCCTCGATGACTTCCACGCCGCGGCCGCGGCACTTGGTCCAGTCGGCGATCCGCCGGTGGGGTCGGCTTTCCCGGCGCCGGCGCGGGATGTCACCGAAACCCCCTTCACCGAGTTCAACGGCCTCTTTTGCGACCGGCCTTTCAACGAAGTCATGATCCGCAATCAGGAGGAAATCCTGCCCTGCGCCTGGCACCGCAACGTCCTCGGCCGGCTGGGCGAGGGGGCGAGCGCGGCGGAGGTTTTTCGGGGAGAAGCTTTTCGGCGGCTGCGGCTGAACATGTTGCGGACCGGGGGAGATCCGGGCTGCGCGGGCTGCCCGGTGAAGGCCGAGCAGCTTCCCACACTCAAGCAGACCTGAGGCAGGGTAGTGGTTTTCATGCTACCAACGCGCCCCAGGCTTCGCACCACCGGTCCGGCAAGCTGAAGTGGAAAACCCCTATCTGCTCTTTCCTCTCCTCTCGGCTTTTTTCTACGCCGGGAGTGCGCTGTTCCTGAAAGCGGCCTCGCGGGAGGGGGCGGGGCCGGTCCGGGCGATGGTGCTGGTCAATCTCGCCGTGGCGGCAGGTTTTCTGGTGTTTTATCCTTGGTCCGAGTTTCCCGCCCTGCCGGCGCGCTGGTGGCCCACGCTTGGGATCGGGCTGACCTTCGCCCTCGGGCACCTCTTCCTGGTGCTGTCCTTCTCCCGCGGGGATGTCTCGGTGGCGACGCCGGTAATGGGCACCAAGGTATTGATGGTGGCACTGCTCTCCGCCCTGCTTGCCACGGAGGGACCGGGGCTATCCACCTGGCTGGCGGCGGTGCTGACCACGGTGGCGCTGGTCTTGCTGGTCGGCGGCCGCCCGGGCGGCAGCGCCGTCGACCGGCGGGCGGCCCGGCTCGGTTTCGGCTATGCGCTCGCCACTGCTTTCTGTTTCGCGGTCTTTGATGTGCTGGTGCAGGAGTGGAGTCCACGGCTCGGTTTCGGACTGGTGGCGCCCGTTGGCATTTTGATCGGGGCGCTCGGCTCGCTGGTGCTGCTGCGTTTCTCCCGCAGCACCAGCTTCCGGTTTCCGGCCCGGGCCTGGATGTTTCTGCTGCCCGGCATCGGTCTGATCGTGGCCCAGGCAATGATTCTGATCTGGACCATCGGCACTTTTGGCGACGCCGCGGGCATCAATGTGGTCTATGCCAGCCGGGGAATCTGGAGCATCGCCTTTGTCTGGCTGCTGGGATCCGCCTTCGGGGACCGGGAGTCGCTCCAGGATCCCCTCGTGGTGGCCCGCCGCCTGGCCGGGGCGGTGCTGATGATCATCGGCATCGTGCTGGTTTTCCGATAAGGTGAGGCAATCCGCGAGGGTGCCGGCTGGGGTGGAATCAAGCCACTACAGCAGCGGGTAAGGCGGGCGGCGGAATCCACCCAGCGCACCGGGCAGGTTTATTATTGGGAAAACATGCTACTATACTGAAGGAGTGCATCTTACGCAAACCAGTGGTTGCAGCAGGGTGGAAGGTCGAAAGCTCGCCTCGCTTGGGTTGTATCCAATCGCCCGTGGTCCACCTCCGATGTTCGACCTGAATGATGGATCTTGCCATCCATATGGATAGGCATTTCTCTTTGTGCTTTTGAAACCGAAAAACAAAAACATTCGTGGCGCGAAACAGCCAAGCGTGATTGGCATGCGCACCATTGCGGAGGCGCTGGGTGTATCCAAGTCTACGATATCACTGGCGTTGGCCGGAGATACCCGTGTGGCGGAGGAAACGCGGCGTCGGGTGGAAGAGAAGGCGAGAGAATTGGGATACCGTCGGTCATCTGCGATCAGTGAGGCACTCCGCACGGTCCGCAGTGGGGGCCGTCGGGTATTCCGGGAGACAGTTGGTTGTGTTTTGTTGAACGCGGAAACAAGGATTTCGCAGCCAATGCATTTGCATACAGAAGAGATTGGTCTGGGAAGGGAAATAGAGAACGACTACATCACCCGCTACGTAACACATCTTACGGCGCATGCGGAGCGCCTTGGGTGTGGGCTGGATGTGTTCACTACGAGGGGGAATCCTCCCGGTC
>REEB01000007.1 GCA_007695295.1 Puniceicoccaceae bacterium
CTCAGCAAAGAGGCCGGGCTCGTCGGGGAGGCGGTCTGGAAGCACGACCTCAACGCCGATCTCCGCTCCTACCGCCGGCACCCGAATATCCTGCTCTCCGGAGACAAGATCGAGATCGCAGAGAAAGAAGGCAAAGTGGCCTCCAGCGATTCCAATCGCACGGTGCGCTTTCTGCGCAAGGACATCCCCATCCTCGTCCGCCTGCGCTTCACCCGCTTCGGCAAGCCGCGCAAGGACGAAGACTACGAGTTGCTTCTGGACGGACGCACTGTCGCCAAGGGCAAGCTCGATGCGGACGGCCAGTTGGTGGGAAAGCTGCAGGCCGTGCCGAAGGAAGCGGTCGTTTACCTCGGGGTGCGGCGGAGGTGCCACCGCTTCAAGCTCGGCCACCTGCCCCCGGTGTCGGAGATCTGCGGCGTGAAAGCACGCTTGCTCAACCTCAATTATTACAGCGGCGCCGTCGATGACGACGTTGACGACGCCTACAACCAGGCCGTGAGTCGGTTTATTAAGTACAATTGCGGCGGCGACAGCGATAAGTTCTTTGCCGAACTGGTCAAACGACACGGCTCCTGAACCCCTGCGACCATGGAGATTTCTTATCCTGAACTCAATTCACGCCCCCACGATGCCTACCGCAAGGAAGGGTACCGGCAACTGCTGGCCGGGAATCTTCCCAAGCCGATCGACTACTGGCTGGCCAAGGTCGGGATGACACTGGAGGAAGCTGGCCGGTATAATTTTGGCGACGATCCGGACTACCTCAACTGCTTCCGCAACTGGGCGGATGCCTGCTGGATATGGGATGCCAAGTCGGGGACCGTCTGCAGTTTCAACTTTACGACTTGGCTGTGGGTTCCCGGCGACAAGACCTTAACCAACGATCCGGACGGAGCGATGCTGGGGTCGGTCCAGCACCGGGAGGATCCTGCAGTGGAGAAAGCCCGCAAGCGCAAGGAACGCTTGCTGAAAATGCTCGGTGACCGCCCTGGTGTTTTTCCGGCGGCCCGTTCCCAAGTGCTCGGCATGACGGCCATCGCCACTCTCGACGAGGGCATCATCGCTGGCGACATCCTTTTCTCCCATCATGCCCAGGATGATTTCATCTCCAAAATGACCATCAGTTGGATGACCCATGCCGGCATCGCGGTGGGGCCGGAATGGGCGGTTGATGCCGATGGCAGGCAGGCCGGTGAAGCCGTTGCCGCGATCAAATTGAAGGAATTTTTCGAACAGGGACAGCCGCCCGATTACGATGATTACCATGACTCCCCCAGCGGCGGTCTCGCCGTACGCTACATCGGCGCCCCCGGCGATTCCGAGGAAGCGGCGGAGGCGATCCGTAAAAAAGCTGCCATCTGGGCCATCCAGCAAATCGACAATCAGTGGAAGTTCAGCATCGAAAATAGCGACATCATCGCCGCGGAAAAAGAGAAAGGCAAGATCACCAAGATCCACCACCACAAGACCCGCAGCAACAAGGTGAAGATCGTCGAGAAGCGTTTTGACAGTAAAGGCAACGCCGTCGATGCCCGTGGCAAGACCTTGCAGTACTATAGTCGCTCGGAGGGCAAGTTCATGCCCACCCCCTTCAACACCATTTACTGCGCCGAACTGGTCTGGCGGGCCTACCGGGCGGCCGGGGTCAATCTGGTCGATCCCCGCAAGTTGTGTAACATCTACGATGACACCGACCGGGCGGTGGCGGGAGCGCTCTGGTTCAAAATCCTGCCCGAAAGAGGCGAAGAAGAGTTCTGTGTCGATGACGAGGGCAACCCAAAGTCCGATACCCACGCCACCATCAGGAGGATCTTTTCCGGCAAAAAAGGAGCCGTGATCAAAAGACTCCCCAAGTCACTGCTGAGGAAAAAGATCGTCGCCCACATGAAGACCAAGAACACCGGGTTTGTCTGCGCCCCCTACCAATTGGCGGAAAGCCCGTTGGTGGAGCGGGTGGCCCAGGTGTCACCCGTGAAACCGGAGTTCGAGGAGCTGACCTTTCCCGATTTCAAGGGGGCCAATTTGCATCCCCTGGAGGTTCTGGATGCCTTGGCCGAGCCGAAGCCGAAAAAGCCCGCCGTGGACGACAGCGAAATGGAAACGCGCTATGAAGCCTTTGAGCAGGCTTGGGAAGCTTTCGCGGACAAGAGGGGCAAGCTCGAGAAGGTGTCGCTTTACCGCCTCACCAGCGAAAGCACGAAGGAAAAAGGGGTGGAGGAGTTCGAACCCTACCACATCGATTACAACGCTCCGGTGAAGTTCCCAGCCGCAAACGACAAACCCGCCTTCCATGACGCCTGAGTCCGCCGCCGACACCCCGCCGCCGGTGCTGGAACTGGAGCCGGCGATGTTTTGGGAGATGTACTTCCACGACCGGCTTATCGAGCTGACCCGCGACCAGCGCGGCAACTACCGCGGCCTCGCGCTCGATCACGGCGAGGAGGGGGAGAAGTGGATCGGGACGGAGTTTTCCTTTTCCCTCGACCGGGAGCGGCTTGAAGCTGAAACCCCTTGGCACGACCCGCGGTTCCAGCTCGGGGCGGCGGAGTCGGTCGGTCATGGGCTGGCGTCCTGGCTTTCCGCTCCCGCTTACCGCGAGGACTCTTTCGAAGTCCGCTCCTCCATCCACCTCGCATTGCGGCTGGTCCGCGACGCCGACCCCGCCCCGGGTTCGCTCGTGCTGCCCGAGCTGACCCGCGATGCGCTCAAGCAGCATGACAAGGGCCAGTGGGGCCTGGATCGCCTGGTGGCGCGCCTGATCTCGCTCAAGGACGGGCGGGACGAATCGATCGCGGTGCTGGTGGAGGCC
>REEB01000191.1 GCA_007695295.1 Puniceicoccaceae bacterium
ACCGCCGCCACTTGGCTGGTTTCGTCCTTGAGCGAGAAATACACATGGCCGCTGGACTGTTGGCGAAGATTGGAGATCTCCCCCCGCACCCAGACGGCCCCGATCTCCCGCACCAGCGTTTCCCGGATGCGTGCAGTCAGTCCGCTGACCGACTCCGGCTCTCCGGCCGGGCCGCCATGCTCACGTTCCAAAGGAGGGAGGAAGAAGTCGCGCATGGTCCAAACGGTCCCCTAGCGGGCCTCCGCGGCCGTCGAATCCGTGTTGCCTCGAGGCCCGGCCGGCCCCAGCCGCCGCCGCACCAGTTGCAGGATGAGAAAGAGGGCGATCAGAAACGAAACCGCAAAGAAGATCAGCCCCACCCCGCCGCGGATGAGCGCTTCGCCGAGAAAGAGGAAACCCAGCGCCGTCCCCGCCGATCCCACGATCGACAGCGGCAGGTAGATGTGGAAGGGCACGCGCGCCATCCCAAGCACAAAGGTCTGGATGAAGTAGGGCGGGCCCGGCAAGAAACGCACGATCAGCGTCACCCGCACGTCCTCTCCTGCCGGCACTTCCGGGATTTTGGCCCCGAAGCGCCGCACCACCCAGGCAACGAGCGGCCGCAACGCCCCCCGGGCCAGCCAGTACCCCAGGGTTAGGTTCATCACCATCCCGATGAAAACCCCCGCCAACGCCACCGGCAGGTCGAAGGCCGCCCCCGCCAGCACGTAGAACGGCGACACCGGGGCGCCGAAGGCCGGCAGGAGGCCGAGACACAGAAAAAACGGCACCGGCCCGATCGCCCCCAGCCGCTCGATCAACCCCGGAAGATCAATCTGAGGCAGGAAAAACAACGCCGCCACCGGCCCCGCGGCCACCACCGCGAGCAGGAAAAACACCCCCAAACGCAACCATGGCCCGAAGCGACTCCTCATAGGTCGCGAGCCTCCGGAGTGCCTCCTTCCTACGCAAAACAAAAAACGGCCGCCCCGAAACCGGAACAGCCTGGCTCAGTTGTGGGCCAGTTCCGGGGCCGACCGGGGCAGCCGAAAACTCAGGTCATCCATCGCCAACTGCCACCGGTGCGTCGTTGTCAGGACCAGCTTGGTAATGCCGAGGTAGTCGGCCTGAAACCAGGTTGCGAAGTAGGCCGAAAGCGGGAAGGTGTCCTCGTAGATGAGTTCATCGCCCCGATACCCCCGGATCATCGCATACTCTCCATGCCGCTGATGGCGGCCGATGCCAAAGACCCCGCCAAGAAAATCAAAGGGTTCGTCGCGGGAGATGGTCCCGGGTTGGCCGGAGCTGGTGTAGGCCAGAAAGTGTCCGGACGCGGTGACGTTATGGTAGCCGTTGGCATTGGAGAACTTGTCGTGCATCGCAGTGATGTTGTCCCACTGCAACCCCCGATAGACACTCGGGACTTTGCGCGCCTCGATTCCGGGAATGAGTTCTTCAAAATCGATCGAAAACGTCAGAGCCTCCTCGCGCCGCTCCACCAGTTCTTCCTGCCGGGACACATCCCTGATCTCGGAGACCACCACCGGAAAACGACCCACCTCGATCCTCCGCTCCAACTGTCGTCCATCAAAAGTCTGCCGTAAAAGATAGACCCCCGGGGTGTCGATCCCGGTCTGAAAGGAGGGGGCTTCCGCGAATGGCTCTGCATCATGTGCCTCCGGAGCGCTTCCCGAATCCGCCGGCTCGATGGTCACCTCCGCGCCGGGAGGAAGTGTTCCTCGGATCCAAAGCTCCGGCATAAAGCCAACCGGCTTCGGCATCCGGTCCATCGTCAAGTCACCGAGAGCACCGGGCAGGGCGGTGACAGTAAACTCCTGTACTTCATTGGCAGTGGAAACGACCAAGCCCGGAGGCGGGATGGCGATCAAGGTGTAAGTGCCGGGGCTGCGGATATGCGCACCGGACTGCGAGGCGGACATAACGAAATTCGCCCAGCCGCCGCGGTTGGTCGCAGCCAATGAGTTGACCGGCCCCTGCAGGTTTAGGACCGTGGTGTTGACCAAGCGGAAGTAGACGCCGGCCAGCGAATGGTCGCGGTCATCGTAGACGCCATTGCGGTTGAAGTCGCGGAAAGCGAATCCGGAGACATTGATCCTGCCGCCGGTCGGGCGGTCGGGATCACCCACTTTTGGATAAGGGTCGGGATAAACCGGCATCCGGGCGCTGATCGCACCATAGAAAATGGCTGTGGGAAATGCCACCCCGAGGAGGCAACAGCCGAAGAGAAGGACAAGTTGATTGCGGGCAGAAGGTCTCATGGCGGATTGGGTAGAGGAGCGGGACTTCCCCGCGATTCGTGGCGAACTGAAATGCATCAGCGGCCGGAAACACCCGACAAGGGGGAGGGGGTACCAAAAACGGCCGCCCCATCGGGGGCGGCCGGAAAGATTGCCAGACTACATCTGGATTGGTCGGTGAGAGGACCGCAAACGTTACGAACCGTTGCCGTTGCCGTTCCCGTTGCCGTTGCCGTTGCCGTTGCCACCAGCGGCCACACGGCGGCCTTCGGAGTCGAAGTTGACGGCGGCACCGCCCTGATACTGCGGGTGAGTCAGGGTGAAGGTACCATCGAGGGTGATCGGACCACCAACGGTGGTGCGTTTGCCGATCGACTTCACATACTCATTTAAATCGCCAACAACAGCACCGTTGTTCGCGGAAACATCCACGGTGACCTCACCGGTTTCCAGAAAGTACTGTTGAGCGGCGGAAGCGAGCTGGCGGGCGTCGTTGTCCATGGTGCCGCCGATCGAATTTTCGCGGACCTTGTTAAACGCGGGAATGGCCATCGCGGCGAGAAGACCGATGATGACCACGACAATCATGATTTCGACCAGGGTGAAACCTTTTTTCAGTGAACGTGCATAATGCATAATAATGATACTCCTTTTTCTATTGATCGATGTGGTGTCCTGGAGAGGCCAAGACGTCCTGAACTGGCATATCGTCGCCCCCCGGGGTGGCTTTAGTGCCGGCGGTGTGAATTCCCTGTAAACCGGAATCCGCCCATCCCGAAGGCGGCGACGAAGCCCTCCTTCATCGGCCCCACCGCGGAAAACTGGAACATCCCCAATGTAGCCCGAAAGCGCTCCGCGCTTCCGCTACGCCCCGCCCCGCCAGCCCTGCCGCCCTCCCCGCGTAGCGGAGCCGCGGAGCGGCTTCGTTTCAGCCCTCCGACTCAAACGAAAGCGCATCCGCGCTTCCGCTACACCCCCCGCGCCGGCCCGGCCGCCCTCCCGGCGTAGCGGAGCCGCGGAGCGGCTTCGTCCCCGCACGCAATCAGGCCTCAACGCGGTGCGACCCGCCGGTTGTATTCGCGCCAGAACCGATCCCAGAAAAGGGCGTCCCGTGGATCCAGGGGATACACCCCGGGAAAGACTGCTCCAAGAAAGGGCCACTCCTTCCAAACCTCAACCAGGCCCGCACGCACCGGGTTCGACAAAACGTAGTCGCAAAGAGTGGCAAAGGCTGAAGGAGCGCGTTCCCGTTCCCTCAAAACATGGTCGAAGGCCTGGCGCTGCAGCAGGAACCCGGGCCAAAGCAAAGCATTCCACTGCCGACGGAACCAGGCCATGGCTCTGCGCTGGTCCGCCACCGGTGTTATCCCGCACCACACGAAGTGGGCATGATCCGGCATCAGGCAATAGGCTGGACAGACCAGCCCGTAGCGAAAACCGACATGGAGCATGATCTCCCGCAAATCGCGGTGGTGGAGGGTGTCCAGCCACCCCCTTTTCCGGTCGTGAAGGGTCATGGACCAATGAACCGTGGCATGGCCGCGATAGGCCTCGTAATTCAGGCGACGCAGGCGACCGGAACTCCGGGACTCACCAATGCGAATGGAATCCGGCAACTCGTCGTGATCGCGTTGTCGATCCATTTTCCGATGAAGCTCGAAAAGCGGAACCTCCGCAATTCGAAAGAAAAAAACGCCGACTCAAACGAAAGCGCATCCGCGCTTCCGCTACGACCGTGCCACCCGCGCCCACGATAGGGCGCGGTCACCGAGCCCCCCTTCGCCGTAGCGGAACCGCGGAGCGGCTTCGTCCCCCCCGCCGCAACGCGCCACCCCCCGAAAGCGCATCCGCGCTTCCGCTACGACCGTGCCATCCGCGCCCAAGACAGGGCGCGATCACCGAGCGCCCCCTGCGTCGTAGCGGAGCCGCGGAGCGGCTTCGTCCCCCACCGCAACGCCGGACCCAACCCCCGAAAGCGCATCCGCGCTTCCGCTACGCCTGGGAGCGCCCTGAACCTCACCCTCAGGCGTCGTCTCCGTCCTCCTCCGGCGGCGGATCAGCCAGAGGGATTTCACCCGGCCGCAGGCTGCCGAGGTAGGCGTTGGTGAAGTCCACTTTCAACTCCGTCCAGAGCAGGAGGTGGTCGGACATCTGCCAACTCAGCCACTCGTTGAGGTAGTACTGCATTTGCTCCTCCCGGTTCCGGCGTTCACCGCGCCTGCGGCCGCGCGTATGGAAGTCGCGGAAGTTGGCCGGCATCCGGTGGTAGTAGTGGTCGAAGTGTTCCGGCCGGAAGAGGCTGCTCCGGAAGTCGAAAACCCCCGCCGCTCCTTTTTCCAAGCGCTGGTCGTGCCGCTTGAAGGCGATCTGGTCGTAGTAGCGGTTGCCGCCAAGGTTGGTGCGGAGGCCGCGCAGCTCCTCGGGGATGGTGAAGCCGGCGGATTTGAGGGCCTCCATCGTGCGGTGCTGCGGACTGACGATGTTGAAGTCGCCGAGCAGGATGTAATCGGTGGGTTCCTTCGCCTGCAGGTTCTTGAAGTACCGGGCCAGTTTGCGGATCTCCGTGATCCGCCGCTCCAGTTGCGCCCCGGACTCGCTGCCGAAATAAATGTGCACTGTGCAGAGCACGAACTTGAACCAACCCGCCTGGAAACTCGCCATGAAGGGGGTGCGCGCGATCTGAAAGCCCGCCGGATTCGCGGCCGCCTGCGCCGGGGTCGGCGCGATGAGCTGATTGCGCGCCAGCACCACCTGCCCGGCCAGGTTGGTGAAGCGGACGTGGTTGGTGTCGAAAAGAAAGGCCATCCGTTCCTGGTTGCCGCCGCTGAGCGAGTCCTCCGTCACACCGGTGACCAAGTAGTCCCAGTGCGGGCCGAGCAACCCCATGAGCCGCTCCAGGGGCCGCATGTCGCGGTTGATTTCCTGCACCGCCACGAGGTGAAAGCGGTCGATGATCTCGGCCAGGTAATGAAAGGACTCCGGCAGGCGCGGCCCGTGGCGAAACTTGTTCGAGTCAAAGTCGCGGATGTTCCAGGTCGCCAAGAGCAGGGAGGTCGGCGTTTTCGCGGGAATGGCGGCATCGAGGTCGCCGCGCAGGTCGAGCAGGCGGTCGATGATCCAGGCACGGTCGATGGAGGGGTAGCTGCGGATGGGCCAGTAGCGGGGCATGGTGGGGCGGGGTCAGGGTTGGGTTCAGCCGGGAGTTCCTTCCGTGGTTCGAAGATCGCTCCGGAATTGTTTCGGGGTCGTGCCTTTCACATCCTGAAACACCCGGGTGAAATAACTCTGGTCGCAGAAGCCGCACTCGGCGGCGATCTCGGCCAGGCTGCGCTCCGTGGAGCGGAGGAGGTCGCAGGCGAGGTCGATCCGGCACTGCCGCAGCAGCTCCGTGAAGGACCGCCCGGTACGCTCTTTGAGCAGACGCGAAAAGTGACCCGGCGAAATCCCCGCCTGGCGCGCGACTTCGTCGCGGGTGATGGGTTCGCCGAGATGGTTGCGCATGTAGGTGAGCGCCCGGGTCACCAGCAGGGGCGGGGTGAAGTTTTCCTGGGCTTCGATCGCGGTCATGACCCGCTCCAGGGTGGTCCGCAGCCAGGCCGCCAGTTGTTCGTCGTCGTCGATCGCGGCCAGCTCGGTCAGCGACTGGAAATTCAAGCCGAGCAACTCGCTCTGCCGGGCGCCCGCCTCCACCGCGGCCCGGGTGATCATCACCACCAGCTCCAGCAGCAGGCCTTTGAGCAATTCGCTCCGCTCCTCGCCCGCACTGTAGATTTGAACCAGAACGTAATTGATAATCCGCCGCGCCTCCCCGCGGTCCCCGCGTCGGATCGCGGCCAGGAGCGCCGGCTCTTCATAGAGGTATAGCTCCCGCACGCGGTCGTAAGGCCGCAGTTCGAGCATCGGAATGGCGGGGAAATCGCTCACGGCAGCAGCAGGTGATCAATGAAGCAGTCCTCGAAGCCGTCGGCGAGGTTCAACTCGACCACTTCGACGCGCTCCCGCAGTCCTTCCATCTCCTCCAGCACGGTCGTGTCGACGAGGCTCATGTAGGCCCCCGCGAGCGCACTGTTGCCGACCACCGAAACCCGCGCCGCTTCCAGCCCGGGCAGCAGGCCGATGGCGAGCGCACTCTCCAGCTTCAGGTGCATGCCGAAGCCCCCCGCGAGGTGGATGCGGGCAATGTCCGCCGCCCGCAGGCCGGTCGCCTCCAGCAGAGTTTCGATGCCGGCCCCGATCGCCGCCTTGGCCTGCAGAAGCAGCGCCACATCCGCCTCTCCGATGACCAGCCCTCCATCCCGCGGCGCGGGCCCCAAGCGCAGGGCGCGGCCGTCCTCGTCCTCCTGCCGCCAAGCCTCTGGTATCTGTATCCAAAAATCAGGTTCAAAACGGCCCGAATCGGTCAAGAGGCCGCTGCGCCGGCCCTCGGCCATGAAATCCAGGTAGGCTGACCCGCAGATGCCGCCCGACCGCACCAGGGGCAGGCCGCCGATGGTCTCCACCGCCACCGCAAAGGGCGTCTCGGAAAGTGTCATGCCGCTCACCGCGCCTTCCCGCGCCCGCGTGCCGCAGCGCAGCCCGCTGCCTTCGAAGGCCGGACCGGCGGCGGTCGCGCAGGCGGTCAGCCGACCGTCCCGCTGGAGCACGATCTCGCCGTTGGTGCCGATGTCCACCAGCAGGCAGGGCTCGGGGTCGTAGGCCATCCCGGTGGCGAGGATTCCCGCCACGATGTCCGCCCCGACATAGGCGGCCAACCCGGGCAAAAGGTGCAGTTCGGTCCCCGGCGCCAATGTGCCCCCCTCCGTCTCCACCACCAGCCCGATCTCCGCCGCGGTCAGGCACCGCCGCTCCAGAAACCGCGGAGTGAAAGGCGCCACCCCGAGAGGGGCCGGGTCCTCTCCCGCCAGCAGATGCAGCATGGTGGTGTTGCCCGCCACCGTCCCGCCCGCCAGCCGCGCCGGCGGACGGCCCGCCCGCTCGCAGGCCCGCAGCAGCAGGGGGGCGATGGTTTCATCAACAACCGCCCGCCGAAGCTGCTCCACCACCGCGGGCCGCCCCGCGGCGGCGTCGATCCGGGTGAGCACGTTGTCACCAAAGCGGATCTGCGCGTTGAACGCCCCCGCCCGCCCCAGCGGCTCACCCGTGACCAGATCCACCACCAGCACCACCACGGTGGTGGTGCCGATGTCGACCGCGAAGCCGGTGTCACGCTTTTTCGGATACGGCTCGAACAGCGGCCGGTGCCCGCAGGGGGCGTCGAGCCGGAAGGTCTCCCCGACTTGCGGAAGATGCTCGAGGAGGGAGCGCGGCGGCACGCTCAGCTCCGCCGCCGCCACCCCGGCCTGGCAGGCCTTGACCCGGCCGGGTCCGGCCTCGCCGCCGGCGATCAAAGGCAGACGGCCCGTCCGCACGTCGACTTCACAGCCCCGGCACAATCCGCGCTGGGCGCACCGGGTGTTGAGCGGAAAACCCCGCTCGGCCAGCAGGGTGGCCAGCGAGCCGCCGAAGCCATCCGGCGCTTCCAGGCTGTGGCGGGCACCATCGGGCAGCTCGATGGCGATGATCCTCATGGGGCGTCCACCCGCCGTTTTTCCTCCGGGCCTTCCCCCAACCGCATGATGCGCGCATCGGGGGCGTGCGCGAGGGATCGCCCGGGCGGCACGATCTGGAAGCGCGCTTCGTCCCACCGGCCGCGCAGCAGGTCCCGGAGCAGATCCGGATCACCCTGCAAACGCTCGAACCGCCAGCCCAGCCAAGCCGCACAGTCTTGGGCGTAGGCTTCGGCTTCCGCTCCGTCCGCCGTACCGAGGTCGACGTAGCTGGCGGTGTGGTGCAGCTCCCAGTTCTCCCGCTCAGCTTCGAGAAGGTAATCGACATCCTCGGGATCGAAGCGCTCCGCCAGCTCCGCCCGCATTCCTTCCAGCTTTTCGGGACCGGGCACGCGGCGGTTTCGATTCCACCCCGGAGTATAATAATAACAGCCGGCACAGGCACGCTGGTGCTCCGCATAGCGCTCTTTGCTGCCGAGAAAAACCGTGATGCAGTCGTGCGCCCGAGGGATTACCAGGGGATGCCGCCCCGACCGCAAACCGACCGTGCCCAGTCCGCACAATCCGTAGAGCAGCGCCACCGCTTCGATGTCGTCCCGATCATCGAAGGCATCAATGGCGGCCTGCAGCTCGGCCCGCAGCCGGTCCGGCTGGTCATGCAGGCCCATTTCAAAAAACCGCGTCGTGGCCACTCCGTCCACCCCGGCCCCGTGCAACTCCACTTCAGAGCGAAAGACATCACAGGCCAGCAGGGCGATCCGTGGCTCCCGCCGACCGGCCCCACCCTGCGCCCCGGTGTCGCCGGGGTCTGTTTGCTGGCCACTCATCTCGCCCCAGTCGCCTACCCGGGCCCGCCGGCGTCAGCAAGCGGATTCGCCCGTCCGCGCACGAGATCAACAAAGGTTGACCTTAGCGCACAAGATTGCCGCCTGGCCCTGTGCTATCCTCTCACCATGAGCGATCATCACCCCCTCACCGAAGCCATCATCCGCGGGCGTCGCAAAGATGTCCCCACGCTCGTCTCCCAATGCCTCGAAGCCGGCGAGTCCGCCCAGTCCATCGTCGAACACCGGCTCGTGCCGGGCATGGCGGTGGTCGGCGAGCGCTTCAAGAAAAACGAGATCTTCGTCCCCGAAATGCTCATCGCCGCCCGCGCCATGAAGGAGGCGCTCAAGATCCTCGAGCCCGACCTCGTCGCCGCCGGCGTCAAACCCGAGTTCACCGCCGTCATCGGCACCGTCGAGGGCGACCTCCACGACATCGGCAAAAACCTCGTCGCCATGATGTGGAAGGGCGCCAACATGGAGGTCATCGACCTGGGGGTGAATGTCTCCCCGGCGAAGTTCGCGGCCGCCGTCCAGGAACACCGGCCCAATCTCGTCGGCCTCTCCGCCCTTCTCACCACCACCATGCCCGCCATGCGCGACACCGTCCAGGCCATCCGCGACGCCGGGGTCCCGGTCAAGATCGTCATCGGCGGCGCCCCCGTCACCCACACGTTTGCCGAGGAAATCGGGGCCGACGGCTACGCCCCCGACGCCGCCTCCGCCGTCGACTGCGCCCTCGCCCTTCTCAAGCAGGGCGCTTCCTCATGACCTCCACCGCTCCCGCACTCCGCTTCAACCGCCTCGCCATCGAAGATCCGCGCGCCCTCATCTTCGGCCGCGCCCCCCATCCTCTCACCACCCGGGACGGCCTCGTCATCGGCGGCGGCACGGTGTATCCGGAAATCAACTTCACCCTGCCTTCGATGGGGGTCAACGCCGCCACCCTGCCCCAGGTCTGCGACCAGTACCGGCAGATCATCAAGGGCGTGCTCCGCCGCGCCGCCGAGCTCGAGGCCCCGGGCGTGGTGGTCGAGTTCGAAACCCTGCCGCCCATGACCGAGCACCCCGCGTGGGGTCTGGAAATTGTGCGCATCCTCCTCGACGGCATGGTCGCCGAGCGGGATAAAAGCGGGCTCCGGTCCGTCCTTCGCCTCACTCCCAATGACAATCGGGAGTTCGAGCGCCCGCCCCTCATGCGCCGCGGCCGCTACTGGGAAGCCATGCTGGAGCTCTTCGACTCCGGGGCCGCCGCCGGCGCCGAGCTGCTCAGCATCGAGTCCGTCGGCGGCAAGGAGCTCCACGACGAGGCCCTCGTCAACGGCGACCTCGCCGGGAGTCTCTTCGCTCTCTGCATCCTCGGCGTGCGCGACATGCGCTTCCTCTGGACCCATCTCCACGACATCGCCGAAAAGCATGGCGTGAACTGCGCCGGCGACACCGCCTGCGGCTTCGGCAACACCGCCATGGTCCTCGCCGAGCAACGCATGATCCCCCGGGTCTTCGCCGCCGTCGTCCGGGCCGTCACCGCCGTGCGTTCGCTCGTCGCCTACGAGTGCGGGGCGGTCGGCCCCGGCAAGGACTGCGGCTACGAAAACCCCATCCTCAAGGCCATCACCGGCTTTCCCATGGCCATGGAGGGCAAGACCGCCGCCTGCGCCCACCTCAGCCCGATGGGCAACCTCGCCGCCGCCTGCTGCGACACTTGGTCCAACGAATCCGTCCAGAACATCAAGCTCCTCGGCGGCATGGCCCCCACCTGCTTCATGGAGCAACTCGTCTATGACTGCCGCCTCATGAACCGCGCCGCCTCCGAGGGTCCTCCCGCCGCCGAGACGCTTCAGCGCTGGCTCGTCGAGTCCGACGCCTCCCTCGATCCCCAGGCCTACATCATCAGCCCCGCCGCTTCCATCGAGCTGGCCCGGGCCATCGTCGGGGCGGACAGCCACTACCACGCCGGCGTCGCCGCCGCGCGCAGGGCCATCGACCTCCTTTCCAGTGCGTCCGCCGCCGGTGCCCTCCGCATCGCCGACAACGAGGCCGGCTGGCTCGAACAGATGGCCGACACGCTCGACGAACTGCCGCAAGACGAAGACACCTTCATCGAAGAACAGCTCGCCCTCGCCGACCCGGAGAAATTCCTGCCCGCGGAGTACGAACTGTAGCGCAGCCGCGGAGCGGCTTCGTCCCTCAACGCAACGCCGGCAGCCCCCGAAAGCGCAGCCGCGCTTCCGCTACGCCCGGGCCACCCGCGCCCAAGGCAGGGCGCGGTCACCAAGCGCGCCTTTGTCGTAGCGGAGCCGCGGAGCGGCTTCGTCTCCGCCGCCGCAACGCCGTCCCCCCGAAAGCGCATCCGCGCTTCCGCTACGACAGGGAGCGCCTTCAACCCCACACTCAGGCGCCGCCCGCACCATGAAGCCGGCTGGCTCGAACAGATGGCCGACACGCTCGACGAACTGCCGGAGGACGAAGGCACCTTCATCGAAAAACAGCTCGCCCTCGCCGATCCGGAGAAATTCCCGCCCGCGGAGGACGTATAGGAAGCGCTCTTGCAGCCCGTCTCCGCCATCGGTGGTACCCCCCCGGGGACTCGAACCCCGAACCAATTGATTAAGAGTCAACTGCTCTACCGATTGAGCTAGGGAGGCAGACACTGCCGGCCGGTTTCGGCCGGCGCTTCTCCGGTGCACCGCGGCTTCCGCCGGAGCCACCGAAACGAAAACCGTAGTCAGCGCCTCCAAACCCGCGCAAGCGGAAAAATCACCCCGCAATCCTCGGTAGTGCAATCAAGCGGAGTGTCACCGCTTCGGGAACGGAGCTCCGTTGTGGAAGCGCCATCTTGGCGCTTCAAAACAGCTTCCACCCTTCAGCCGCCACTGATCTTGGTTCGATGAGTATTCATGATGACGACACCCAACCCTCGCCTCTCCGGCCCCGCCATGAACAAAGCACCTGCAGGTGCCGCATCCACCCGCCGCCAACCCGGCCCCCACCGCATCAAGGGCGGCCCCATTTCCCGGTCCCGCCGTCCCGGCCAATCCTTGACACCCCGCCCAGCCACGGCATCCTACTGACCTTTTTTACCGGTAGCCGCCGCCACCATGTCCGTTGATTTCAAATCCACCCTCAACCTGCCTCGGACGAGCTTTCCCATGCGGGCCAACTTGGTCCAACGGGAGCCCGCCCGGCTCGAGCATTGGCGCACCACCGAAGCCTACCGCAAAGCCTTGGCCGCCAACGCCGGAAGCCCCGCCTTCATCCTCCACGACGGCCCCCCCTTCACCAGCGGCGACGCCCACATCGGCACCGCCCTCAACAAGGTCCTCAAGGATTGCGTCCTCCGCTACAAGCTCGCCCGCGGCTTTCACGCGCCGTTCGTGCCGGGGTGGGACTGCCACGGCCTCCCCATCGAGGCCAAGGTCACCCGCCAGCTCCAGGCCGAGGGCAAGTCCCTCCCCCCCGCCGAGCTGCGCGATGCCTGCGCCGCTTTCTCCCGCCGCTATATCGAGAGCATGCGCAAGCAGTTCCAGCGCCTCGGCGTGATCGGCGATTGGGAAAACGAATACCGCACCCTCGACCCCACCTACGAAGCCGAGGTCCTGCGCGCCTTCGCCGACTTCGTCGGCCACGGTCTCGTTTACCGGAGCAAAAAACCGGTCTACTGGTCCATCGCCTGCGAAACCGCCCTCGCCGAGGCGGAAATCGAATACCGCGACCACACCAGCCCTTCCATCTGGGTTGCTTTTTCCGTCATCGATGCCGGCCGGCTCCAGCTGCCCTCCGGCCCCGCCCCAGAAGTGGTCATCTGGACCACCACACCCTGGACCCTGCCCGCCAACCTCGCCATCGCCCTGCATCCAAATCTCGACTACGCGGTGGTGCGGGCCGGCGACCGCCGCTTCCTCGTCGCCGCCGGCGCGGTCGAGCGCTTCGCCGCCGACTGCGGGCTGGAGGGCGTCACCACCGAAGCCACCCTGCCCGGACGCGAGCTCGAGCATCTCCGCACCCGGCACCCCTTCATCGACCGCGAAAGCCCGGTCGTACTCGCCGAGTACGTCACCCTCGAGTCCGGCACCGGTTGCGTCCACACCGCCCCCGGCCACGGTCTCGAAGACTACCACACCGGCCTCGCCTACGGCCTCGAAATCTACTGCCCGATCGACGACCAGGGCCGCTTCGTCGACGACGGCCGCATCCCGCCGGCACTCGTCGGCCTTGGCATTCTCGACGACCAGGGCCGCTCCCCCGCCAATCGCGGCGTCCTCGAGATGCTCCGCGCCAACGGCGCCCTCCTCCGGCAGCACTCCCTCAACCACAGCTACCCCCACTGCTGGCGGTCGAAAACCCCGGTCGTCTTCCGCGCCATGGACCAGTGGTTCATCTCGGTCGACCGCGAGGATCTCCGCCGCCGCGCCCTCGACGCCATCGGCGAGGTCACTTGGCACCCCGCCTGGGGCGAAAACCGGATCCGCGGCGCCGTCGAAGGCAAGCCGGACTGGTGCATCAGCCGCCAGCGCCAGTGGGGCGTACCCATCCCCGCTTTCTTCGATGCCGAAGGGAAAGCCTTCCTCGATGCCGGGGTCGTCCGCGGTCTCGCGGCCAAAATCGCCCACGAGGGCACCGGCTTCTGGTTCCGCAGCGCCGCCGCCACCCTCCTCGAAGGCATCGAGCTGCCCGCGGACTGGCCCTCGCCCGACTCCCTCGCCAAGGGAACCGATACTCTTGATGTCTGGATCGAGTCCGGCGCCAGTCACCTCGCCGTACTCGCCGCCCGCGAGGGCCTCGACTGGCCCGCCGATCTCTACCTCGAAGGCAGCGACCAGCACCGCGGCTGGTTTCAATCCTCCCTCTGGACCGCCATGGTCTCCCGCGGCCGGCCCCCGTACCGCCAAGTCCTCACCCACGGCTTCATCGTCGGCCAGGACGGCCGCAAGATCAGCAAGAGCGACGGCAAACCGCAGACCTCCGACACCTTTGTGGAGCGCTACGGCGCCGATGTCATCCGCCTCTGGATCGCCTCCGAGGATTTCCGCAACGACATCCCTCTCTCCGAGGAAATCCTCAAACACATCGCGGAGACCTACCGCCTCCTGCGCAACACCTTCCGCTTCCAGATCTCCAACCTTTTCGACTTCCAGGCCGAAAGCCACGCCGTGCCCGAGGACCGGCTCGACCCCATCGACCGCTGGGCCCTCGCCCGACTCCGGGAGTTTTGCGCCGCCGCCACCCGCGCCTACGACCAGTTCGAGTTTCACCGCGTCTACCAGCTCGCCAATCAGTTCTGCGCGGTCACCCTGTCCTCCCAATACCACGACATTCTCAAGGACCGCCTCTACACCCTCGAGCCCGGCCATCCCCTCCGACGCTCCTCGCAGACGGTCATCGCACGCGGGTTTCACGCCCTCGTGCGCACCCTCGCCCCCATTCTTCCCTTCACCACCGACGAGGCCTGGGCCCACTTCCTCGGCGGGGCCGACTTCTCCGACCAATCCCTCCTCCAGGCCGGCTGGCCCGAGGAAGCCACCCAGCCGCCCGACACCGCCCTTCTCGCCGATTTCGACGAACTCCTCCGCCTCCGCGGCCGCGTCAACGAGCAGATCGAAGCCGCCCGCCAAGCCGGCACCATGGGCAAGTCCACCGACGCCCGCATCCGCTTCACCGGGCCGGCCGACGACCCCGCCGCAGTTCTCCTCACCCGCCACCGCGGGCTTTTGGAGGAACTGTTCATCGTCTCTCAAGTCTCACTGGAATTTGGCAGCCATGACGCCTTTGCCGTGGTCGCGGAGCCGGCTCTCGGCGGGCGTTGCCCCCGTTGCTGGCGCTGGTATGAAAGCCTCTCGGGAGGCCGCGACAACGACGAACTCTGCCCGCGCTGCCATGCCGCCCTCGACTCACTCGGTACATCCGTCAACACCACCCATGGCTAAGAAACCCACTTCCAAGAAATCCACCGCATCCAAGGCCCCGGCCTCGAAAGCGTCCCCTCCCGCCAAGAAAACCAAGGCCGCCAAATCCGCGGAGGACACCACCAAAGCCGCCGCCAAAAAGTCGGCCGCCCCAAAAAAAACCGCGGCCAAAAAGGATGCCCCCAATAAGGCCACGGCCAAAAAGACC
>REEB01000006.1 GCA_007695295.1 Puniceicoccaceae bacterium
TGACGAGCCGCTGGGTGAGGGTTTGGCGGCGTTCCTGGGTGGCCTGGTAGGGCTCGTAGGCGGGTTCCTGCTTGCGGAAGGCGAGGTTGATGGCGGTGTAGAAAACCACGAAAGCGAGAATGGCCACGGCCACCCACTGGAGGGACCATGGCTCGCGCGGGCCGGGTCGACCCTCTGCTGGAGGTTCCGTAGACATGCGAAGCTGGGCGTAAATAACCATGGATGGGGAAGCGCCGGCGCATCCGCAAGCAGGTTAAACCCTGCCCGGAACCGGTGCAAGTGCGTCGGGCCGGCCCGGCCGCGACCCTCCGGCCGCCGGCTCCCGGGGTGCGGCCGGCCGGAAAAATGCATTGCGAGCAGCCGGAGGCAAAAGCTATGACCGACCCTTCCCGGCATGAAACTCTGGTCAGCGACATTTATCCCCACCCTCAAGGAAAGCCCCGCGGAAGCGGAAATCGCCTCCCACAAGCTGCTGCTGCGCGCCGGCCTGGTGCGCAAGCTGGGTGCGGGGGTCTACACCTTCCTGCCGCTGGGCCTGCGGGTGCTGGAGAAGATCAAGCGGATCTGCCGGGAGGAGATGGAGGCGGCCGGGGCGATCGAGCTGCTCATGCCCGCGCTGCATCCGGCCGAAAACTGGAAAAACGGTCCCCGCTGGGCGGCGGCCCGGGAGGTCATGTTTTCGGTCGGCGGGGCCGGGGCGGAAGACGAATTTCCCAAGGAGCCGGTCCTGGTACTCGGGCCCACCCACGAAGAAGTCATCACCCCCCTGGTGGGCAACGAACTCTCCAGCTACCGCGACCTGCCGCGCAATTTCTTCCAGATCCAGACCAAGTTTCGGAACGAAATCCGGCCCCGCTTCGGGCTCATGCGGGCGAAGGAGTTTCTGATGAAGGACGGCTACAGCTTCGACGCCGACGACGAAGGCGCGAACGAAAGCTACCGCAGGATGGAGGCCGCCTACACCCGGTTTTTCACCCGTTGCGGCGTGCGCTTCGTGGCCGTGGAGGCGGACACCGGCGTGATGGGGGGAAGCTTTTCGAGTGAATTCATGGTTCCGGCGGAAGTCGGTGACGACGACATCGTGTTTTGCCGGGAAAGCGGGTATGCCGCCAACGTGGAAAAGGCGGTCAGTGCGCTCAGCCTCGCCGAGGTGGCGCCGGTGGAGCCGGAAGGCGAGGTGGAGGAATTTCCCACCCCCGGGGTGAAGACGATTGCGGCGCTGGCGGAGCCGCCCTACGACGTCCCGGCCGCCCACCAGTTCAAGACCTTGGTCTATGTCGGCGACGACCGGCTCTTCGCCGTGGTCCTGCGCGGGGAGGATGAAGTGGTGGAGGCGAAACTGGGCGCACTCGGCTTTCAGCGCGTGCGGCCGGCCACTGCTGAGGAAATCGAGCCCGTGATGGGCGCGAGCCCGGGTAGTCTGGGGGTGGTGCGGGGCACCATCCGGCAGCCCGAGAAGTTGGCCGGGGTCTTTGCCGACCACGCCATCAAGCGCATCGGCAACGGCGTCACCGGGGCCAACCGCGAAGGCTTTCACCTCCGGCAAGTGAATGTGGAGCGGGATCTCGCGGTGACCCGCTACGGGGATTTCCGCCGGGTGCGCGCCGGCGAACCCTGCCCCCGGTCCGGCAAGCCCCTGGAGGTGGCCCGCGCGATCGAAGTCGGCCACGTCTTCAAACTCGGCACCAAGTACAGCGAAACGCTCGGGGCCTATTACAGCGATGCCGAGAAGCGCAGCCTGCCCATGGTCATGGGCTGCTACGGCATCGGCATCAGCCGCACCCTCCAGGCCGTCATCGAGCAGTCCCATGATGCCGACGGCATCCGTTGGCCCTGGCAGGTGGCGCCGTTTCAGGTTTTGATCTGCATCCTCGATCCGAAAAACGAGGCGGTCATGGAGGCGGGGAGAAAACTGGCCGAAACCTGCGAGTCGCTCGGCATGGATGTGCTGGTGGACGACCGGGATGAGCGCCCCGGGGTGAAATTCAAGGACGCCGACCTCATCGGCATCCCGCTGCGCCTGACGGTGAGCAACCGCAGCCTCGAGGCGGGCGTTTTCGAGCTCAAGTGGCGGGGGGAAAAGGAATTCGCCAAGCATCCGCTGGCCGAAGCCGCCGTCCACCTGAAGGCGGCCCGGGAGAAAGCGGGCGCCGGCGACGGATCATGACGACCGAGAAGACCACCGCACTGCCGGCGAAGAAAACGAAGGCGAAAACAGCACTCGAACCGCTCTGGCGGGTGGTGGTTCTGAACGACCCGGTCAACCTCATGTCCTATGTCGTCCTGGTCTTCCGGCGGGTCTTCGGGTTCGACGAGACCAAAGCCCGCAAGCACATGCTGGAAGTGCACGAGCTGGGGCGCTCGGTGGTCTGGATCGGATCGCGCGAAAAAGCCGAGGCGTACGTTTACACTCTCCACGAGTGGCACCTGAACGCCATCCTCGAACCCGATGAAGCAGGTTGAAGTAAAGCTGAGTCTGCCGGTGGTGGAGCCGCTGCTGGAGTTCGTGGAGCCGTTGTTCCACCAGCTCGAAAAGGATGAACTCCCCCAGGTCGGGCTCGACGGCGTTGATCCTGAAATGCTCGATTTCTGGAAGTCCGGCCTCCTCGGCAGCCAGCGCAGTGATGCCCGCCACCTGCGGGCGCTTTTCGACAGCGAGTTCTACCGCAGCGGGCGGGTGGTGGTGTCCGAAGACCAGACCGAGCCGGTGTTGCGGGCCTGTTCGGCGATGCGGCTCAAACTGCGGACCGGCCCCTTGGCCGGGATCCCGGACGACCGGCTCGAAGCGGGCG
>REEB01000112.1 GCA_007695295.1 Puniceicoccaceae bacterium
GGTGGATACTTGTTGGTGTCGCCGGCATCCATCCAGCCCCCGGAAAGGTCGCGCTCGGTCGCGGGATCATCCTGCGCCCAGACCGCCCGGGCTTCGCGGTCCTGGAGCAGCGCTGCTTCAAAGACCCAAGGCTCCTCGGCGTGGGGCGGCCGCAGCGGCACCCCGAGGCGCTGGTAAAAGTACGTCCGCACCGCCGCCACCAGGATCGGGTGATATACATCCGCCGCGATCCGGAAGACCGGCGAACGCAGTCCCGTCGAGGGATCATACACATAGAACTCCCCCGACTCCCGCACGGCGCTGAAATCATACCACCAGCCGCGGTCGCCGGAGTCCTCGTGCACCGCCCCTTCGTTCCACGGCTGCGGCGCCCCGCGGTGGACGATCCCGCCGTCCTCCCTCCGCCTCACCTGCAGTTCCTCCCCCGGGGTGTAGGCGTCCATCGCATTGTATCCGATCTGTGGATCGCTGACGACCGCCACTTTGTGCGCCGCGGGCAGGTAGCCAAACTGGTCGACCTTGATCCGGCCCGTCACCGGCGGCAGCCCGGGGAGGGTCTCACCTTCCAGCCGCGGCACGGCGAAACGGGGATACTCTCCCGCCTTGGTTTCGGAAATCTGCTCCGGCCCGGCCGTGCAGGCCGAAAGGAAGCCAGCGAGAAAAAGTCCTCCGATGATGATGCGAACGGACTGGTGGTGCAGATGGGTGTTCATGGGGCAATGGGGCTGGGACTTTTGGGGGTGATCAGGCTCCGGCCAGCCAACCCGAGTGCAGCCATCCGGGTCAAGGAAGCCCGGTCTTGGATAACGGTTTAACGGTAGACCCGAGTAACCCCCCGCCGACCGCGGAGGACACCTCAAAACTCATCGAGCATGATGGCCGTGATAAGCGCAGCCATCGCCGCGGGCGATTCCCTCAGGACGAGGTAAGAGTGGTTGGTGACTTCGCCCTCCACCCAGTGGTTGTCCCCGTTCTCCTCAGCCACACATCGCCCTCCTTCGACCCTGTCCCAGTACTTACCCACTCCTCCGCGAACTGCGTACAACACCGCCGTCTGATCGTAAGAAGCGTTGTCCAGGATCCTGCCCCTGTAATATCGCTTCATCCAAGGGGCGTGCTTGCTGAAGTGACTGAAACCTATGTGGAGCGGGTGCCCGGGATCCAAGCGGTTGAAGGCGGCCCCGGTCTTGATCCGGACTCCCACCTCGAAACCGGAGAACACGATGGGCACGTTCAAATGTTCCAGCACGTAACGAGTTACGCCAGGCATGCCTCCGTTGAAATTCCATTCGTTTTGTCCGCGGGGAAAGTGGCCACCCATGATCACGAACTGCTTCACCTTCCGCTCGATGAGCGCCCTGCCAGGGAGTTCGGAATGCACGTCCGGATCGGATTGGAGCAAGTCCTTGATGTTCTTCAGCGGGCCAACGGTGACAATCGTCACGCTTTGGTCAACCTGCCTCGACAGAATTTTCCGGTACAAATCGACGGCAAGGGGCACGTCGTCATTGGTCCGCCGATGCGGCAGCGCATCGGCCAAGGGCTTGCTGTAGTTCCAGGCAGCGGAATGATAGTTCCGGTGGCGAATGGCCATGGGAATGTCTGGATTGCCGTAGAAACGGTTTACGGCGTCCATGGCGGGGATGACAGAACGCTCCGTCTGCCAGCTCATGATTGCCAGGAGTTCACACTCGCCGCGGTTCTTCAGGTTGTGCAGCATGACCAGAGCCCCCAGATCGTCGGCGTCGCCGCCAAAGTCGGTGTCGAGAATGATCTTCACTTGGGCAACGGATCCGAAGGCCGCGATGTGTGATAAGAGCAATGCAGCGAGGAGTCTGCTCAGCATGATTTGCCTCCAGTTTCACAGAGGTGGCGGGCCCGCGGCAGGGCGCAGGCATGAAGGACGAGGGCATCGCCCGCGCCGGCACCGATGGTGTTGGTTGAGTCTTCGTCATCATCCGGCGGAGGTGCGAATTCGGGCGTTGCACTCAGGGATCGGCAACGGATGAGCGGCGCGAAGAGCGATGGCATATAGTGTTTTGAGGGCGCAGCCAATTTCATCATTCGGGGGCGTTGACAAACGCGCTCAACAATCGGATGTAGGCGGCCTGGTAGTAAATGGCGTTCTCGGTGATCTCCCAACTGTTCAAAGGCCAGGGGTCGTTGAAGTCGGCGTAGGCTTTCCCAGGTGGTTGCTCGCGAATCCACTCCACCGAACCCTCCTCACCTTCGCGGCTGCGGCCTCCGTAACGGGCGTTGGGACCACCCACCAAGTATCCCGGGGCGGGCCGGGCCGCCAGGGGACTGGTGTGATGGAAGCGCTCATGCCAAATGCGGGTGGCATAGCGTTCGGCGCCGTAACCGCCCATGCTGGTGAGGTGAACCTTGGAGAGCGGATTCACCCCATGGAAGTAATGGAGCAGGTCGAGCGCCCGCATGCGCAGGCCGTCGCGCGCCCCGCCCTCGACGGCACCGGCCGCTTTAGCCTTGAGCAGGACATGGCCGGCGCTGGCCCTCCCCATGTTGCTCCCCCATGTGAAGGAGCCCGGGCTCATCCGGGCGCGGTAGAGATCGGCCTCCGGAGCCGGCGCCCACTGCGCATCCGCCGCGGAGCGCTCCAGCTGCCCGCGGATCCGCGCCGCGAGTTCCGGATCGGCCTCCGGGTGGGAGAGGTACTCAAGCAGCGACTCCGCGGAACCGGCTTCCGATGTGCTCCAGGTGGAGCCGGACAGTTGCCGGGTCGTGTGCGCCTTGGCGCGGAAGGCTTCATGGAAACGATCCTCACCGGTCAGCAGCCAGAGTTGGAGCGCGGCGATGGCCTCCATCCGGTCCTGGGAATCCAAATCGCGGTTGACCCTCCCGGCCTTGATCGTGCCGTCGTCCAGATCGGTTGTCCGCGGGGTGGCTTGGTACCAAGCCCACGCGCGCAGGGCCCGCTCTTTCAGCTCCTGCGCAAACTCCCGCCATTGCTCAAATCCTCCGTACACCCGAGCCGCATGGGCCACTGAACTGGCGAAAGCAATCGTCGCTCCGGTGCAGGGCGGCCCATAAAACCGCGGCCGGCGATCCTCGCTCAGAGGCCAGACAAAGCCGGCGTAGGTGATGTTGCCCATTTTAATGAACACCCCGCCTTCCTCCGCCTGCATTCGCACCAGCCAATCGAGCTGGAATTTCACCTCGTCGAGCAGATCGGGCAGTCCGTTGCCCGACTCGGGGATGTTGAAATCGTCACCGAAGGCCTCCGGGTTGGCCCGAAAAGCGTAGAGCAACCAATGCAGCGCATTGTGGTTGTGCGGTGGATACTTGTTGGTGTCGCCGGCATCCATCCAGCCCCCGGAAAGGTCGCGCTCGGTCGCGGGATCATCCTGCGCCCAGACCGCCCGGGCTTCGCGGTCCTGGAGCAGCGCTGCTTCAAAGACCCAAGGCTCCTCGGCGTGGGGCGGCCGCAGCGGCACCCCGAGGCGCTGGTAAAAGTACGTCCGCACCGCCGCCACCAGGATCGGGTGATATACATCCGCCGCGATCCGGAAGACCGGCGAACGCAGTCCCGTCGAGGGATCATACACATAGAACTCCCCCGACTCCCGCACGGCGCTGAAATCATACCACCAGCCGCGGTCGCCGGAGTTTTCATCCACCGCCCCGTCGTTCCACGACTGCGGCGCCCCGCGGTGGACGATCCCGCCGTCCTCCCTCCGCCGCACCTGCAGTTCCTCCCCTGGGGAGTAGGCGTCCATCGCATTGTATCCGATCTGTGGATCGCTGACCACCGCCACTTTGTGCGCATCCGGCAGGTAGCCGAACTGGTCGACCTTGATCCTCCCCGTCACCGGCGGCAGCCCGGGGAGGGTCTCACCTTCCAGCCGCGGCACGGCGTAGCGTGGATAATCGGCAGTTCCATGATCGGGGCGGGGCTCCGGCCCGGCCGTGCAGGCCGTAAGGAAGCCGGCGAGAACAATTCCACTCACGGCGAGGCGGGCGGGCCGGTGGCAAAAAGGGGAGGGCATGGGGCTAGGGGGATGGTCGCGTTCGTTCGTGTCCAAAGGCCGGGCCAGCCAACCCGACAACTCCTGTCCGGGTCAAGTGACGCCGGTTCCGGAAACTGATTTACCTGTAAGGTGATGCCGGATTGAGCGGTCAAAACGTTCTCAATCCAAACAAACCTCCGTTTCGTTTTGCACGCGGCCTCCGCGCTGCCATCGTGGCGACTTTGCTTCCATGACCGCACCTTCCAACCCCGCTGCCCGGCGCTTCCGCTGGGGTTACTCCGGCGTCTACCCCGGCGCTTTTCTCCTCGATCGCGAGGACCAGGATTGGAACCGCATTCGGTTTAACATCGAAAACGGCTTCTACTCCACCAACGTTTCGCTCGATCGCCTGAAGGAGGATCCCGCCTTCCGCGACCGGGTCGGGGCGGCCGTCTCCAAGCATGACCTTGCCCTTACGCCCCACCCCCGGGTGCCCTGGTTTGCCGAGGACAGCGGGGAAGCGCGGCGGGCCATCGAGGCGTTTCTGACCGATCTCAAGGTTTTCAAGGACCTCGTCCGGGCCCCGATCGTGCCGTTTTCCGTCGGGAGGTACCACCGGTTCATGGAGACGCCTTCCCTGCCATGGCAGCTCGAGCGTCTGGCTGATCTCCTGCCCCCTTTTGCCAAGGCCTGCCATGAGTTGGGCTGCCCGCTGGGCATCGAAAACCACTGCGATTACTACCTCTCAGAGCTGGTCGGCCTCTGCGAAACGGTGCCCCACCTCGGCATCTTTCTCGACACCGGCAACTGCTTCATGCTGGGCGAAAAGATCTGGGAGGAAATCGAAGCCGCCGCACCCCACGTCGTCGGCACCCATTTCAAGGACCACTTGGTCCATCCCGACGAGAGCATCCTTCATTTTGTGGTCCAGGGCGCCTCCATCGGCGAGGGCCACGCCCGCCTGCGCGAGGTTTTCACAACCCTCATCAACCGCCATCCCGACCCGGAGAAAATCTGCTTCCAACTCGAACTGGTTCCACCCAAGGACCTCGACCCTTGGGAAAGCCTCCGCCGCAGCAAAGCCTTTCTTGAAACCCTCCCCGGCATCCCCGGCTGATCTCCACCATGACCGAAACCACCTCCAAACTCCGCGCCGTCCTCGCCGGCTGCGGCCGCATGGGCGGCAGCCAGGCCCGCCTCTTGGCCGACCACCCCGATTACGAACTTGTCGCTGTTCAGGACATTTTCCCTGAAGCGGCTGAAAAACTCGCCGCCGAGCTGGGGGTCCGCCCCTACACCTCCCTTGAGGAAATGCTCGGTAAGGAAAAACCGGATACAGTGAGCGTCACTTCCGCCAACAGCTCCCACGCCCCCATCACCCTGGCGGCGGCGGAGGCCGGGGTTCGCGGCATCTATTGCGAAAAGCCCATCGCCGTCCACCTGGCCGACGCCCGCGCCATGCACGAGGCCTGCCAGCGGCGCGGCATCCCGCTCATCATCAACCACCAGCGGCGCACCGGACCAGACCTGCTCGAAGCCCGGCGCCTCGTCGAGTCCGGCGCTCTTGGAGAGATCCGGCTGATGCGCGGCGACTGCGCCGGCGATCTCCTCAGCGATGGCACCCACCTTATCGACAGCCTGCTCTTCCTCGCCGGCGAGGTGCCGGTCAAAACCGCCTGGGGCACCGTCTACCGCTCGCACTGGAAGGCGCCCGACGCCTCCGCCGGGGGGACCGGCTTCGACGTGGGCGAGGGCACCCGTTTCGGGCATGTCGTCGAGGAGGCCGCCACCGGCGTGCTTTTTCTGGAAAACCAGCTCCGCATCGAAGTCTACTGCGGCCAGCTCCACGACCGCCGCCGCGCCTACCACGATCTCGAAATCATCGGCACCCGCGGCCGCCTCTGGCGCACCGGCGACAAGACCGGCGAAAACCTCTTCCTCGACGATGGCGAACCCGGTGATCACGAGGCCGCAGTCGTGGAGGGGCAGTATCGCTGTGTGCCCGCGGCGGAGGGCCGGGGTCGCTGGAAGTCCCTTTTCCTCGAGCGGCCGGCGCCCCGCCAACTCATCGCCGACGCCTATGCGGCCCTCGCAAAGATCATCCGCGAAGGCGGCGGGGACCATCCCATGAGTTCGGCCCACGCCCTCCCCGTGCACGAAGCGCTCTCCGCCCTCTACGAATCCGCCCGTATCCGCTCCATGGTGACACTTCCCCTCACCCAGGACCGCTTCCCGCTGGACCTCATGCTCGAGCCCGCCGCCTCCGCCGGCTGAATCCGCCCCCCTTTCCGCTGATGCACCTCTCCTGCTCCTGCAGCGCCTGGAAATCGCCCCTGCCCGACACCCTCGCGGCGATCAAAGGGATCGGATTCACCCATGCCGACCTGATCGCGATCCCGGGCTGGAACCAAATCGTGCCTGCCGCCGTCGCGGCCGACTTCGAGACCGAGACCGCCGCCATTGAGGCCGCCGTCGCTTCCTCCGGGCTGATGGTTGCGGCCCTCAATTGTGCCTTCCCCTCGCCCCAACAGCGCGACGCTGAAACCAATGCCGACCGCCGCGCACAGGCCCGGGCAATAGCCCGGCTGATGGGCCGGCTCGGAGTCGGGCTGGCATCCTTCTATCCCGGCTTCCGCCAGCGGGACCGGGCTTGGGAGGATCTCTTCGAAGCCTCCCTGCCCAGCTACCGGGAAATCCTCGAGGCGGGCCGGGAGGCGGGTGTGGAGTTTCTGCTCGAGCCCCATGCCAACACTCCTTTCGAGACGCCCGACGAAATCCGCCGGCTCTTCGAAGCCCTGCCCGAGTTGCGGGTTGCCTACGACCCCTCCCACTTCGCCGCCCAAAACCTCCCGCCGGCTGAGACGCACTTCGTGCTTCAACGCGCCGCCCACGTCCACATCCGTGACGCCGGCCCGGGAAAAATCCACCTGCCCTGCGGCGAAGGTACGATTGACTTCGCCGGCTTTGTCGCCGACCTCCGCTCCCACGGCTACGACGGCCCCATCGCCATCGAAGCCCTGCCCGGAAAGGACGGCGCCAATGAAGCCGACGTCATCCGCCTCCGCGAAACCCTTACTCCCCTCCTCGACTGATCTTCCCCATCACCCATTCATGACCATGGAATACCGCCGCCTCGGAAAATCCGGACTCAAAGTAAGCGCCCTCTCCTACGGAGCCTGGGTGACCTTCGCCGACCAACTTGATGCCCGCCTCGCCGACGAGTGCATGAGCGTCGCCTACGATGCCGGGGTTAATTTCTTCGACAACGCCGAGGCCTACGCCGAAGGCCGCGCCGAGGAGGTCATGGGCGAGGTTCTCGCCGCCAAGAAGTGGCCCCGCGACACCTACCTCGTCTCCAGCAAGGTCTTTTTCGGCGCCGCCCGCAAAGGCCCCAACCAGCGTGGCCTCAGCCGCAAGCATGTCATCGAGGCCTGCGAAGCCGCCCTCCGCCGTCTCCAGGTGGACTACCTCGACCTCTACTTTTGCCACCGCGCCGATCCGGAAACGCCGATCGAGGAAACCGTCCGCGCCATGAACACCCTCATCGAGCAGGGCAAGGTCCTCTACTGGGGCACGAGCGAGTGGAGCGGGCAGCAAATCGCCGAAGCAAAATCCATCGCCGGGCGACTTGGCCTGATCGGGCCGACCATGGAGCAACCCCAGTTCAACCTCTTCACCCGCGGGCGCATCGAAAAGGAATACGCCCCCCTCTACGAAACCAGCGATGGTCTCGGCACGACCATCTGGTCTCCCCTCGCCAGCGGTTTCCTCACCGGCAAATACCTCGACGGCATCCCCGAAGGCTCCCGCCTCTCCCTGCCCAACATGGGCTGGCTGGCCGAGAATTTCAAAGGCGAGAAAGGAGCCCAACTCGTCGCCACCACACGCAAACTGAAGGCCGTCGCCGACGACCTTGGCATGCCCCTGGCCCGGCTCGCCCTCGCCTGGTGCCTGAAAAATCCCCGCGTCAGCACCGTCATCCTCGGCGCGTCCCGCGCCTCCCAGCTCACCGATAATCTCCAGGCCCTCGAAGCCGTGCCCCTGCTCACCGAAGAGGTCATGCAGCGGATCGACACCATCGCCCCGCCGCCCAAGGACTAAGCGGCCGCCGCTTTCCCGGCCCGGCGATTGCTCGATGCACCATCCTTCTACTTGGCAGTCGTTTTTCGACGCCCATGCGCCCCACTACGAGCGCAATGCCTTCACCGCCAACACCGTCCGCGAAGTCGATTTTCTGATCGAAACCTGCGGCCTGCGGGACGGGCAGCGGATTCTTGATGTCGGCTGCGGCACCGGCCGCCATGCCATCGAACTCGCCCGGCGCGGATGCCGCGTCACCGGCATCGATCTGTCGGAGCAGATGCTGGCCCGCGCCGGCGAAGCCGCCCGGAAAGCCGGTGTCGCCGTGGATTGGATACAGGCTGATGCGACCCGATTTTCACTCCCGCCCGACTTTGATGCCGCCATCTGCCTCTGCGAGGGCGCCTTCGGCCTGCTCGGGCAGGACGACGATCCCGTCGGGCAGCCTCTCCGGATATTGGCGAACATCTCCCGCAGTCTGCAGCCGGAGGCGCCTTTTGTCCTCACCGCTCTCAACGGCGCCGCCTTTCTGCGCAAATACGGCCCGGAAGACGTCACCGCGGGCCGCTTCGATCCCCTCACCCTGACCGAGACCACCGAACTCGCCCCGGAGGATGGCGCCGCCCCGCTGCGCGTGCGCGAGCGGGGTTTCGTGGCCACCGAGCTGGCCCTGCTCTGCCGGCTCGCCGGTCTCACTCCAGCTCACTTCTGGGGCGGAACCGCCGGCCATTGGGGAGTCCGCGGCCTCGACCTCGACGAAATCGAGATCATGGTCGTGGCCCGCAAAACCGACCACCCAACGCCTGCCGTCGATGCCTTGGCCCCACCCTGAAACCGAAGCCCCGGGACCGATTTCCTGAGTTCAACAGCACCTCCAATTGCGTACGTGAGTCTTTGGTGCCCCGCCGCCCTTCCTAATCGTAATCCTGCTCGTAATCATAATCGACTGATCGAGGGCATTTCTGCCAACCGCATCGAGGAAGCATCATCTGGGTACGGCGCAGGACCCGTGGAAGAACGGGAGGTGGAATTACGATCACGATTAGGATTAGGAGAAGAATTACGGGCTTGGACAGGGTTTCCCAATGGTGAACCCTGAAAACCGACGCCCCGGGACCGATATCTCCGCGCCTCGGCCGGTCCTTCGCAAACACCCGCTCCATCCGCCATCCCATGACCTCCCCCACCACCCGCTTCTCCGATCGCGTCGATCACTACGTCCGCTGGCGACCGACGTACCCACCGGAGGTCATCGGGCTCCTGCGCGACCGCTGCCGACTCGGTCCGGACTCCGTGGTCGCCGATTGCGGCGCGGGCACGGGCATCTTCACCAAGCTGCTTCTCGCAACCGGCTGCCACGTCCACGCGGTCGAGCCCAACCAGGAGATGCGCGGCATCGCTGAACTCCAGCTTGGCGATCAATCCGGCTTCACCAGCCACGCCGCCACCGCCGAAGCCACCGGACTCCCCGCCGCTTCCGCCGACCTCATCACCGTGGCCCAAGCCTTTCACTGGTTCGATCGGGACGCCTGCCAAAAGGAGTTTGCCCGCATCCTCCGCCCGGAAGGATGGGTGGCGCTCATCTGGAACGAACGCCTCACCGAGGGCTGCGCCTTTCTTGAGGACTACGAACGGTTTCTGCACACCCACGGCACCGACTATGCCTCCGTTTCCCAACGCCGGATCGATGACCGGCTCCTCGCGGACTGGTTTGCGCCCGGCTCGTTTTCCTCCACCGGCTTTTCCAACCGACAAAGCTTCGACCTCGAGGGCCTCACCGGCCGAGCCCTTTCCTCGTCCTACATCCCCAACGCCGACCACCCCCGCCACTCAGCCATGCTGGCAGCGCTCCGCACCCTCTTCGACCGCCATCAGGAAAACGGCCGCGTGGATTTCCTCTACCGCACTACCGTCCACCTCGGCCGACCACGGGCCTGACTCCCCACCCGCGCCGCGTCACTCCAGCAAGAGCGTTTCCAAGCGGAAAAAGCGCGCGGTTTGACCATCGGGTTCGGGTATCACGATGGCGATGAGCCCACTGGAAACAGCCGGGACAGGGTCGGTCCGTGAATCCCACCAGACGTCCTGCCAGTCCAGCAAGTCGGACCCGGCCAGCAAACGGATGGCCACGTCGTCCGAAAGTCCGTGAAACGGAAACACCACCTCAAGCTGTCCATCGGTGCGGCGCAATTCCGGGAACCGCCGCAAATCCTCCACCACCCCCAGCGGATCCAAGGCATAGCGCTGGAGATTCGACAGCCCGCTCCCGTTTGGATCCGCGGCGGGTCCGGCAAGGGCGGGATTGATGCGATCATCGAAGTCGGGAAACTCCCGGGCGACCCATTCGCCATAGCTGCGCACCTCCCCATCCCAGGACACCCGAATGTCATCCAGGCGCAGCGCGGCCCGCGGACCGCTGGTCCCGGCCACATGCTGATAACGCCAGAGCAATTCCACCAACGGCTGGTCGATCGCGGCCGGCGGCAGCCCCACCGGGCCGAAGGCCGCTTCGTGCCCCGCGGTCTCCGATCGCAGGTAAACCAGTGATGCGCCGGAAGTCGGAAGCTCCAGGAAGGGTCCCTCCGTGCCTACTCGATAGTAGCAACGCAGTTCATAGACACGGCTGTTCGGCGTCTCCGTACCCGCAGTCCATTCGATGGCGGCCCGAAAGACCCCGCGCGTGTCGAGGGCAAGCAGCGCTCCACCGAGATCCCGCCCCCGGCCTGTATTGATAAAAGCAATACCCCGGTCACCGAGCCCGTTGATTCTGGTCCGGCTCTCATTGTTGTAGGGAAATCCGACCGCATCTCCTGTGGCATAGTCGTCCCACGGGATGTGATAGGCGTGGTCCAGCGGCGTGTCCGCATTGGGATCGGAGACGGCACTTTGCAGAAACAGCAAGTGCGGCGGGTATACACCTTCGGGAGCACCCGCATCCCAAGCCGTGAACTCATAGTCCTTCTTGCGCAGTGCATGCGGCGCCGGGTGGACCAAAACCCGCAGCGGGCGCGCGACCGGCGGGTGATGCCCGTCGGAAGCCGTCAGGGTGACGATGCTCTCCCCGCGAGCCTGGCCCTGCACTCTGAGAAATCCGTCCTCAAGCGAAACGTCGGCGTGGGCCGGGCGTTCCATGCTGATGGTGAAGTCGAGTTCGTCCCCGTCGGGATCGGAAAAGAGGGCGGCCATCTCGACCCACTCCGGTTCGCCGCCTTCCCTGACCCGCAGCGGACCCGCGAAGAGGGTCGGCACCGGCGGCAGATTCGTCCCCGGCAAGGGGATGCCCTCGAGGGAAAGATTGTCGAAGCGGTTGTTGCCCGCCGTGTCGCCCAAGCCCTCGGCAAAGCGTATCTCAATGGCAAAGTCGGGATTGTCGTCCACTCCTTCCACTCCGGAAAAGTCCAACTCCTGGAGCCGGGGGTCGTCGGCGAGGACAAGCCGTTGGCCGAAGGGCAGAAAGGTGCTGCCATCGACGGTGTAGTACAGTTCCTGAATTCCCGCCCCCTGGCCGGAGCGCCGGGTTTCATAGCGCACCACCGGCTGCTCCACCCCGGTCGTCGGCAGGTGGAACCGCAGCACCGAACCCAGGGGATGATTCAGCCGCAGGTGATCACCGGGGGGCTCTCCCAGAAAACCGTTTGCTCCGACAAATCCCTGCCCGGTGCCATAGGTCAGCTGGCCATGGACGGAGAGGAACGCGGTCAGGACGGCGCCGCCCGCACTGTAGTCGGCGGTCACGGTTTCGGCGTTGAAGCTCCAGTAGTGGATCAGTGCAGTCGGTAGTGCTTCTTCGAATACAGCAGTCAACCCGGCCGCGGTCCCGGGCGTCAGCTGCACCCGTGACGCCTCTTCACCAGACAGCTCTTCCCAGCCGGCAAACCGGTACCCGGGCCCCGGCACCGCTTCCACCTCCACCGGCAGGTGGCGGAAATAGAGGCCGCTCCACTCCGCCGGCCGTCCCGCCACCGCCGGGTTGAGGGTTTCGTCCAGCGCCATGCCGTTGATGCGGAGATGGCCGCGCTCCGGCTGCGGGTTGCGCAGGGTGACCTCGGCCGTGCCCCCGAGATTGAAGTGCTGGTTGAGGTGACTCCAGACGTGGGCGGGACGGTCGCGGGCAAACATCCGCAGGCGCTCCACGAATCCCCGCCATTGGTTGAGGCTGTAGTTGCGGCCCCAACGCCGGAAGTGCTCCACGATGTCCTGCTCGAGGGCGGCTTCCATGGCGTCGACCATTTCATGGGCCCGCCCGGGCTGAAAGGTGGTGTTGAGGTGGTCGGCATAGCGGTTGGCGAAGGCCGCGACAAAGGCCTCGCTCGTCCACAGGCGATTGACCAGGACCACCGACCAAGCGGGGTTCGGCCAGCTCGAGTTGGTCGGGTTTTTCAGGAAGTGAAACATGTCCCGATCGAGGTTCTTGCGGTAGTTGGAGGCAAAATCCAGATCGAGGACAATCCAGCGCCAGCGCCCGTCGAGCCCGGGAGGGGCATCGGGCAGATATTCGGTTTGCAGCCGCCAATACCGGATGTTGTTTCCCGGCCAGTCGTCATTGGCCAGAAAGGTCTGCGCCACCAGGTAGTCGAGGTACGAATCGACGTCCATCAGGGTCTTCAGGTGCGCGTAATTGGCCGGATCGTTCAAATCATTCTGCTGAACGAACTGCATCATCTGCTGGTAGTGCTGGTTGGATCCCTCGACCACCTGGGCATTGCCGTTGAGCAGATCGACCCGCTCGGGATCGACGCCGAACCTCCCGGCAACAAAATAGCGGTCGATGCGCTCGCGCAGGTTGTGGATGCCCCAGTACTCGCCGTTGAGAAAGACCACCGTCGGCCGGTAGGCCTGCCAATCAAACCGCAGGTGGCTCACCAAACGCTGCAGGTAGGCGTCTTTGAACATGGTCGGAGCCAGGTCGGTGTCGCCATAGGCCCACCAGTCCTGGCCGGAGTGCCGCAGCAGGAGTCTCCGGTGCGCGGCGTGTGCCGGGTCGTCGAAAAACGGATACTGGAGCCGGTTGCCGGAGCCGTCCCCGCGGTCGTAGAGGCGGAGCGCTTTCTGGGGAATGACCCGGGTGGCGTTGCCATGCGTGCGGACGTGGAGGTCGCCGTGGGTCACCCGGGCCCCACCGGCCCGGTCGAAAAACTCGAAATGCACCGGCCGCTCCCAATCGCGCCCGCGCATCGAGTAATTGCCGCTGCCGAAGCCCCACCAGCCGCTGTATCCATTTTGTTGATAGGTTTGCCCGGGCACCAGAATGCCCCGCTCGTGGCCGAAGAGATCCTCCGGCTCGGCGATCAGTGAAACCACGTCCACCGCATAGCGCCCCGCCAATTCCGGCCCGACAAACCAGGTCCCGCTCGCGGTCTCGCGTGGCAAATATCCCTCCTTCTCCGCCACCGCCCGCACCACCCGCGCCTTGGCCACGGTGTCCAGGGGCGGCAGCCAGCCGAAGGTCCGCCAATTCTGATTGGCCTCCGGCGGACTCGTCGGAATCATCGAAAGCAGGTTCGGTTCTCCGCTCCGGGAGGTGAGGATGAGCGGCTCCTGATAGACGCTTCCGCTGCCGGCCGGGGCCGAACCATCCGTGGTGTAGCGCAGGGTGACGTTCGGATCGGGATGATGCAGCTCCAATGCGACCGGACCCGGATGAAACCCGGGCGCCACCGAAAACGTGGGGGGATCAACCAAACCCTCGTAGGCCGTGGTCGTGTTCGGCCCCCGCGGAGTGGGATCGGAAAAATACGCCCACCCTCCACCCGATCGCCCGTAGGAAACATCGCGCGGCAGGAGGGGCACCGCCACCGCATCCACCGTGGTGCCATCCGGAGCCGTCAAAACCACCCAGTCCCCGTCGGAGCTGAGACTGAAATTGGCGTGCAACTCCGGATCCGACACGACCGCCGCCAGTTGGAGGTCGAAGGCCAGGTCGCTGCTCGAGGGCAGGTATTGGTGGACTTGCACCGCAAGGACGTTTTCGCCTTCGACGAGAGCGGAGACCGACAGCGCATAGCTGTTCCATGTGGGCCATTGGCCGACAAAGGTGGGTGTGAGGGTGGTGTTCGTGACCGGCCCCGGAGGCAGGTTTTCACGCACCACCTCCTCACCGTTGAGATAGACCACCGCCCCGTCATCCACCCACAGCGACAGCCGGAGCTCGGTGGTTCCCGTTGGCAGTGCGGCGGTGAAGGTGCGTCGGAAATAGGTGACGATGTGCTTGTTCGCGGGGTCTCCCCCAAAGCTGATGGTGGTCTCGACGTAGTTGGCCAGCGGCCCATAGCCCAATGGAGCCGTCCCGGCGGCCCAGGCCGTGTCGTCAAATCCCGCCAGCCGCCAATCCGCACCCAAATCCGAACCGTCGTCCCGATACCGCCAGACTTCACCCGATTCGATCAACGGCACTTCGGCCGTCGCCTGCCAGTGCACGCGGTCTTTGCCATCCGCCCAGACCAGCAGGTAGCCGCCCGGCGCGATCACCACCTCCGGAAAGACCCACCGAAAGGGATTGTCGGGCTGATCCGAAAGTCCCCATCCCGCCAGGTTGAGGGCCTCGTCCCCGGCATGATGCAG
>REEB01000213.1 GCA_007695295.1 Puniceicoccaceae bacterium
CGGCGAGGATGATGGTGGGGTCGTTGATGAGGGCGCGGGCGATGGCCACGCGCTGTTGCTGTCCGCCGGAGAGTTCGCCGGGCGTGTGGTCGAGACGGTGGCCGAGGCCCACGGATTCAAGCACCTCCGCCGCTTTGGCGTCGGCCTCATCGGGCGGAAAGCCCATGAAGATTCGCGGCAGGGCCACGTTGCGCAGGGCGGTGAGGGACGGAATCAGATTGTAGGCCTGGAAGACATAGCCGATGTAGTTGCAGCGGACGTGCGAAAGCTGTCGGGGACTGAGCTTGGACAGGTTGAGATCGCCGATGCGCACCGTGCCTTCCGAAGCCTTGTCGAGTGCACCCACAATATTGAACAGGGTTGATTTCCCGGAGCCGGACGGTCCCATGATGGAAAGATACTCGCCTTGGAAAATGGTGAGCGACACGTTCCGGAGCGCGTACACGGTCTCCTCGCGCAGGCGGTAAATCTTGGACACGCCGTCTGCCTGCACGATGGGGGTGGTGGTGGCGCCGGAGGGAATGGGGGCTTGGGTTTTGGGGGTGTCGGTCATGGGGAAATCCTTAGAAGGGGAGACTGATGACACTGCCTTTGAGGAAAACGAAACCCAGCGCGAAAACGGCGATAAGCCCCATGCCACAACTGAAACCGGCAAAGATGACGGGAATCATTTGCCGCCATTTTTTGGCTCCGAACTTGCGCTGGAAGTAAAAGCGGCCGATGAGGGCGCCAAGGAACTGGGGAATCACCATGAACGGCAGGGTCTGGTTGAGGCCGCGCACCACCCCGTAAATGAGGAAGACGGGCAGCGCCAGCCAGCCCATGAGGGCGAAAGCCAGGCAGCCGAGCCCCAGGCCCCAGCCAATGAACCCGGGGTTGATGGCCTGTTCGAATTCGGTGAATCCGCCAAGGGTGGAGGAGAAAATCAGCGACTGCTGGGCGGCGGTGACCTCCCACCACTGCTGGGCGAAGGGGAAGTTGGGGCCGGGAATATCACCCATCTGCCAGATCATGTGGGCAAAGAGCAGGGTGAACCCGAGCACGATGGGCATGAGCAGCACTTCGGATTTCCAGATGGAGGTGAATTTGGTGCCGGTGAGTTCGCACTGGCGGTAGAAGACGGTCATCTGTCCGTAGTTGTGCAGGGGAATGGGGAGAAACCAGACCGCGACCCCGGAGTAGCCGGAGAGAATGAAGCTGGCTTCGCGCACAAAAGGAATAGTGATCACCTGTCCGGCGATCCCCTCCATCCGGGCGGTCATGTAACTGATGAAGGGGGTGAACACGAACGCGTAGAACAGCATCACCCAGACCACGGGCCAGTGGATGGAGCCGTCGGTGATGTGCAGCAGGAACATGGACACGCCGATGTAGAGGGAACAGGCGAGCAGGTAGGTGACGAAAATCCAGATGGCGCGGATGTCGCCGCGGCCTTTGGGAATGGCGTTCGATGAGAGCGCCAGCGGGTTCTGATCGCGCAGCCGCTCGGCTTTGTTTCGCCGGGTTTTTTGCACGACACTGAAAATACCCGCGATGGCGATGGCGAGCGCAATGCCGATGGAGAAGCTGAAGTAGAAGTCGATGTTGCCTTTGAAGAAGGTTTCCTGAAGGTTGTCCCCGGGGTTCCAGGAGGTCAGCACTCCCGCGCGGAAGAGCATGGGGTTCACAATCAGCGTCACCAGCAGTCCGATGAAGGATCCGACCATGGCCCAGTACGGGAGCACCATGCCGACGATGACAAACCCGAGGTCGAAGGCCAGCCCCACGGCGGCGGCGGGAATCAGCCCGGCGGTGTCGCGGGTGAAGTCCACGAACGGAAGCGGGATGATGGTAATCGGTTCGTTGAGCAGCGCGCCGGTGATGGTGGGGATGCCGAGATAAATGAAGCCGAAGATCAGGCCGATGATGGAGCCGATGGAGAACATCCGCCATTTGGAGACACCCTCCCGGTTGCTTTCCGCGGAGACCTCGTGCCCTTTCTGTTCCTCGGAGAGGGCCAGAATCCCCTGGGCACCCACGGGAGCCATCGGGAATGGCAGTTTTTCGATGTCACTGGTGAGCCGGAAGAGGCCGTAGCCGACGATCATGCTGTCGATGCGGCCGAGGATCATGGTGAAGACCATCAGCCCGATGGGCGCGAGCCATTCGATCCGGAGAAAGCTTCGCGTCTCGAGGACGGCGGGATCATTCGGCGTGACCCAGGTGGGCATCAGTTCGGCAACCCCGGCGGCGCGGGCGGCGTCGGACTGAACAAAAAACTGATTGTAAATTGCCTGCATGCCGCCGTGGAAATTTCCGGCCGATCCACTGGCGGTGGCCATGAGGGCCCCGGAGATGTAGAAGAGGGTGAAGATCTGCGCGTTGGGAATGTCCTGGTTGGCGCGGCGGGCGACCTCGAGGAAAAGAATCAAGGTCACCCACTGGGCGGCGGGTCCGATGGATTCGCCCGCGAGCAGGTTCATGTAGATGGCGCCGGGCACCATCACCATGCCGATGAAGAGGGCTCCGATAAAGGAGGTCCAGGAGAAGCCCTCGTCGAATGTGCCCGGCGGGCGCATCTGATCCCGGAAGACTTCCAGCTCCTTATCGAGCCCCCTTTCCTTGGGGCGGCGCTTCAATTTGAAGAGTTTGTTGTTCATGCTTGAGCCTCCTCGCCGAGTTCCGCGAAGGTCTGGGCCCGGTAGGATTCGATTTTTTCGTGGGAAAGGGTGCGCCAGACGAGGAACTGGGTGCGGAGTTCCTTCAGGAACACCCGGGTGCCCCGTTCCCAGTCGCGTTCGGCGCCGCTGAGGCGGTGGATGGTGACCTGCACCTCGTCAATGCCCTCGATCTCGGAGGGGCAGGCTTTCAGAATAAGCTCCTCGGTCACGCCCAGGTCGAAGGGGGCCAGCGCGAGCGTGGCCTTGAGTTCGAGTTGTCCGGCCCCGTCGCGGAGAATTTCCGCCTCGGTGGTGGCGAATTTCCCGAATCCGGCATCGTCGAAACTCCGGAAATGCTCGGCCAGGAAGCTGACCACGCCGGTGATGTCGTAGGCGGAAACGGTGAAGGGGAAGGTCAGCCGGAGGGTGCCGTCCACCGGATCGGGCAGATTCCATTCGCGGGCCAGGCCGGGGTTGGCGCTTTTGGAGGCGCGGTAGGCGGGATAAAGCGCGGAGACCAGCACCAGCAGCATCACCACGCCGATGGCGAAGAGCGAGTTGGTGGAGGAAAAATTGATGGTGATGGGGTCGATGATTCCCTTCCGGGCCAGGAGGGTGGCGACCCGGGCCACAATCTGGGCGATGAGCTGACCGCCCATGCCGCCGACCACCGCGTATACGCCGGCTTCGGCGAAGAAGAGCATTCCCACATGCGAGGGCCCCAGACCGAGGGCGCTGAAGGTGTAGATTTCCTTCTCGCGGTCGGTGATGGAGCCGAGCAGGGTTCCGAAGATGATCAGCCCGCCGAGCAGCAGCGGAATGGCGATGGCAAAGACGCCGGAGAGTTGCGTGAGCTGGGTGAGAATCATTCGTTCGACACCAATTTCGCTGACGACCCACACCGGGGCGGAGACCAGCGCGGCTACGGTCTGGCCCAGTTCGCGGGTCAGCACGGTTTCGGAGGGATAGAGGGTGAGCACCGTAAGCTGGCCGCCGAACTCGCGGACCTGCCGGGAGGAGGTGACCGCGATTTCCCCGACGCCAAGGCGGTTGAACTGCCGTTCCACCTCGCCGTCGAGATCCATCAAATCGGCCTCCGATGCGGGCCCCTGTGCATCGGCGGCGTCAATCTGGCGGGGGTCCAGCGGCATCAGCGGTTCCAGATCCATGCCGCGCAGGCGCTGGAGGCGGTTGAGATCCAGTCCTTCACCGACGGTGACCCGCCGGCCGCGAAGCAGCACCGTGTCGCCGGGGACGACATCAAGCAGCTCGGTGACAAACGCGGGGAGGAAAACGTTGTCGGAATTCAACTGATCGTGGAGGCGGCCCGCAACCGGATCGCTGGCGGCCAGGGCCGGCCAGCGGGGGATCTCGCGGGGATCGATCCCGAGCATGGCTTCGATTTCCACGGATTGACCGTTGGCGGGATTGGTCACCAGCAGCCCGGGGCCTTCGGCTCCGCGGCGCTGCAGCCACCACTGGCCGGTGAGAATGGTTTCGCCGTCGTCAAAGCGCATCAGCATTTCGCGGATGCCGTGGGGCAGCGGCCCGTAGTTTAGACTGCGGATGAGCACGCCGTCGGGTTGCTCTTCCGGACTGGGACTGAGGTACACGGCGCGGATGCCCATTTCCCGGGAAAAGGAGGCGAAGCTGAGAATGGTGAAGGTCAGCGCCACCACGGTGATGGCGGTGAGGAAGGTGCGGGTGGGACGGCGGCGCATGGTGGACATGCCCATGCCGACGGCGGCGAGCATGGTGCCGGCGCGCGAAACTTCGGCGTCGTGGGCCTGACTGCCCTGCCCCTGCAGGAGTTTGAGTTCCTGCCGGAAACGGCGGATCAGCATCTGAATCACAATGGCGGAAAGCCCGAGGACCGTGAACGCCAGGAAGATGATCATCGGCGCGTTGGAGATGGCGAATCCGGGATGCAGGAAATAGAGCAGGCCGAAGGTGACGGCGAAGAAGCCGCAGAATCCGCTCACCCGTCCGTAAATCGTGGTGGCGCCGATGAGCAGGCGCTCCATCGCGAACGCGAAGGGAATGGTCAGCAACAGGAGCATGACGATGGCGGTGACCAGATCGTCCATGGAACTGCGGAGCGGTTCGTAGAGGCGGTGCGAAAGGGAGGAGCTGGAGAGCAGCAGGGACTCCGCCTCGGCCAGAGAACGGCTTTCGGCTACCTGCTCGCGCGCGGCCAGGGCGCGGTTGTGAAAGCGCTCCAGATCGGTGCGGCTGATGCCGCGGGCGCGCATGGTGGAGAGGCGGGATTCGTTGAGTTCCCACAAATCGCGGGCGGTGAAGCGGCTGACGCGGACCGGCTCGCGGAGCCGCCGGGTGGGCAGACCGGGATCGAGGACGGGATCACCGTCGTTTTCGGCCATCACCACCGGGCCGAGGCGCTGGAAGACTTTGATGCCGCTGTCGAGTTCGCGTTCGGCGAGGTAGGCGAAACTCATGTCGTTCACGGTTCCCCAGAGAACGCGGTCGGGCGGAAACGCAAAATTGGTGGTGCCGCGGAGGAACTGAAGGCTGGCGGGGAACGTGGGGTGGCCGGGGTTGGCCTGTAGGACGTGTCCCTCGGCCCGGAACAGGTTCAGCCGCAGGCTGGCGCCGAAGCGGGGGTGAATCTGACTGGCCTGATTGACAACGGCGTTGAGCGAACCGTCTTCATTGAAATACGCGCCCATGATCCCCAGTTGCGCCCGCAACTCGCGGTGGCCAATGATCGGGAACCGCCCGAAGGCGTTCGCCCGCTGGAAAGCGACCGGCATGAAGTCACGGAAAGCATCCGTGGGACGAAGAATGCTCCAGTGGGTTCCGGCCGGCGCGCCGGGGGTGGGCCAATGCGCGAGCAGGGCGTTTTCGGCGGGGCGGCTTTCGGCCAGACCGCCCACCACGGTGCGGGAGGCGAAATCGCCCCAGGGACGGCCGTTGCGCCATTCCGGGCGCTTGCTCCCGGCGATACGGCTGATGGAGCGGGTATTGCCGAGATTGGGGATGCCGAGGATGCCGTTGATCAGCGTGAGCGCCTCACCGCCCTGGGTCAGCAGGGCGGCCGTGTCGAGTGCCTCCCGGGTGTCGGCCGGATGTCCGTCGCGCAGGCGGGCGTCGTTTTCGGTCATGAGTGCCAGGTTGTACACCGCATACATGCCGGCGATTTTTGCGCTGCTGGTGAAGGGTTCTCCGGCAAAGACGGGCCCCTGACGGGTGTCGAGCAGGCTGCGGCGGGAGAGGTGGGGCATGACACCCGGATCGCGGGCCAAATCGTTCAGCTGGCTAATGATGCGGACGTAATTGCCCGGCTGGTCCCCGGCGGGAATGGGGCCGAGGTTCATCATCTGGAACACCGGGTCGCCGATAACCACGCCCCAGCGGGAGCCGGCATCGCCCAGGTTGAGGCTGATGTGCAAATGGACGCCGGGCAGCACGTCCCGGTCCGTCCGCAGGGCGCGGGCCCGCTCCCAAAAGCGTTCGGTGTCGGCCAGCTCCGCCAGACGGCGTTCCAGCCGGCCGCGGGTGTTGCCGAGAAGTTGCGCGGCAACGTCAGGGAAAATCTCCCGCAGAATGCGCTGCTGCGATTCGGCGTCGGTGTCCAGCGAGGTCAAATCGGGAACCGTGTCCCCCTCCAGGGAGTCCAGCAGCGCCGGCGCGGTGCCGCGGAACAGTGCCCGGCGGAACTCATCGATCACGGCGCGGCGCTCCAGCATGCGGTTGAGCTGCGCTTCAATATCAGCGGCGGTCTGTTCGTCGACGCCGCGGCGGGACAGCCGCGCCCGCTGAATGGCCGCGGTCAGGTCGTCGTTCAAGAAGGACGCCTCCTCGTTCAACTGACGCAGGAGCAACGCACCGGCGGGGGTGCCGGCATCGGCGCGGAGTCCTTCTGTTCGAAAGAGTTCCAGCGCGGCGCCAAGTTCGGACGCCTCCAGCGCCTGGTTGTCCATTAGCTCGTCGATGTCGCGCTCCGGCAGGGTGAAGGCTTCGTAAAAATAGCGCGCGCCCTGATGGCGGTACATGCGGGAACTGGTGAACAGGAATCCGACATCCCGGGCGGGACGGTTTGCGGCGAACTGTTCGGCATACTGAAGCAACAGGGCGCTGTTGGCGGCAGCGCGGGCGCCGGGACTCCGGAAGGGCACATTGCCGAAGGCGTCGGTGTCGGTGGCGAGAATCACCGGGGCGCGCTGTTCGGGGTCGGTTCCCTGAACCCGGGCGAAGACGACGGTGTCGGTCCGGGCCTCCCAGCGGGTTTGGCTGAAAATCGTGACCTGCCGGCCCTCGAGGACGTGGGGATCGGGCACATCGGCGGCGTCCAGAAAGAAGCGCATGAGGTTGGCGGGCGCGGTGGTGTGAATCGGATCGGCGGGGGTGTCGCCGGGGCGTCCGTGGAAGATCACGGCGCGGGCGCCCAGGGAAAACGCGAGCCGCCAGTTGGCCGCGCCGCTGTAGTCGATCATCACGATCGCGCCTTCCGGATCGCGGGACCCGTAGTCGGTCAGCTCACCGGCGGCGGCGTAGAGGATTCGGCCGCGGAGGCCTTCCTCCGGGGTGTTCGGCCAGATCATCAGGTTGGGCCGCATCGGTTGGATGGGCAGGGTTTCACCGTCCACCCGCATTTCGGAGCGGAGCTGGACCGGGGTCCAGCTGTCGAAGGGCAGTTCGTGGACTTCGTCAAGCCCGAGGCCCTCCAGGCGCGAGCGGATGTGGGTCATGGCCTCCGCCTGGGCCCCGCTGCCGGGCAGCCGGTGCGGAGCGAGGGTGAGCGCCTCCAGATCGGCGTGGAAGCGCGTTTCGTTCAGGGCGGCCGCGGCGGGAAGCAGGAACATCGATAAAAGCAGGGCGCGGACTCGCATCAGTGTTCTCCTCCGATTTTCCCGGTTTTGATGCGCAGATCCTCGCGCCGTTCAACCCGTTCGACCTTGCCGTCGCGGATCCACATGATCCGGTGGCACAAATGCAGAAGGCGGTGGTCGTGGGTGGAGCAAATCACGGTCACCCCCCGCTCGGCATTGATGCGCCGGAGGATGTCGAGGATTTCCTCGCCGGTTTTGAAATCGAGGTTCGCGGTGGGCTCGTCCGCCAGCAGAATCTGGGGTTCATTGGCCAGGGAGCGGGCGATGGCCACGCGCTGTTGCTGGCCGCCGGACATTTCGATGGGACGGTGCCGCCAGCGGTCGGCAAGGCCCACAAGGTCCAGCAGGGCCATGCCCCGGCGGTGGGCCTCCTCCGGGGTGGTGCCGGAAAAGGTCATCGGCACGGTCACGTTTTCCAGCGCGGTCATGTAGCGGATGAGGTTGTAGGACTGAAAAATGTAGCCGATTTTGCGGCAGCGGAGGAAGGCCAGCTCGGTGGCGGAGAGCTGGGCCACGTCCACCTCGTCGATGAGGATGCGGCCCTTGCTGGGGGCGTCGAGCGCGCCGATCATGTTGAAGTAGGTGCTTTTGCCGGATCCGGAGGGGCCCATGATGGCGATGAGTTCGCCGCGGTAAATCGCACTGTCCACGCCGTTGAGGGCGTAGGTGGCGGCGTCGCCGCTGCCGTACACTTTTTCAAGGTTGAGGGTGCGCACAATGACCGCGCGGTGGTCCGGACGGTCTGTGGAGCGGGGTTCGGTTTCTGGAGTCGTGACAGTCATAATTCAATTCCCGGGACGTTAGTCAACGCGCATGGCCTCCATCGGGGCAAGGCGGGCGGCGACCAGGGACGGGCCCACCGCGGCCAGCACCGCCAGGAGGATGCCCACGCCCAGGGCGGTGAGGGCGGAAAGCAGCACGGTGCCCATCACCGGCCAAACCACCAGCGTGCCGCCGAATTCAGAAAATCCGCGGATCCAGGCGAGCAGCAGCCCGGCCGCCGCGCCCATGACGCCGCCGAGCAGGCCCTGAATGCCGGCCTCGAAAACAAACATCAGCATGATGAATTTGTCCATGGCCCCCAGGCATTTCATGGTGGCGATCTCGGTGAAGCGTTCGGTGACGGACATGAGCATGGCGTTGGCCACGCCGATGACGCAGACAAGGAAGGCGAGCAGAATCAGCCAGCGGGCGGAGTTATCGAGGCCGAAAAGGTTTTCGGCCGCTTCCAGATCGGGTTCCTCCGGCACCAGCCGCTGCAGGCGGCGGAGTTCCAGGGCGCGGGCCGCGACCCGCTGCAGATCGGCGGCGCCCAGCGGTTCAAAGAGGGGGGATTCCTCCAGCAGGACGTCGAAGGCTTCCGCGTTGCGCACATCGGCGGCCAGCCAGTTCAGAAGGCGCTGACTGTGCACCTGCACCAGCGGCACATTGAGTTCGCGCGACAGGTTGCGGCGGATCACCTGTGAGGCGAGGGTTTCCTCGGTCTGGCGCTGGATACGGGCGTCGCGGGCGAAGGCGGCCAGGCGCTCGAAATCGAGATCGCCCACAGAGAATCCGGCCGCGGCGGCGCGCTGTTTCACCCGCTCCGGCGAGGCAATGAGCGCTTCGGCCAGGCTTTGTCCCTCCAGGGCGGTCTCCACGTGACGGATGGCGCGGCGGTGGCCTTCGCGGATGGCGGACAGGTGGCGCTCGAGTTCCGGCCAGTCCCGTTCGGCAAGCCGGGCCAGTTCGGCTTCGCCGCCCATGGGCACGGGGCGGTCCATCTGATCGAGGCGGACAAGAAAGGCGGCACGCGCGGAGGGGTCGGCCAGATTCTCCAGCAGAGCCAAAGCATTGCGGTCGCCGACGAGAATGGCGCGTTCGCGGGGATTAAGTCCGTCGATCTGACGCTGGAAGCTGCGGACGGCGGCCGCGTGGGCCTTGAGGGTTTCCTCGGTTTCGTCCTCCAGGCCGGCCCAGGCGCGGTGTTCGGCGAGGCGGGCGGGCTCGGCCCGCTGCCAGTGGAACAGGAGAATCGCAACGGCATCCGGACTCTCCAGACGGCGGAGTTCCGTTCCCAGCCGGCGTTCGGATTCGAGTTCCCGCCAGATGCGGCGCGAGGTTTCCCCCGACATCACCGTGTAGGCCAGCATGTGGGCGAGGAACGCGACGGCCATGCCGAGAATGGCCACGGTGATCATCGACCGGAACAGCCGGAACACCATGCCGGAGAAGGCCAGTTGCATGCAGCGTGCGGATCCCAAATCCACCTGATTCCGGGCAACAATCTCTTTCATGAGGCTTCCAGACACTCCTTGGGAAGTTGCAGCACCACCAGCTCGCGCTCGGTAAGACTGCGGATAAACTGACAAACCGCCACGCGGGCCTCGTGGAAGCTCACGTCATGGCGTTGGGCAAACAGGTCGCAAATCCGTTCCACACTGCGCTCGCCGTCACAGGCCTCCCAAACCTCCAGCCCGTAGGGATCCAGTCCGAATCCGCGTTCGTCGCGGGCAGCGCTGAACCAGCGGAAAGGCCGCCGGTGCCACCAGCGCGGCGCGACCGGAGCCTTCAGTACCCCGCCCCGGCCCTGGCGGGACAAGGCAACCGCCCGGTTTTGCAGGGGGATGGCGTGCAGGATCGGCTGATCGAGGGACTGAGCGCCCGGGACCTCGTTCCCGGCGGGGTGGGCCCGGCGGATGCCCTCAACGACAACCTCATCCAGACCGGCACGGGCCATTTCCGCGTTGCGCAGGGTCATCATCAGCATGGCGTTCTGTTCGCGCAGGTGGCGGATGAGGCGTTCTTCGTGTTCGACCGGACCCAGGGTGCCGACGAGCGGGAAGCGGGGCCGCGAGGAGCGCACGCGCAGGCGGGAGGGATCGCCCTCCAGCCGCGCGTTGGCGGCATCCAGGGCGCGGGAGCGGGCAAAGGCCTCCAGATCACCGTCGAACCATTCGCGGGCCATGCCCATGCGGCGGATTTCCACGGCGGGTTTGATTTTGGACCAGCGCCTGCGGGTGGGGCAGGAGAAGGTCAGGCGGGCATCCATGGGGAGGATCTTGGCGCTGTCGAGACACCAACTCTCCGGCACCCGGACGTCCATCCCGAAGGCGCGCCAGCGGGTGGCCGCCGCCGGAGCCTCCGCGACCGTGACGGTGGCGAGAATTTCGCGGAGGAGGCGGTTGATCTCTTCACGGGTTCCCTCCAGACTGAAGGTGAGCTGCAGCAGAACCTTGTGTGCCGGATCGGAATACAGGGCGTGGCAAATGCGCGGATTCATCCCGTAAAGCACCCCCCGCCAGGGCCTCTGGCCGGAGGGAAGTTCGGAGAGAATCCGGTCGGGATCTTCGGAGGCGAGCTGTTCGCGGCGGTGCTGGACCATGCGGTCGAGGTCGGGGTCCTGCTTCACGGTTTGCCAGCGCAGATCCAGACGCTGGGCATAGCGGTCGACCCAAACCAGCGCGCCGGCTTCCGGCAGCACGCCGTGCTTGCGCAGTTCCCAGTGGGCGGGCACCGAGAGGCGGAGCCCCATCCAGGCATAGGCTTCAAGAAGTGGGCTGGAATCGTTCATCCGGGAAAAACTCGGTAGGTCGTCGGAGGACGGCCGGTGTTCATGTAGTAAACAATGGCGACGATGCCCCAGAGAACGGCGGCGAGCACCTCGGCGGAGATAATGCCGACCATGAGGGGCTTGAGGTGATGAAATCCCTTGGTGCCGAAGGTTTTCACGATGCCCTGTTTGATCATCCACCCCAGGAGGAAACTGATGCCGAAGCGGGTCATCGGAAAGGTGCCCCAGACCAGGAAAATGACAGGATGGAAAGGCCACCAGGTGAGGCGCAGGCGGGCGAAGGCGAAGCTCAGCACCAGACCGGCGCCCATGAGCGTCCACATCACCGCGCCGCGTACGGGAACCGGACGCGGAAAGGCCTGCTGACTGGTGGAGCGGGTGACCGCGGACAGTTCGCCGCTGGCGGCCAGATCGCCCACCATCCGGTCAAGATTGAAGTACGGCATGGAGGGTAACGAACGGTTTGCCCACGGGTCCCCGGTGATTCCCCGGTTGTACTGGATCAACAGGGTTGCGGTGCCGGCCACCACAAACGACACCACCACCATGACCAGGATCCATACGCCAAGGCGGCCGGTGACGGGGTTTTTCTTGTCGGAGGCGGCGTCGCCCAGCTTGAGGGCGTTGAGCAGATAGGGCATCAGGATTTCCCGCGGGTCACCCACCAGCAATGAACTGGCGACCGCCATGATGATATAGGGGGTGGGGCCGATCGCCTCCATCCCGAACAGCGCGGTGAAGATCCCGACCGGCATCCACTGCGCCTGCGCGAAAAAGGTTCCGGTTTCGGCGACAATACGGCCCATGACCAGAAAAAGATTCAGGCACAGGGCGGTGATGAGAAGCGACCAGAAAAAATTCAGCCCGGCGTGGTGAAGTCCGTAGATGGCGAGAACAACACCGAGGGCCATTCCCCGCCCCGCCCAGGCCACGTAACCCGGCATGGGGGCGGGTGCTTTGCGCCCGAGGGTCTCCAGAAAGGCGTCTTTATAATAGCGCCGGCCGGTGTAAAGGATCATTAACCCAAAGCCGAGATAGGCGCCAAAGCGGAGAAGCGGGCCGTTTTCACCGCTTACCTGACTGGTGCCGACCGACACCCCGTTGGCGATGAGGACCGCGCCGAACACGGTCCAGAAAAAGTTGGTCAGGCCCAGAGACAGAGAGGTGCGGGCATCCAGAAAAAAGGCGAACGCGATCACCGAGGGATAGAGAAAGGGGACAAAAATCCCCGCCCAGGCACCGGGAACGCGCCGGGCATTGGGAAAGAGTTCCGCCAGCGCGCCGAAATTGAGGGTCATTGGGAAGGTGGGCAGAACCGGAAACCAGGTGGCCAGGCCGTTTTGCAGATGGAGGAGTGCAATGAATCCGAAGCCGATCCAGAAGATGCGGTTACTGAGAATGGTGGGCCAGCGCTTGTCTTCCGGGCGGTCGAGGGTTTCCTCCAGAAAGCGTGCCACCGGGTAGGCCAGCAATTCGTTTCCGGCCCACTGGCGGTGTACGATCAGAGACATGCAAACGGTGGCCAGGCCCAGAGACAGCACTACGGTTCCCCAGAGCAAAATGGTGGGGCCCCAGACCGCCCAGGGAATTTCCGTCACCCCGACGCGCCTGTCGGGAGAACCGCCTTCCAGCAGCGGGGCCAGCGCCACATCCCGGTGCTCCCTCACATCCAAAATCACCGGCAGACCGCGCGGCGACGGCAGAACCAGATCGGGAAAGGCGGCCACCAGCCGGGCCCGGCTTAGACGAATCCAGTCGGTGCCGGTTTCGGGGGGCGAATCCGGCGTCAGAACCTCCGCCAAAGGGGTTCCCTCCCAGATCTGTCCCTGGCCCAGAAGCCGGTTCAGGGTCATGGTCATCTGGCGCATCGCGGTGGCGCCCACGACTTCCGCCTCGGCCGCGCGGACAAAAACCCCCGCCTCTTCAGGGCGCATTTGGGTGCGCAGCGCCCCTTCGGGCGTGGCGGCCAGGGGATCCGCGTCCCGGATTTTTTCCGCAAACGCCTTCCAGTCGGTAATGTGCCCCTGCGCCAGCTCATCGGACACGCCGGGAATGTAGGACATCAGATGATTCGACTGCCAACTGCTGTTGAGGTTGATCAGGTGGTTGGGCATGGCGAGAATGCCGGTGGTGATGCGGTAGAGGTTGGAGCCCGGCCAGCCGCAGGCCGCCAGTCCGATCGCGGCGATGACGGCCAGTTCGCCGCCTTTCAAGGCCAGTTTGGGGCGGATGGAAACCAGCAGCGGATTCACCACCAGCAGCACCAGCAGAATAATGCCGAAAACCCCGACCGGCAGGAAATTTCCGATCAGAAAGGTGTTATTCACCACTTGGTCATTGAAATAGGCGAATGCCGAGATGAAGAGGCCCAATAACAGACCGAAACAGACGGCGCGCACCGTAAAATGCGATGGAGAGATATTTTTCATGTTCTGTAATTCACAAGCGTGTGATTGCTTTAATTTATCGGAACTGTCAACCAAAAGGCCATGCCGCTCATAAAATAGAAGTAAATCGCACCACGAAATCAAACAGCTCCGCGCCGTGCCTGCTCTGAGGGGGGATAGCCAAAGTGGGTTTTGAAGGCCCGGCTGAAGTCATTGGCATGACGGTATCCGGTTTCATAGGCGACGCGTTTAACGGAGTAGGCCGGACGGGACAACAACCCCGCGCAGTGTTTCATTTTAAGATCGTGATAGAACGACCCGGGGGACATCCCGGTTCCGGCATGAAACAGACGATGCAGCCGCATCACCGAAATGCCGAGATACTGGGCCAGATCGGCCATGGAGGCGATTTGCGAAAAGTGCTCAAACATCCACTGCTTTGCCCGTCCCAGCAGGATGTCGTCCGGGTCAGAAGCCTCCCGTCCTTCGGCCCGGGCGAACTGGATCTCAACCAGACCGCTCAAATAGGCCAAGGCGCTGTCGCCGTGCCGCTGCGGCTGGAAAATCTCCATCCGGGTCTGGCGGTGCAGATCCTCGAGCATTCGGATTTGCTCAGGCCGGAACCGCACCGAAGAAAGCCCCGCGGGATCCGGATTGCCGGGGCAACGCGGGGGATCTCTCCAGATCCACACCAGGACCGCGGCATTGGAGAACGGCTGGCGGGGAAATCCAAACGCACAATCCGGTCCGCCCATGAATCCGCTTCCCGCCTGAAATCTCATCCGGCTTCCGGGCATCTCCACCACAGCCTCCCCCTGAAGTAGAATCCAATAGGTCCAACCGGGATTACTGTGGATCGGAATCGGAAAGCGGTGGTAATCCCGGTGCCCCCAGGCAAGATACACCAGAGGTCCCCCACCCCCGCCCTGCCAGGTCGGAAACGGCTCCGGTGGCGGAATCAGTTTGTGCGGAAAAGGGCGTTCAGTCATAGCATTTTTCATCATGTCGATACGTTATGCCATTTCAATCTTCTTTTTATATTTACTGATTCGCTTAAGTGTAAGGGAATGAAAATCACCAAAAGACCCCAGCATGAAACATCCATTTGATTTAACCGGCCAGACCGCGCTCATCACCG
>REEB01000149.1 GCA_007695295.1 Puniceicoccaceae bacterium
CAAGGGCGAGCGCTCCCTCCTCGCCGAACTCGCCGCCGACCTGCTCTGAAGGGCGGGCCCAGGCGGTGCACATTCAGCGCCGCGGGTCTTGCCCTCGGCGGGGGGCGGATCATGATCCCGTTTCCAGCCAGCCAATGTGTTCCTTTCAAACAGAAATTCAGCTTCCCGGCATGATGGTGCAGGATGCTTTCGACTTCTTCTCGGATGCGTCACCGGAAGCACGGGGGGCGGTCCACACCCGCCCGGAAGTGACGGAGTTCATCCTCGATGCGGTTGGCTGGAGGAAGAAGGAGGAGGATTTGGTTTCGCTGCGCCTCTTGGAGCCATCTGCGGGGCAAGGAGACTTTCTGGTTCCTGCGGCGGATCGCCTGCTGAGCTCGACCAAACCCGGCAACATGGATGTTGCGAATTGCATTCGTGCAGTGGAGGTGAATACAGCGGCCCTCAAAGTTTGCCGCGGACGTTTGCTGGACCTCTTTGCACGCCATAAATGGGAAACTCGGACCGCAAACCGCATTCTCGAACACTGGCTGCTCCATGCCGACTTTCTTACGGCACCACTCCATGCCGATTTTACCCACGTGGTGGGAAATCCTCCCTATGTCAGACTCGAGCACCTTCCTAAAGAACTGCTCCGATTGTACCGATCGCAATGGCGTTCTTTGTTTGATCGGGCCGACCTCTATGTTGCCTTCATCGAAAAATCCCTCGGCCTCCTCAGGCCCATGGGGCGACTGGGATTTATCTGTGCGGACCGATGGATGAAAAACCGGTACGGCGGTCCCTTGCGCGAGATCGTTGGCAATGGGTTTCACCTCCATGCCTACGTCGACTTCACGGGCTGTCCCGCTTTTTTCGATGAAGTGGACGCCTATCCGGCGGTTACAGTGATCCGCAAATCCACGGGAACCTCCACTCGCGTCGCCTTCCGCCCTGAAATCGACCCGATCACTCTTTCTCGTTTGGCTGATGCGATCTACTTCGAAAAACAGCATCCGGAAGTAAGAATCATAAGCGGCGTGACCAATGGTTCGAATCCCTGGACCTTTGACGAGGACGGCCTTTTGTCCATCGTACGAAAACTGGAGTCCTGCTTTCCACCGTTGGAACAAGCCGGATGCAAGGTAGGCATAGGTGTGGCCACAGGCGCCGATGCAGTCTTTATTGGGAATGAGGAGCAACTGGACGTCGAAGCAGAACGACGGCTTCCGCTAGTCACCACCCGCGATATCCGCAATGGAGCCGTCAACTGGGGCGGGAAGTGGGTGCTCAATCCCTTTGAGACCAATGGCACTCTTGTCGATCTTGGTGACTGGCCTAGATTCCGCGCTTATTTGGAGAAAAATAAAGCGGCCATTCTCAAGCGGAATGTCGCGCGGCGTAACCCAATTGGCTGGTTCAGAACCATTGATCGCATTCACCCCGGGTTGACCCAAACCCCGAAACTGCTTATCCCCGACATCAAGGGCAGCGCTCACGTGGTCTACGATGCCGGCGCGTTTTATCCACATCACAATCTCTACTATGTCACCTCGTCCGATTGGCCGTTAAGAGCCCTCCAAACAGTTTTATCAAGCAGAATTGCCCAGGCGTTCGTGGCCGCATACAGCCCCAGAATGCGGGGGAATTTCCTTCGTTTTCAGGCCCAATACCTACGACGGGTGCGGCTGCCTCAATGGGCCGACGTTCAGCGCAAGGTTGGATTGGACTTGGAAACAGCCGCCGTTTCCGGGGATGCTCGTCTGGCTGCCACGAGCGTTTGCCGCCTCTATGGTCTGACGGATTCCGAATGGAAAATACTCGGGGGAGAGCCGGGAAGCCCGCGCTGCTGAAATGCCGAAATCATTGATTGGCTTCGAAGACCGCGTTCGGCAATCGGTCCGCTTCTTCTGGACCAACCGTCTCCTCGCCGCGGAAAAACAACTTTCAGCCGGACGTGAAGACCGGGGCAACCGAGGAGCCGTTACCGCCGGAAAGAATCTTGATGCGTTTCGCGACCTGATCAGTGACGCTGTCCTGCTCGCAGGCCCTCAGGGCGTCAGAGTTTGCAGAACCAAATCCTCAATTGCGCTCCCCGGTTTCTTTCGTCCCATTAAACAATGGGACCTTCTCGTGGTGCATCAGGACCGTCTTTTGGCTGCGCTTGAACTCAAGTCACTCTGCGGTCCTTCATTCGGCAATAATGCCAACAACCGTTGCGAGGAAGCGCTCGGCAACGCGGTGGACTTCAGAAAAGCACAGAGCGAGGGACATTTCGGTCCGGCAGCCACCCCCTTTCTCGGCTACTTCATCTTGGTCGAGGATTCGAAGAGATCAGCCGCCCCGGTCGCCACTCCATCCCCGCACTATCCCACGGATCCGATATTTCAGTCCGCGTCCTACCAGACACGCATGAAAATCCTCTGCGAACGCATGATGGAGCACCAACTCTACACTTCCGCAGCTGTGATGACTTCTGTCGCAGGCGCATCCGGCAATTACTCCAACCTTGCCGACCAGACTTCTTTTCGATCCTTGATTTCGCGATTGGCGGGTCACCTTGCCGGTGAGGCGAATGTCTCAGGGACTGACCGCTTTTTCGAAGAACCTTCGTCCACTTCCGGCATCTATCGAACCCGCGATCTTTTTGCGGGCAACCACTTCCAGTCGATCGAATAACGCGGCCCTCTCCGCCCACGTCAAGCGGACCAAGGGCGAGCGCTCCCTCCTCGCCGAACTCGCCGCCGACCTGCTCTGAAGGGCG
>REEB01000215.1 GCA_007695295.1 Puniceicoccaceae bacterium
CACAGGACTTGTAGGCGGGTTGGCGGGAATAGGGATCGAAGGAGGGATGGGTGAGGCGGTTGGTCTCGGCGTAGTGCATGGGGAGAAAAACCTGGCCGGGCTGTACCGTGGTGGTCGGGTGAAGGGTGGCGACCAGGGCGCCGCGACGGGAGCGAACCTCGACCGCGTCACCGGCGGCCATTCCGAGGTCACGGGTGTCGTCCGGGTGGACCTCGATGTAGATTTTTTCCGGATACAACTTGCGGAGCACGGCGGACTTGGCGGTGCGGCTCTGGGTGTGCCACTGGGCGGAGGTGCCGCGGCCGGTGAGGAGGATGAAGGGATATTCGCGGTCGGGAGCTTCCGGTGCCGGCCGGGGGAGCTCAAAGATGAAGCGCGCCCGGCCGTCCTGGTGGAAGAAGCGTCCATCGGAAAAGAGCCGGCGTTCCCTTTCCTCCGAACTGGCATTAAATTTCGGATACGGCCATTGAATGCCGAGAGCGTCTTCGAGGTGGCGGTAGTCCCGGATGCCGGAGAAGTCGCAGGGCCGGCCGGCGGAGAGTTTTTTGAGAAGCTGGAAGACGGCCTCGGGGGAGGACCAGCGGCGGAAGTGCTCGCCGCAACCCCAGGCTTCGCCGAGGAGATGGAGAATGGCGAAGTCGGCGAGGGCTTCGCCGGGGGCGCGGCGGACCTTGCGGGTGCGGCCGATGCGGCGCTCGCTGTTGATGAAAGTGCCCTCCTTTTCCCCCCAGCCGGCGGCGGGCAGGACGAGGTCGGCGCAGGCGGCCGTTTCGGTGGTGTGGTACATGTCCTGGACAACCAGAAACTCGAGCTTGCCGAGAACGGAGCGGAGGTGGCGCTGGTGGATCCAGGAATGGGCGGTGTTGGTGGCGACGATCCAGAGTCCCTTGATGATCCCGGCATCGACCGCTTCGATGATGCGGTCGTAGGGCCAGCTGTTGTCCGCGGGGATGAGCGTTTCGGGAAGGGCGAGGATGCGGGCGACTTCGGCGCGGTCGTCGGGATGAGTGAACTCGCGGCCACCGAGCAGATTGGTGGTATTGCTGAAGAGGCGGGAGCCCATCGCGTTGCACTGGCCGGTGATGGAGTTGGCCCCGGTGCCGGGGCGGCCGAGGTTTCCGGTCATGAGGGCGAGATTGATGATCGCCTGGGCCACGCGAACCCCCTCGTAGCTTTGGTTGACCCCCATCGTCCACCAGAAGGAGACCCGTTTCGAGCGGTCGGCGAGAAGGTCGGCGAGGCCGTTCAGCTCCGCGGCCCCGAGGCCGGTTTCGCGCACGGTCCGTTCAAGCGGAAAGTCGGCGAGAAATGCGGCAAACTCCGTGAAGCCGCGGGTATGGCGCTCCACATAGGCGCGATCGACGACGCCACGATCGAGCAGGAGGCGGGCGAGACCGTAAAAAAAGACGAGATCGGACTTGGGTCGCAGAGGCAGGTGACGGGTGGCCGCCATGGCGGTTTCGGTCCGCCGGGGGTCGATGACCACGATTTCGGGTTGACGGCGATTGCGCAGGATTCGCTGCCAGAGGATGGGGTGGGCGATGCAGAGATTGGAGCCAACGAGGACGATGATGTCCGACGCCTCAAAATCCGCATAGGTGTAAGGAGGGGCGTCGAAGCCAAACGACTCCTTGTGGGCGGTGACGGCCGTGGCCATGCATTGGCGTGTATTGCCGTCGCCATGACGGATGCCCATGCCGAACTTGGCCACCGCACCGAGGAGGGCGAGCTCCTCGGTCACGATCTGGCCGGTGCCGAGCCAGGCGAGCGAATCGGGACCGTGTTGGCGTTGGATGGTGCGGAAGCGGTCCGCGAAGGCGGCGGTGGCCGCGCCCCAGGTGACCGGGCGCAGCCGGCCGGAAGCATCGCGCAGGAGCGGACGGGTGGCGCGGTCGGGGGCGTCGAGCACAGCGAGGGACTCCCAGCCCTTGGGGCAGGCCATGCCGAGATTGACGGGGTAGAGCGGATCCGGAGTGAGTCCGACGGCGGCCCCATCGCGCAGGTGGAGGCGAAGCGAGCAGCCGGTGCTGCAGAAGCCGCAGACGGACTCGGTGACGGCATCGGGGCGGAGCCGATCCGGGAGGTGCCCGAGGCCGAAGTCCGCGGGTTGGAGGACGAGTTCGCGGGTCAGCGGACCGAATCGGGAGCGGAGGAGGGAATTGTCCGCTGGCCGGGGGATGATGGCTGGCTTCATGGGGCCAGACCTCCCGGCATTTTGGGCGCATCGACCGCACGGAAGAAGAGCCAGCGCTCGCCGATTTCACCGGTAAAAAGGGCCAGGGCCGCGATCAGGGCCAGGAACTGAGTTCCGGGACTGCCGAGAAAGATGAGCAGCAGGCAGGCGGCGCCGGGCAGCGCGGCGGCGCGGAGGAGAAGGGCGACCCGGGAGAATTCCGCTTGGATGCGGGCGCTGAGGCGGGCCGGCAACGGGGCGGCGGCCGATCGCAGGATTGAATGGTGTCGTGCTTCGAGGCCGAGTTTCGCGGCCAGCGCGGCCAGTGCGATGGCCGCTAAACCGGCGGTATGCATCCGTGAATCGGATACATAAGTGATGATGGCGAGGGTGAGGACGCTTCCGAGGACGGCGGCCGAACCGAAGAAACGACCGGCGGTCCAGGGAAACCTCCAGAATTGGCGTCCGGTATCCGCATAGACCATGACGGAGCAGAAGACTCCTCCCGTGCCGGCCACGAGAGCAGCGGCCAGGCTGCCGGAGCGGAAAGCTTCCTCCCGGACGGGAAGCAGGGAAGCGGTCTCCAGCCAAGGCCAGAGGGCGGCGAGTGCGAGCAGAGGCAGCCAGGCGCCGAAGACGATAATCTCCCGGCTCAGCCAGGAGGTGCGCCAGCCGAGGAAGGCGCGCCACGCCCGCAACGGGCGGCCGAGGTGAAGTGCGGCGAGATTGACCCCGAGAACCCCGCAGCCGGCGGCGGCGATCAACAATGGAGGGGCGAGGGCGGGGAGGAGCGCGGCCGCGGCGAGCAGGCCGAAGGCGGCTTGGGTGAGGAGGAGCATGAAGACCAGCGGCCAATGGGCGTGCTGGGGGCGCGGGTGGTGGGCATCGGCCGGGCGGATGGCGGTGGGCCGGCGGCGGCGGGAGCGGTAGCGGGTGGTCGGCCGGGTCAGCTCCGGATCGGGTGCGGTGGGCAGGAAAGCAGGAGGTTCGCCCGCTCCGGGGGGGTCGGAAGTGACCGTGATGATGCGGATGGCTTCATTGGGGCAGGCTTGGGCGCAGGCGGGGGCTTCGCCTGCGGCAAGCCGACCGTGGCACATGTCGCATTTGCGGACGATGCCGAGGCGGGCGTTGAACTTGGGCACGTCGTAGGGGCATTTGAAGACGCAGTATTGGCAGCCGATGCACTGGTCATCGAGATGGAGGACAATGCCGGTGGCGGGATCCTTTTCATACGCATGTACCGGGCAACCGAGCAGGCAGGCCGGCTTTTCACAGTGGTGGCAGGCGGTGGTGACGGTCTGCTGCCAAGGTTCGAAGGGGTTGTCGCCGAGGAGGAGGCCGACGTCGCGCCAGGCCTCGTTTTTGTCGAGCCCGTTGAGCTGGTGGCAGGCGGTGACGCAGGCTTTGCAGCCGGTACAGAGGTCGAGGTCGACCTCGAAGGCGAGCCGTTCGCCGGGGGCGGGTCGGCTGAGCGGAATAAGGTCGCGCCAGGCGCGGTCGCCGGCGGAGGGGGGAGAAGCGGGTGCGGCCGTGTCTGTATCCGAACCATGGTGACGAGAAAAGCGGGCGACGGGTGTCTGCAGCCGCTGTTGTTCGCGGATGTAGCGGGTCACCGGATCGAGGTCCTGGCCGGTCGGCTCTGGAGCGAGGACGGGCATGGGGAAAATCAGCGAGAGAGGGCGGCGGCCTGCGGAGGGCGGCGGCGGGGGGACCCGGATCCGGGAGCGAGGTTGCGCCAGCGTTCGACACGGTCCCGGAGCAGGGTCAGGGGACCGGAGTTGCGGGGTGGCGGCGGAGGAGAAGCAGAGCGCTCCGGGCGGAGGTGGCTGCGTTCGGTGAGGAAGGAAATGAGGCGCTCGCGGAGGCGATAGTAGTCGGGATTTTCCAGCAGCTCAGCGCGGCGACGCGGGCGGGGGAAAGGGACCTCAAGGATCTCGCCGACGGTGGCGGTGGGGCCGTCGGTCATGCCCACGATGCGGTCGGAGAGAAAGAGGGCTTCATCGACATCATGGGTGATCATGAGGGCGGTCTTTTGGTCGCGCTCGCAGAGGTCGAGGAGGACCTCTTGCAGCTCCTGGCGGGTGAGGGAGTCGAGCATGCCGAAGGGCTCGTCGAGCAGGAGGAGCTTGGGCTGGAGGGCGAAAGCGCGGGCGAGGCCGACCCGCTGGCGCATGCCTCCGGAAAGCTCCCCGGGTCGCTTGCGGAGCGCATCACCCAGCCCGACCAGACCGAGAAAGTGCTCGGCGATGGCCCGACGCTGCCGGCGGGTGCCGTGGGGATAGACCCGGTTGACGCCGAGGAGGACATTGCCCAGCGCGGTCAGCCAGGGAAGGAGGCAGGGGGACTGGAAGACCACCCCGCGGTCGGGCCCCGCGCCGGTTACTTCGCGGTGATCAAGGATGATTCCGCCGGCGCCGACCGCGTTGAGGCCGGCGACCATGGAGAGGACGGTGGACTTGCCGCAGCCGGAATGGCCGATGATGGAGACGAATTCCCCGCGTCCCACCTTGAGGTTGAAGTCCTCGACGATGACGGCGGGGCCTTTCGGCGTCCCGTAGGTTTTTCCGATGCGGGAGAGTTCGAGAAAAGGGCGGTTCATGGTGAAGCGGTGCGGCGGAGAAAGGCGGAGCAAGCGGAGCGGAGCCGGCCGGGCCAGTCCCAGGTGAAAGCGCCATCGCGGTCGAGGTTGCGGGGCCGGAGGTCGGGGAGGGGGTGGAGGGCGGCGGCGGCCTGGCCGGCACGGTCGCGGCGGCAGTTTTCGAGGTAGCGGCCGATCTCGGCGCGGATGCGCTTGAATTCGGGATCGTGGTTGAGGGCTCGGCGGTCGCGGGGCCGGGCGAGCCCGATGCGCCATTCCGGTCCGAGGGTGGCGCGCGGGCCGGGGGTGAGGGGGATGATGCGGTCGGCGAGGAGGATGCCCTCATCGACATCGTTGGTGATCATGACGGCGGTGACGCGCTCGCGGCTCCAAAGGCTCTCGATCTCGGATTGAAGTTTGCCGCGGGTGAGGGCATCGAGAGCGCCGAGGGGCTCGTCCATGAGCAAAATCTTCGGCTTGATCGCGAGGGTGCGGGCGAGGGCGACCCGTTGGCGCATGCCGCCGGACAGTTCCGCCGGCCGGCGGTGGGCGGCGGCGGTGAGGCGGACGAGATCGATGCAGGCATCGACATGGGCGCGGCGGCGGTGGCGGGGCCAGTGCGCGAAGACCCGGTCGACGGCGAGGGCGATATTGCCGCGGACGGTCAGCCAAGGCAGGAGCGAGTAGTTTTGAAAGACCACGCCGCGGTCGGGGCCAGGCGGACTGGCGAGCCGGCCCCCGAGGAGGACTTCACCTGTATCCGGTGTTTGGAGACCAGAGAGCAGATTGATGAGAGTGGACTTGCCGGCGCCGGAAAAACCGACCACGGCGACGAACTCGCCTTCGGCGATGGCGAGATTGATGTCGTGGAGAACCTCCTCGCGGCGCGGACCGGCGGGGCCGAAGCCCTTGGAGACGTGGCGGAGCTGGAGAAAAGCCATCGGTCGGACGGGGTTCAGGCGGCGGCAGCGTCAAAGGTGACGAGGCGCTGAAGGGTGTACATGAGCCGGTCGAGGAGGAATCCGAGTATCCCGATCGTGAATACGGCGACGAGGATGAGGGCCATGGTTTGGCTGGAGGAGCTCTGGTACATATCCCAGACGAACTTGCCCAGGCCCGGATTCTGGGCCAGCATCTCGGCGGCGATGAGCACCATCCAGCCGACGCCGAGGGAGAGCCGCAGACCGGTGAAAATGTAGGGCAGGCTGGAGGGGATGACGATCCGGAGCACCTTGGTGGCCCAGCCGAGGCGGAGTACACGGGCGACATTGAGATGGTCACGGTCGATGGAGGCCACCCCGACGGCGGTGTTGATGAGCGTGGGCCAGAGCGAGCAGAGGGCGACGACGATGGCGGAACTTAGGAAAGCGCGCTCGAAGAAGGGGTTTTCCGTGTTGTAGAGCGCGGCGACGAGAATCATGACCAGCGGCAGCCAGGCGAGGGGGGAGACGGGTTTGAAGATTTGGATGAGCGGGTTGAGGGCATTGTAGAACGTCTTGCTCAAGCCGCAGAGGATGCCGAGGGGGATGGCGACGAGGGAGGCGAAGAGGAAGCCGGTGAAGACGGTTTTGAGACTGGTCAGGATCTGGTGGATATAGGTGGGGCGGCCGGAGTACTCTCGGGGCGTCCATTCGCGGTCGGGAAAGCGCTGTTCGAAGAGGGCGCGACGTTCGTCCTGGGCCTGGTAATGGGCGGCGCGGCGCTCGGCCTCGGCGCGATGGTCCTGCCAGAGGACTTTGGCTTGCTGCCAGACCTCGCCGGGGCCGGGCATGGAGCCGAGGCTGGTCTGGATGCGCGGGGCGGCGGCTGCCCAAAGCAGGAGGAAGACGATGATAGCAAAGACCGGGAGCAGGATCTGGCGGATGATCGGTCCGATTTGCTCGGCGGGGTCGTCCCAGGCGCAAAGGCGCACGACCGGGCAGAGCCAGCCAAGGCCGATGGTCTCGAGAAAACGGGTGAAGCGGTTGAGCATGGCGGTTGGATGGGAGGTGGCGTGAAGCGGGGGCGAGGGGTCAGTTGCGGTGGCCGATTTCGAACCGGGAGAGGTAGTCGTTGGGCCTGCGACCATCGTAGACGAGGCCGTCGATGAAGCCGTCGTCGGGCGGTTTGAACCCATCGGTCTCGGGCAGGTAGTCGGGCGGAAGGTGGCCTTCGGCGATAAGCCGTCGGGCGGCTTTGCGGAAGATGGCGGGGCGGTAGACCTGGCGGGCGCGGTCGTGGTACCAGGCATCGGGTTTTGGTTCGGCGATCTGGCCCCAGCGGCGCATCTGGGTGAAAAACCAGACCGCATCACTGTAGAACGGGTAATTGGCGTGGTGGCGGAAAAAGACGACGTGGTCGGGCATGTCGCGGACATCACCGGGTTCGAACTCGAACGTGCCGACGAGGGCGTTGGCGAGGACGGCCTCGTCGGCGCCGATGTATTCGGGCCGGGCGAGGAGGCGGGCGGCTTCGCGGCGGTTTTCGACCGAGGCATCGAGCCACTGGGCGGCGCGGAGGAGGGCTTTGATGACGGCGAGGTGGGTGTTGGGGTGTTGTTCGGCCCAATCGGCGTGGACTCCGAGGACCTTTTCGGGGTTGTTTTTCCAGATCTGCCAACCCGTGACGACGGGCACGCCGATGCGCTGGAAAACGGCGGCCTGATTCCACGGCTCGCCCACGCAGTAGCCGTGAATGGTGCCTTGGGCGAGGGTGGCGGGCATTTGCGGTGGCGGGGTGACGGAAATGAGCACATCGGCTTCGCTCTGCCCGGTGGTATCGGAAGCGGTGTAAAAACCGGGGTGGATGCCACCGGCGGCGAGCCAGTACCGGAGTTCGTAATTGTGGGTGGAAACCGGATACACCATGCCGAGGCGGAAGGGCCGGCCGGCGGCGGCGAAACGGTCCACCACGGGAGCGAGGGCGGTGGCGCTGATGGGGTGGGGCGGACCTTCCCGGCCGCGTTCGGGATGGTCGGCTTTCATCGCCGCCCAGACCTCATTGGAGACGGTGATGGCGTTGCCGCTGAGATTCATGCTGAAGGCGGTGATGATGTCGGCGTCCGCCCCAACTCCGACGGCGGCTCCGATCGGCTGCCCGGCGAGCATGTGGGCTCCGTCGAGTTCGCCGGTGATGACGCGGTCGAGGAGGACGCGCCAGTTGGCCTGGGACTCGAGGCGGACATCGAGAAACTCGTCGTCGAAGAAGCCCTTTTCCTTGGCGATGACGAGGGTGGCGCAATCGGTCAGGCGGATGAAACCGAAGGTGAGGGTGGTTTTCTCCGGGAAGTCATCGGCGGCCAGCGGAGCGGCGAGGAGAGCGAGGAGGACGAGGACTGGCAGGCGGCCGCGCCAGGCAGATGGAAGTGAAGATGAAGGCGGCATGTGGTTACTGGTTGGATACGAAATCAGGATGCGGTGGTGGCGGCGGGTTCGGCGCCGAGGCGGGCGGCGTCGAAAAGGTCGGTGCGGAACGAATCGCCGGCCAGCCGGGGAGGGAAGGGCAGGCAGGTGCGGGCGAGGCCGCTCTGCTCGAGCTGGTGGAGGACGAAGTCCGCTTTTTGCGGGCAGGGCCGGTTGGCATCGAAGCGGTGAAAGACGACGAAGTTGGGAATCTCCCCGGAGTGTCCGGGGCGGTGGAGAAACGGCCCGCAGAGGCCCGCGGCCAGGATCGACGCGGGCAGGTTGAGCCAGGGGGAGCGGGCGAGCAGGGAGACGACTTCGCCGCGTTCGCGGTCACAGAATTCGCAGGCCTCGAGTAGGGCGCGGATGAGGGCGGCGTGCTCCTCCTCGTGTTCCCGAGCCCAGTCTTCGCGGACGAGCAGAACCTTTTCGGGATGGCCGGGGGCCAGCTCGGCGCTGACGGCGGGGGACCAGCCGGCCCGGCGGCGGATGGCGAGTGAATTCCAAGGCTCGCCGACGCAGTAGCCGTCGATATTTCCGGCGGCGAGATTGGGAAAAAGTTGGGCTGGAGGAACGACCACTAGATTGACCTCGCGGTCGGGATCGAGGCCGCCGGACCGGAGCCACTCCCTGAGGAGCACGTAGTGTGAAGAGTAGCGGAAAACGACCCCGAAGGTGGGTTTGCGGCGGATCGCCGCGGAGTGGAATTCACGGGCGAGCGAGGCTGCGTCGCGCACTCCCCGCTCGAAGAGATTCATGGAAAGGGTGATGGCGTTGCCATGAAGATTGAGGACCAGTGCGGTCAGGCACTCGGTGGGCAGACAGCCGAGACCGAGTCGGACGGCAGGGACCATGGCGGCGGGCGCGTGGGCGGCATCGAGTTCCCCAAAGATGATTTTATCGCGGATGGTGGCCCAGCCGGGTTGACGGTGCAGTTCGACGTCGAGGCCGTGGCGTTGAAACAGGCCCAGCTCTTTGGCGACGAGGAGAGGGGCGGCATCGTTGAGGGCAAGGAGGCCGAGCCGCAGAGGGTGGCGGCGGGAAAACGACGGCGGGCCATTTTTGAGCATGCCTGAGTATCAGCCGCTGGCGTGCCACGGCGGTGAATCGAGGTGAAAAGCACTTTTGAATGTTTTGATGAAAATGATGAATCGCATTCATGATCAGGCCTGTTTCGAAGGAGCCTGAAAGTATGAAGGCATTTGCGAACCCGGGGCGGATGAGGTGGAGAAGCGGAGCCGGGACCAAAGGCGCGGCGCTGGGGTGCGCAATTACGAGCAGAGCTGCGCGAATTTCATCTCCGTTGCGGTTGACGCGGAGCGGCGGGCTCTCCTCCGGTGCGGAAGGAGCGGCCCGCGATGGCCTGCCCCGCCCGTGCCCCGCTCCCTGCTGGCTCGAAAAGTGCTTTTGGGGGATGGCAAAGGAAAGGATGAACAAAACTCATTGATGACGCCCGTTCTCGACAGCCGGCAGCTCCAGGCCTTCGCGACCCTGGCTCGTCTGGGAAGCTTTACGCGCACAGCCGCGGAACTGAGCCTGACCCAGAGTGCGGTCAGCTATTCAATCAAAGCGCTGGAGACGGATTTGGGCTGCGCACTTTTCAATCGGGTTGGCAAGCGTGCCCAGCTCACGGCGAGCGGCGAGCGGCTGCTGAAGCGGGCGGAGCCGTTGCTGCAAGGGATGCGGCAGGCCAGGGACGACCTGGCCCAGCTCAATCGCTGGGGCCATGGCCGCTTGCGGGTGGGTGCGAGCACGGCCGCCTGCCAGTTCCTGCTCCCGACGGTGTTGCGGGAATTTCGGGAGAGTTTTCCGCATTGCCAGGTTCGTATCCAGCAAGGTGATACTCCGGAGCTGCTGGATCTGCTCAGGGCCAACCAAGTCGACTTGGCAGTGACGCTCGATCCGGAGCCGGCCGCGGACTTCGTTTTCCGCCGACTTTTTCGGGACGAACTCCGGTTCGTCATCCCCCCGATGCACCCATGGGCGCGGGTGCGGCGTATCGAGCCCGAACGGATTTCGGAGGAGGTGTTCATCGTGTATCAAAAAAATAGTTACACCTTTCGGATGATTCATGAGTATTTCCGAAGGCAGCGGCTGACGTTGACCGACGTGGTCGAGCTGGGCAGCCTGGAAGCGATGAAAGAGCTGGCCCGGATTGGACTGGGAGTGGCCATCCTGGCGCCTTGGGTGGCGCGGCGGGAGCTGGCGGAGGGTCTTTTGGTGGCCCGGCCGATGGGGCGTGCCCGACTGACCCGGACCTGGGGGGTGACCTTTCTCAAGAACCGCCGCCTCTCCCTGGCAGAGGAGACCTTCACCGGTCTGTGTGAAACGGTGGCGGAGGACTGGCAGTGAATGGCCGGCGTATCCGCTCCTCCATTACCTGTTACTGACGGGCCGGCCGTGGAAGAGGCGGATGGCGCTGTGTTCGGAGCGGTGAAAATAGCTCTGGGCGACGGCGAGATCGCCGGTGGCATTGGCCGCGATGCGGTTGACGAGCAGGCCTTGGCGGCCGCCATTGGCGCCGAAGACGGGATCGTCGCTGCCGGGGATGACATCCGCGGGAGCGAAGGACCGGCCGTGGTCGGTGGAAACGGTGAAGCCGAGCCCGAGGCGGTGGCCGCGGTTCGCGGGGAAGTGTTCCCAAGCGAGAAAGACCCGGCCTTCCGCATCGGCGGCGAGCGAAGGAAAGTGCGCCCCCTCCGCTCCGGCCATCCGGGAAACCACGCGGGCATCTTCGAAAGCACCGGGGCCGTCCTTTGACCGGGTATAAAGGATGCGGTAGGACGCCGGCGACCGCGGGTCGCCTTCTGCGTAGACGAGGTGGAGGGTGCCGTCCGGGGCGAGGGCGAGTTTTGGGGCGTCGGCGTGGCCCCGTGAGCTTGCGACCCTGACGGGCTCGGAAAACGAATCGCCGCCGTCCGCTGAGGTCATCACGCGGATGTCGGCCTGAGGATCTTCGCCGATGGTCCAGGCGAGGGCGAGGGCGCCGTCGGGGCCGACCGCGATGGAGGGACTGCGCGCGGGTTGGGCGTCGTTGCCGGCCAAATGGACGGGTTCGGAAAAGGAGGCCCCGCCATCGCTGGAGCGGGCCAGCCAGAGGCGGCCTTCGTATTCAGTCCAGGCCGCGTAGAGGGTGCCCGCGGGGTCGAGGGCGAGGTCGAGGCTGCCGTTGTGCCAGGAGCGGCGGGTAAGGCGACCCTTGCCGGCACCGGCGGTGGTGTTGGAAAGGTTGACCGGGGTTTGGAAGGATCGGCCGCCGTCGGAGGAGGCGGCGAAAAAGATCTCCCCGCCGTGCGATCCGCCGGAGAAGACGATTTCCTGCCAAAGGACGAAGACCCGTCCGGGGCCGTCCTCTTCTTCGGCAAAGGCCAGGCGTGGCATCCATGAGAAAATGCCGGGGGTTTGGGAGACATCCACGGGGGATTCAAAACGGTGAGTGCCGTCCGCATCGAAACGCTGGAAGCGGACTCCCTGCTGCTCCTGATCGACCCAAACGACACCGAGGCTTCCGCTGGCCTCGATGAAAACCGAGGGGTCGTCCACGTAGCGGAAGTCGGAGTCATTCATCCGCCACGGCCCTTGGTGGGCCTCGCCCTTGGCCACCTCGATGGGATCGTTCCAAGCGAAATCAACCGCGGCCGCGGTGGGGATGAGAAAGGGGAACAACAGCAGGAGAGCCGGGAGGCACCTGCGTGCCAGAGCCGGGCGAAAGGACTGCCGCTGCTGGTGGGTTGATGAAGCCTTCGGCATGGCGGAGTCACGGTAGCAGCAATCCCCGGGCGGGGCAAGCCGCGGCCCCGCCCGCTCAACGACGCGGGATGGAAAGCCAGGCCAGGAGATAGCCGCTGAGCGCAACGGTGGTGGCCACGGTGAAACCGGCCTGGGCGGCCACGACCGAGGCGAGGGCGGCGCCGGCGACGGAGGCCGCGCCATCAATGCCCCAGGCCCAGGGCAGGAGGCGTTGCTCGCCGAGCGCGCGCAGCCGGCGCAGGCCGAGCACAAAAGGCATGCCGAGGGGCAGGCCGAGAATGATGAGCAGGCTCAGACCCAGCAGCCACCGCCACGGCGCCGACCAGCCGAGGGTTGCGCTCAGGAGCGGAGGAAGGAAAAGCAGAACCGCCAGCAGGAGCACGGGAATGGCGAGGGTGATGCGCCGCAGCAGCCGATCCGGATCGACGGTGGCTCCGGCGATCAGACTGCCGAAGCCCATGGCCAGCAGCAACGCGGTGATGACCCCGGCCGCGGCCGGCACCGGATGGCCCCAGTAGATTGTCATCCGGTGGATCAGGACCATTTGCAGGAAGAGGTAGCCCAGACCGATGCCGAGAAAGAAGCCCACGGTCGGCAACCGTTCCCGCCCGCGGAATCCGAGGCGGAGAAGCGGAAGGAGAATGAGGACAAAAGCCGCCGCCACGGTTGCGACCGCCGTGAGCAGGCCGGCGATGGAACCGGTTTCGGAAAACACCAGATCGCGCCAGCCGAATGCGTCGATGATTTCACGCAGCCGGGTCCAGCGAAGGGACTGGTGGAAGTAGGGCCGGTCGCGGGTGGGTGGGGCGAGTTGGAAGGGATAGGCTGCAAGGAGCCGCTGGAGGGAGGCCGGATCGAGGAGTGATTGCAGCAGTTCGGTGAAGGAATCGTCTTCGTCGGCATGATACCGCTGCGTTGGGACCGGCGGCACTGTCGATTCGGTGGCGATGAGGTCGAAGTTGAGATGGCGGGCGCGTTCAGCGAGACGGTGCCACTCATCCTCGGGCCAGGGATCGGCCCGGACCAGGACGACGAGGTGGCTCCACGTGCGGAGGAGGGCGAAATGTTCTGCGGCCGGGCTGCGTCCGGAGGCTTCGAGGGCGGCTTGGAGGGTCGAGACGAGGCGGAGCGGGAGACGCGTCGGGTGGTCGATCGGGGAGGTTGCAAGGAGGAGGCCTCCGGGGCGGAGGCGGTCGATGGTGGCGGCCAGGATTTCGACGGTGAAGAGCGGGCTTTCGCCGAGGGCGCCGGTGCCGGCGTCGGCGCCGAACCCCGCCGGCTCCGGCAGGACGATGAGGTCGTAAAGAGATTTGGTTCGGGCTGCGACGGTTGCCGGATCGGCCACGATCACGTCGAGAGCGGCTGCATTCGGAAGGGGAGTGATCCGCTCCGCGCCCACCCGGGCCAGGCGGGGATGAGGCAGGACGAGGGTGATGCCGGATGCGCCCCGGTGGGCGGCGTAAAGCGCTTCGGCAAAAACTGGGCCGCCCAACAGAAGGACCTCGTGGCGGGGACCGAGATCGTAGGGGAGGCTGGACGGCGCGTGGTCGAGAATGGCATGAAGCGCGTCGCTCGGGCCGTGGGGGAGCGGGCCGGCGGCGTCCCCATCGACAAGGGCCAGATCCATGGCCGGCGCCTCGCCGGTGAAGCGCAGGCTGGTTGCCGGGGCGAAACGGATCGCGGGCGAGCGGATCCCTTCGAGTTTTCCGTGCATGGAGGGCAGCGCGAAAATCACCTCTGAATCCGGCAGGAGGAGGAGGCGGTGGCGGTCCTTGTAGGTGGAAGACCAGGACGGAGGGGAGAAAAACAGCATTGCGGGCAGCGCCAGTGCCGTCACCAGACAACCGATACGCAGGTGAAGGGAAGAAGCCAGGAGGCACCCCGCTCCCGCGGCGAGGACAGCGAGGACCGGCAGGGCGGTGACAGCTCCGATGCGTTCGAGGAGGAGCAGGCCGAGCAGGCCGCCACCGGCCGAGCCCGCCAAGTTGGCAGCATAGACGTGGCCCGCACTGGCGGCGCGCCGGTCAAGAACCAGTACCAGGACGAGTGCGCCGAAGAAGAAAGGCAGGAAAAAGACAAAGCCGGTCGCGACCAGCCGGCCCGGTTCTCTGCCATCGAGAATAAGGTGCCAGAAGTCGAAGCGCAGGGCAGGGCTTGCGCTCAGCGGCAGGGCCACGGCCAGGGCGAGGGCGCAGGCCAGGGCGAGGAGAGGGATGGCCGTCGCGGCCTGTGCGAGCAGGCGATCGCGGCAGAGGGCCAGGAGGGTGCCCGAGGCTCCAAAGCCGAGCAGCCCGAGCGATAGCACGAGGTTGGCGAAGTGGTGGCCATGAGCTCCGGCGAAGACCTGCAGGAGAACAACCTGCAAGGCGATCAGGACCGCCGAGAGCAGGCCGACGCCGCCCAGCTCGAGAAGGCGCGGCGGGGAGTCGGACTCTGGCGGCGCGTTCATGGGGGCCGGAGGGGCGGGGCATGGCGTCAAGGGCGCGGGTGGGACTCGACCGC
>REEB01000102.1 GCA_007695295.1 Puniceicoccaceae bacterium
TGCCGACAAAGTGGTTCGGCGCCGCGCCCGGGCCGCGGTAGCTGGAGGCGCCGAAGTGGTGGAAGGTGTTCTGAAAGACTCCGTGGAGAAACCCGTTGGCGACTGAGGAGATGGCGGCGGTGTTGCAGAGCGGACTGTGGATGTCGTTGCTTTTCCCGACCGCGATGTTGTTGAAGAGGTATTGCTTGAAGGCCCCGTCCATGAAGAAGGCGAAACCGAAGCGCGCGGAGGCATGATTGCGCCCGGCCCCGCGGGTCCAACCACCGGAAACCGAACGGATCTGGGAGAAGTAGGGAAAGTCCTCGGTGGGATACAGCCGGCCCATCTCATCCCACCAGGAGTCCCAGTTTGCATCGGTCACTTGGTCGAGGTAATGCCAATAGCCGCCGGGGTTGACGCTGATGTTGCTGAAGAGGTAGGCCGGGCCGCCTTGCCAGGTTTCGATGCCGCCCCAGTCATTGGTGTGCAGGAGCGAATCCACCACTTTGTTGTGGTGCACCAGCATGCGGACCAGCGGGACATCGTCGATCACCCCGCCGGGCTTGCCGCCCCAGAGCATGATGCCTGCGCCGTAGGTCCGCTCGAGGATGTTGCCGGCCACGTGCAGCAGCTGGGCATACTGCACGTTGAGGGTGTGGCCGTGGGCGGCGCGGCGGGGGCGCGAGCCGGAGTCGTGGATGAAGTTACGCAAGACGCTGACCCGCCCGAGATGGCCCAGCTGCGGCCCCTCGCGGCCGGGGCGGATGTCGATGGCATCCCAGTCGGCGTGGCGGATCTCGTTGTCGGTGACGGCGATGTTGTCGATGCGGCTGTCAGCGCCTTCACCCTGGATCCAGATCGCGCGCACAATGTGCTCGAAGCGGTTGTTGGCAATGCGGATGTCCTCGGCCGACCCAAGCACTTTGACACCAGCGGGATCTTCATCGGCAATGTCCCAGAATCGATGATACCACTGTGGCACCCGCTGAAATCGGAAGGTCAGCCCGCTGATGTGGATGTGGCTCTGGCCACGAATGTCGATGAGCGTGACATGCCGGGCGACTTCGATGATGGCTTCGTTCGGATCGCGATCCTCCGGCAGGCGCAGGTAAAGCCGCTTTGAATCGGCGTCGAACCAGTACTCGCCCGGCTCATCGAGAAAACGGGGATGGTTTTCGAGGAAGTAGCGACAGGAGCGGACAGGGCGGCGGTTGCCGCTCCAGGGCGCGGCGAAGCGGATGGCGTTGCGCTCCGGGTCAAAGGCTTCGATGCGGTTGGGGTAGGGCGTGCCCATGAGGCCGGCGTACTCGGTCCAGACAGTGGCGCCTGCGTAGGCGTCAGGGTCCGTCTCTGTGAGCAATTCCGGGTCGATGCCCCAGGAGCGGTGCGGCCCCACCTGTGGTTCGGGCAAGTACCGCGGCTCGGCTTCATCGGCCTCCACATGCCGCCACTGGGCCCATTCCGCGCGAACATCATCGGGATCGCTGATGGTCCAGTTGGGCGTACGGGCGAGGTGGATACGGATGATCTGGTCTTGGTGGAGTTCCCAGACGGCGGTGGGCAGGGCGTCCATGGTCAGCTTGCGGACCCAGACCCGTCGGGGTTCGGGCATCCCTGCCGGGGCCGTGGCCGGGTCGAGGCGCCGCCAGCCGCCACTGATCCGCTTGCTGCCATGGATCGCCGCCTCACCCTCACCCCACCGGGGATCGCTGGTCAGGCGGATGGGATTGCCGGGCTCGCCCGATTCCGGCGCGACCAGCTGGCCGCGGTAAACGACACCACGACGGAAAACATAGGAGTCAACCCGGCGGCCAGTGGCGGCATTGGCCTCTGCGGCGGCGTCCCAAGGGTGGTGTTTCCAAGCACGGGCAGGGGTGCGGCCGTCGTTGGCGTCATCGCCGTTTTCGAAGTCGATGTAGCGGACCGAGTCGCCGGCCTCAAAGGCGAAGGGCCGCGGATCCCACTCCAGATCGCCGTGGGACAGGACACGGGCATGGGTCTCCTGCCATGGGAAGCGGGGCTCCCCGGCTTCGGCCCAAAGGGCGATTGCCGCGGTTGAAGCGGTGAGGATGCCGATCGAAAGGCGGGGGAAAAATGAAGCCATGATCACGAGTAGGGGTGAATGCGCCGTGGATATCCCATGGCGCGGGCCCGGTCAATCCATGGCCGCCGGCAGCAGAATTGATGCGTGTCAAAGCAAGCCTAGCCGCGGCCCCCGGTAAAAGGTGTCGGGCGGGCAGGAGATACTGCCGATGATCAAGTTTTAGGAAAATAGGAGTGCGGGTTGTCAACCCGCTTTGGTGCCGCGGACTGGTTCCGAGCGAAGCGACCATGGCCGGGTACACAGCGAACCGCACCAAGTTCGCTCTCCGTTGCCAACAAGCAAATTCGGAAAACCTAATGACACATGGTATAAAAGCCCCGGCCTCGAGCCGGGAGGATTTCTTTCACAAAAGGATCCGCCGTTGAACGATGCGCGATCGTCGAGCGAGCCGTGAAATCCTCCTCAGGCCTTCAGCTCCGGCACGTCCACCCAGGCGCGCTTTCCCAGGATGCGAGGCCCAGCTCGGCGAGCTCCCCTCCCCGCGCCACCTTGGCCTGGCGTCCGCCTCTCCGGCCCGCTCCCGCCCTGGGGAAGGGGGGCCTTGTCCGGACGCGTATTCCAGAAGCAAGACCTGACGTCTTCTTATGGGCCGTTCATGTAGGCCTTGGACTGACCCCATTTCTGCTTCTCTGTCCCTGTTCGGTGCATGGGTGGCCCAATGGGGCCATAAAACAACTTTCGCGACAACAGATCGTGGAGCATCTGGACCGATCATTCCAATCTGCGCTGTTCTTCCTCAATCCGGCGTTTGATTCGCATCCGAACCTGCTCGGAAAGCCGGTGCCGCAGCAATTCGTGCAAGCGCCCACCATACTCGCCCATGGCACGCCGGATGAAACGGAGATGGACTTTGTAGCGCCTGCAGAATCCACAGAGCACAAGATGAACTCGCATGAAAAATTGACGGACGATCGGCAGCGGCTCCTCTTGGTGCCGCGACAGTGATCGAACCACATCCTCGCACGTTGGCGAAACAAGCTTCTTGATTTCGCTCAGTCTCCGCTTCATGAGTGAGATTTCTTTTCTCTGGCCCGCGCGGTGAACCAGTTTGATTGCAGGCAGCGTTGTAGTGCGAGCCGTGCCCGATGCAGCATGACCCAGAGGTTGGATTGTGAAATTTTTAGCGTCTCACAAATATCGCGGCTTTCCATGCCATCCATTTCGCGCAGGAGGAATACGCGAGCGAAAGCCCTAGGCATTTTCGAACAGCATTCGTCCAGAACCATCCAGAACTCTTTCTCGCATAAACTGTCCGCGGGCGAGACCCAGTCGTTGGGCACCTCTTCCTTGATCCAACACCCCTTCGAGAAACCGCTCGAGTGCATCCTCCGGCTCCCCTCGTCCTGATGGAGGTCCATCTCCTGCAGCACCTCCCGCGCTTTTCGGCGGAGGTAATCAAAGAGTTTGTGGCGGAGAATCCCCACCAGCCAGGTTCGTTCGGATGACTGACCGCGGAAACGATCCCGTGACTTCAACGCCGCCAAAAAGGTGTCCTGCACAAGATCCTCCGCCACTGCACGTTCACGCACCCTGGCCAGGGCGTACTGGTAAAGGTAGTCCCCGTAGCAATCTACCCACCGGTCAGGTGAGATTACCCTCTCGCCATCTTCCAATACTCTCCCGTCATTCATCAGATCCACCTTCCAACCCAGCCGTAGGAGACTGGGCGAGCCCGCGTTGCGCGCCCGCCTCAGTCTCCATGGTTCAAGGCAATTGCAGCCCTAGCGCCTGTGAGGCCCGCGAGGCAATAGCGGACATGAGAAATATATGTCAGTATCTACGATCGTGACAAGCCCCATCGCCTTGGCAGCAAATAACTCCATTACGCTTTCGATTTCCATGTCAATAACGCCGGTCATTTCTGGATCAAAATACGCAAGCCCCGCCTCCGTGAAAATGACCAAGCTGACTGCCCAGCGCCCGCCATTGTAACCGGGATAGCCGGGAGCATCTCCGGCAATGGAGCGTTGGCCAGTCAAGCCACTCATCCCGAAGGAATAAATGGGATCGGTCGAGTGCTCCGGAGGATCCGCGAAAAACGCGGGTGCCACCACCGTGTCATACAAACGTCCATCGACCCAAACTGCATTCTCCCGGAGATCGGCCCTCCCGTGAGCCATAACGAGCCCAAAGCTCAGCAGCAGGGCTGGGATGATCCATTTCGCTTTGCCTGTCCATTTTGATGTCTTCATAGCTTTTACCTTTTTGCTTAGTGTTCCAATTGTCTCACGACACAATGGTCGCATCATTCCTTGGTCGATGGGCTGGACGAATCCTTACAAAAAAAATGAAGAAACTTGGAAAGGCTTCAGTCCTGATTTGAGGCGGGTTTTCTTATTCTGATACTGATTTTTCAGGTTGGGTGGTCCGTCGGGACAAAGGGGTCAGTCCCCTATTCTTGTGGTCCTCGAGGGGATTGAGGGGAAACCGAAGCCTTGGTATCCGAACGCCTGCGACACCTTCGTTGCACTACGACTGCCTCGTTTCGATCCGCTGTTCACCCTTTACCCGCAACCCGTTACCCATAACTCCTCCACCGCCACCCGCCACTCCCCGCAGGAGAACCCCGCGCCCTGGTAGGGCGTGCTCGCCGAGCGCGACGTCCTGCTACCCGTGCACGGCGGCTTCGTTGCGCGGCGGTTTCGGCGTAACCGAGGCACGCAGTGCCGACCCCGCGGTCGCGGGGCGAACCGGACCAACCGCCCTGCCTTGTTGTTGCCGGGCCTCCGTGTGGTTCAGGCTTTCAGCTCGGGCACGTCCACCCAGGCGCGCTTTTCCCAGGATGCGAGGCCCAGCTCGGCGAGCTGCACCCCTTTCGCGCCTTCGAGCAGACTCCAGGGGAAGGGTTCGTCCTTGACCACGTGCCGCAGAAACAGCTCCCACTGCACCTTGAAGGCGTTGTCGTAGGCTTGGTTGGTCGGGACTTCATGCCACCCCTCGAAAAAGCGGATCGGGCTGTCGATGTCGGGATTCCAGACGCACTTCGGGGTCTGGGTGCCGTGCTGGATGACGCAGTTGCGCAGGCCCGCCACCGCGGAGCCTTCGGTGCCGTCGACCTGGAGGGTGAGAAGGTCGTCGCGCCGCACCCGCACCGTCCAGGAGCTGTTGAAGTGGCAGATGACGCCGTTGGCCAACTCGAAGGTGGCGTAGGCGGAGTCGTCGGCGGTGCAGTTGTAGGGTTTGCCCTGCTCGTCCCAGCGCTTCTTCAGATGGGTCGCGCCGAGGCAGGAGACGCCTTTGACCGCGCCGAAAAGGTTGTCGATGAGGTAGCGCCAGTGACAGAGCATGTCGACGATGATGCCGCCGTCGTCCTCCTTGCGGTAGTTCCAGGAAGGGCGCTGGCAGGGCTGGAGCTTGCCGTCGAAAACCCAGTAGCCGAACTCGCCCCGCACGGAGAGGATCTCCCCGAAAAACCCGGAATCGATCAGAAACTTCAGCTTCATAATCCCGGGCAGCCAGAGCTTGTCCTGGACGACGCCGTTTTTCACCCCCGCGGCTTGGGCCTCGCGGTAGAGCGCGAGCGCTTCCTCCGAGGTCGTGGCGGTCGGCTTTTCGCAGTAGATGTGCTTGCCCGCGGCCAAGGCCTTGCGCACCCCGATGGGGCGCTGGCCGGTGAGGGTGGCGTCAAAGTAAACTGAATACGCGTCGTCCTTGAGCACGGCGTCGAGGTCGGTGCTGATTTTCTCGACGCCGGTGCGCTTGGCGAGAGCCTGGAGCTTGGCTTCGCTGCGGCCCACGAGGATGGGGTCAGGCAGGATGCGTTCTTCGGGGGAGATGACGATGCCGCCCTGGTCGCGGATGGCTTTGATCGAACGGATGAGGTGCTGGTTGGTGCCCATCCGGCCGGTGACGCCGTTCATGATGATTCCGATGGTGTGCGTTTTCATGCGCTGGGGGGTTGGGCCGGTGCGCGGGTGGGAAATGGATTGAGTGGGAATGCCGCCGCGGCAACCGGATCGGCCGCCAGCATACGCCGACCCGGCCAAAACGGGTAGGACTTTTCCGACCTTTATCTTCAATTTTCCGTCCTTTTTAGATCGACCCCGGACGGAGCGCGGGCGAAAACCGAACCATGCGCGGTTGGAGTCCGGTCCTTGTACAGCGCACCGACCTGCGGGTACGGGGCATTGAGCTGCTCAGCCTGCACGTCAACCGCCACCGCCTCGCGGAGGTACGCCCTCACACCCACGACCATGCGCAGATCATCCTCTACCTGACCGGCGGCGGCTGCCAGCAGGTGGGGCCGCGCCGGCTGACGGTCGAGGCGGGAGCCTTGTTCGACCTCCCCCCGGGGTGCCGCCACGGCTTTTCCAGCGATGCCCGCACGCGGCCGCTTTGCTTGGTCGCCAACTACCGCCGGCCCGCCCGGATTGGAGGGCGACTCCGCCGGCGGCGGCTCGAGCAAGAGGAACTCAACCACTTGCACGGCCTACTTTCCCGCCTCCCGCCCAAAGGCCGGCTTTCGCTCGACGAGTTGGGCCTCGTGCTCCAGGTCCTCGATCCACTCCTTTCGCACCGCTCCCGAGGCGCCGCTATCCCGACCCGCCCCGAAACCCTCGCCAGCCGTCTTGAAGGGCTGGTCGCGGCCGCCCTCCCCGCCTCCCTGGCCCTCCCGGAAGCCGCCCGCCGTCTCGGCTATGAACGCGATTACCTCACCCGGAGACTTCGACGCGAAGGCGGTCGCGGCTTCAAGGAAATCCGCGACGGCGTCCGCCTCGCCGCCGCCCAGCGCGCCCTCCATGACGGCCTGCCGGTGGCGCGGGCGGCCGAGGACGCGGGCTTCCAGGATCCCGCCTATTTCTCGCGCTGGTTTCGCCGGCTCACCGGGTGCTGCCCAAGCACCTTCGCCCGACCTCCGCTTCCCGCCCGACGCTGAAGCGTCCTCCCACCGCACCCGCCGCCCCATCGGCACCGAGAGGCCGGCAAATTACACCCAAGGGTGTATGGACGAGGACCGCCCGGATTGAATAGACTGATAGGTATTATTAACCTTGCCGATACACTCTCCGATCCCCAAGGTGACCCACCTTCTTCCGAGGCGTTTCCAGCAGGGATCCGTCCCCGTTGACCCTCCCGTCATCCTCCGCCGCTTCCTCCCGCTGCCTTTTTATCCTGCCGCACTTTCTGCTCGTCCGACTGCACGGGCACGGTCCAACCCACTCCGCTCATGGCTTCGATCCGACCGCCTCATCAACCATGGACCTGCTGCGCCCGCCTGCTCAGCCTCATCCTGGTCCTCCTGTGCGGCGCGGCCGCCCTGCACGCCACCCCTCCGCCCCACCCCCCTTTCGAGGAAACCATTACGCGCCTGCCCGGCGAAGGCTGGCGCCTCTCCTGGAACAGCGAGCCGGGCACGTGGTACCGCATCGAGCGCAGCGCCACCCTCGACGCCGGCAGTTGGAAAGAAGTCGCCACCGTCCAAGCCGAGAGCAACCGAACCGAGTGGCTCGATCCCAATCTCACCGCCCCCTCGCCCCGTTTCTGGCGGATCGTCACCATCCCGGTCGATGGCGGGCTGACGGTCTCCCAGGTCATGGCTTACGCCGACCCGGACACCCTGCCGCCGACAGCGGTCTTCGCCCTGCTGGCGTTTTCGGATGCAACCGTGGTGGAGGTGCGGTTTTTCCATGGCAACGGCCAACTCCGGGGCGTCGCCTCCCGAATCGAGGGTCCGCTCTGGGAGTGGCGCGAAACCTACGATCCCGACCACCCCGAGGCGGTTTCCCTCTTCGGCTGGGCGATCGACTCCCTCGACCGCACCGCCCAGACCCCACTGGCTGGATTTCTCCTCGCGGATCCCGAGCGCTTCATCCCGCTCGATGAAGCGGGCAACGCCCGGCCCGGCCACTTCGTGCCCATCGCGGCCGACGGCACCCTGGGGCGTTTTGAATTCCGCCCCGACGGCCGCGCCCCCGCCTCACGGCAGACCGGGCTGGCGGTGATCTTCGAGCCCGGCGCCCGGCTGGTTTTCCGGGACGGAGCCTACCAGATCGCTTTCACCGGCGAGGCCACCCTCCGGCGGGGCTGGTTCGATCCTTCTCCGCTCCCCCTGGGCGGAATTTTGGCCGGACCGGCCGACAGCCACTCCGGATCCCCGGAGTTTCTGCTCCCGATCGACGGCGTCACTCCGGCTGTCCTGGTCGAGTTGCTCAGCCAGGAGCCGGGCAGCCCGATCACCCTCTGGACGCACGGTCAAGTGCCGCTGGAGTGGTTCGAGGGACCGCTCGGTGAAAACGGAGTCGACGGCCTCGGCACCGGCCCGGTCTGGTCGGCCATCGGCTTCGCCCCGCTGCCGGGTCAACCCCGCAAAGCCAGCCTCCTCATCGATCCCGCCACCGGCGAACCGATCTACCAGATCGAATACCACGGCGATTACATCTTTCCCGGCGGGCTCGTCTTCCGCATCCCGCGCCAGGCGCCCTGGCGGTTCCGGATCTTCAACGACTGGCGCATCGAACTGAGCGGCGAGGTTTTCATCTCCCTGCCCAACGGCGGCCAGCTCAGCGGTTCGGTCTCCTGGCGCAATGGCGCCCTCGCCGTCGCCCTCACCGCCCACCGCCTCCAGTTCGAGGGCCTCTCCTCCCTGCGGGAATTCCTTCCCACCGACCCCGCCGCCCTCGTCCCCGCCACCGCGGCCGACCTGCCCCTCGACTCCGCCGCCGCCGCCTTCGAAGCCTACCGCCTCGCCTACCGCAACTTTTCCGCCGGCGCGGTGAAAATCGACAGCGTCGACCGCGAGCGCGACCTCACCCCGATCCCCCTCCCGATCGAAACCGCCGCCTCCACCCTCGAAGCCTGGGCCTGGCGCTTGCTCGCCATCGGCGGCGAAGGCCCGGGCGCCGCCGTCACCCCGCAGGCCGCCGCCGCCCTCCTCGCCCTCACCGGGCAGGCCCAGGCCGCCGCCCGCTCCGGCTACGAGCTGCCCGAAGTTCTGGCCTGGCAGCGCAGCCTCCGCCGCCTCCGCTCCTCCCTCCATGTCGCCGCCGAGGCCGGCCGGGCCGGCAACTCCGCCGCCCTCGAGGCCGAACTCACCGACGCCGAGACCCGCATCACCGCCGCCCTCGAGCAGCGCCTCGAAACCGCCGGCCCCCTTGAAATCCTCGGCCAGCTCGAGGATGTCCTCCGCATCTGGCTCGACCTCATGGCCGTGGTCGAGGAGTCGGGCGAAGAACTCCCCGCCGCCAGCCGGACGGCCCTCGAAACCTTTCTCACCCTCGCCGGCGGTCTTTTCTTCGACCGCCTCGGCATCGAGCCCGGCGAATTCGACCCCACCCTCAACGACACCATTCTCGGCCTCGACCGCTTTTCCACCGCCGCCGCCCTCCGCAACACCCTCGACTTCTTCGCCCTCGCCACCCTCCTCGGCGAAGAGCAGGTCATCGAAGGCTGGCGCATGGATGAAACCCTCGGCCAGCTCGTGACCCGCTTCGCCGATGTCCATGAAATCGACCTCCGCGACGCCCTCCAGCGCCGCAGCTTCGATCTCGCCCTCATCGTCGCCCGGCAGCGCCTCGAGCTGATGGCGAAAATGCAGCTCCTCGGCGTCAACGAGTCGTTTCCCGAATTCTTCAACGACCCCGTCCTCCACGCCCGCTGGGACGAGATCGCCGAAGAATGGCTCAACAACCCCTCCCGCCCCGTCCGCCGCGACAGCCTCCTCGAAGCCCTCCGCTACCTCACGAAAATCCTCGCTTACGTCCCCGACAATGCCGGGGTGTATTCAGAAAGCGTCTACGGCGACCTCCAGACGATCCTCGAAACCTTTCTCCTGACCGGCCGCTTCAACGACGCCCTCACCCCCCGCGACTGGCTGGAATGGATCCAGGCCGCCGTCCTCGCCGACCGCCTCGGCCGCCGCTTCTTCACTGCCACCCTCACCACCCTCGGCACCGGAGAGGAGCCGCGCAGTCCGCTCCAGATCCTCGTCGACGGCCTCGTCGCCCGCTCCGGCGGTCTGCCCGGCGCCACCCACGATCCCCAGTTCGCCTACCTTGACTTGGCGGCCGGCGCCCTCCTCGCCGAAATCCAATCCCTCCGCCTCGAAGTCGGTTCACTCGATGGCCCGGCCCAAGCCGCCCGCCGCGAGATCCGCCTCGCCTACGTCGAGGCCCTCGGGCGGCTCCTCACCGGCTACCAGCGCGTCGCCACCCGGCTCTACGACACCGCCGCCGCCACTCCGGGCACCTTCGCCTTCGCCGGCGACCTCCTCCTGCCCGGCGCCATCCGCATCCACGAGCTGGCCGGCGCCGCCCGCTTCGTTCCCTCCTCCGGATACCTCTCCGGCCGGTTCTCCGGGTCGGTCGAGATGCCCCGCTTCGACACCCGCCTCACCGTCGCCAACGCCTCCTTCGACACCCGCGGCAATTTCCAACTCTCCGCCTTCGGCCAAGCCGGCTTCCCCGGTGGCGCCCAAACCGCCGAAGGCCGGGTCTTGCTCCGGGTGCCGGCCCGTCGCCCGCTCTCCATCGCAGTGGCCGACAACGGCTCTTTCGCCGTCTCCGGGGGCGCCGATCTGCTCTTCCCCGGGGGCCACACCATCAGCGGCTACCTGTCCATCGACGACCCCGACTACATCTTCGAACTCGCCTACGGCGGGGCCATTCGCCTCGCCCTCATGAAGGAAGTCACCCTGTTCCGGCCCGTCATCGATCCGGCCGCGCTGCCCGATCTGGAAACCCTCGCCGCCGCCGGCCGCGTCTTCGGCGCCATCGGCACCGGTTTCGAAGCCTTCTTCGAAGATCTCGATCCGGCCCTCTTCCCCTCCCCGGCCGACCTCGATCCCGGGGCCCCGCCCGAGTTCAGCAACCCCGTCTCCACCGTTCCCATGGATGCCTGGGACGCCTGGCTGACCACTTTTGCCAACGAAGAGATCATCCCCCTCCTCAACGCCCCCATCGACGACTCCTTCGACTTTCTCCGCACCCTCCTCGCCACCATTGGCGAGGAACTGACCGCCGCCCGGCGCGACCTCGCCCCCGATTTGCAGCGTCTCCGCCAGCTCCGCGAACGCCTCGATCGCCTCAGCCGCAACCGTGAAGTCCTCGATGAGATGGCCGAACGCGCCCTCATCGGCGCCGAAGATCTCGCAAGCCTCCGCAGCGAACTGGAGCAGAACGCCGCCGCCGCCATCGCCTTCGCCGAGGATTACCTCACCACCTTGCCCGCCGGCACCGACTTGCCCCACCGCCTCGCCGCCATCGATTTCGTCGTCGAGTCGGTCGCGAACGGCCAGCTCAACGGCCTCGAGGTCCAGGTCGACACCGCCCTGCTCGCCGCCGGACTGCAAGCGGGCGCCGTTGAACTCCTCGCAGAAGCGGGCCTCGGCCCCGACGGCACGGTCGTCAATCCCGCCCAACTCGAAGCCACCTCCTTTCGGCGCCTCATGGTCCTCGCCAATGTCTTCAGTGACTTTGCGACCACCGAAACCCTGGGCAACCTTCCGCCGGGCGTCCCCCCCGTCAACTACCCGGCCCGGCGCGACCAGTTTTACGACCTCGCCATGGCTCGAGTGATGGATCAGTGGCTGCAGGCCGATCAAAACCAGGATCTTGAGAATCTCGCTGTATCCACTGTTTGGTTACTAGAGTTCCATTCCTTGGCGGAACTCGGGTACGACGTCGACCCCTCCGCCATCCAAAGCATCGATGACGCCCTCGCCGCCATGCTTGCCATCCTCCAGGCCCGCTTCGCCGGCGCGGGCGGCCAGGATGTTGCCAACAAACTCGCTTTCGATTTCCTCCAGGCCGCCGCCGCCAACGTCGATGTGGAGAGCCGCATCATCCGCCGGGAAACCCGCGAGCAGCTCGGCCGCACCCCGGAGACGCAGGTCGACCTCGACCGCGTGGCCGACCGCGGCAACGGCCCGGCCGGCCTACTCCGCCTCCTCGCCGCCCACTGGCGGGTCCTCGAGGACAACGGCCTCCTCGACCCGGCCCGCCTCGACTTGACCCGGCAAGGTCTGCGGGGCTGGCTCCAGGGTTCTCTCTCCGCGTTCAATCAGGCCGCCCTCTCGGCCGAAGGCGGCGCCATCGACATCGCCTGGGTCGAGGCCAACTTTCAAGCCGCCTTCAACACCCTCCTCGCCGCGGCCGACATCATTGCCTTCATCGAGGAATACCTGCCCGAAGAATCCGGTCTGCTGGCGAATTGGACCGCCACTTGGCAGGCCCTCCACATCGAGTGGATCGGGGTGGCCCAAGCCCGCAAAGCTTGGTGGTTGCTTTCCGAATACACCCAAAACCTCGCTGTCGCCGCCGTCCGCTTCGGCGATGGCGTCGGCGCCGCCACCGCCGCCGCCTTCCACGCGGCCGGAGGCCAGGCCCTCGCCGGACTCCAGTCCGTCGCCGGCGACTTCGCCGCCCTGCTCGCGGGAGTGGATGCGCAGGCTTTTCTCTTTCCCCTCCCCGGCGACCTCGTCATCGACCGGCTCTTCGGCCGGCTCGAGTTCAACCGCCAATCCGGCTTCTGGAAGGTTAACCTCGGGGGCGCGGTGCGTTTCCCCGATGCCAATCTCTTCTTCAGCCTCGACCGCGGAGAGCTGGCCTCCAACGGCGACTTCATCCTCGCCCTCCGCACCGCCGGCCCCGCTCCCTTCGGCCTCGACGACAGCCTCCGCCTCGACATCGCCAACGCCTTTTCCCTCAGCGGCAATCTGATCGACTTCACCCTCAGCAGCGCTTCCGCCAGCGGCACCCTCATCCGCCAGCTCTCGGGCGGCGGACAGGAGGTCTACACCCTCAGCCTCGGCTACGCCTACCTCCCCCCGCCCCCGCCCAGCACCGCCCGCGGCGAGCACCGCTTCAACTTCAGCCTCGGGGTCGGCGGCGATCTCGAGGTCTTTACCGAGGATCTGGTCGTCTTCCGCGGCGGCCTCGGCTTCGAGCTGGTCATCGGCCCCGACGGCAACTCCACCCAAGGCGCCTTCGAAGCCTCCGCGGTCGTCGGCATCCTCCTCAAGGACGGCGCCTCCGCCCCCTTCACCCCGGGCGATTTCGAGTTGCGCCTCGAAGGCCAGGCCAGCGTCCAGATCAGCGGCGAGGAATCCATCGTGACCCTTTCCGGACATCTCTTCCTGCCCCAGGACTTCCAGGCCGCCACCTGCGGCGCCCCCGGCATTCCCGACCCCGCCGCCGGACGCCCCGTTGTCTCCATCCCGGCACTACAACCCCTCAGCTTCACCTACCGCTCGCCCGAGCACCCCACGCCCGCCCTCCGCGACACCGTCGCCTTCGCCGGAGCCCTCTCCCTCGGCAATCTCCGCTTTTCCCTCCCCGGTCTCGACCTGCTCTGGGTCGATGTCTGCAGCCTCACCCTCGCCTTCGGCTTCGACAGCGCCACCGGCCGCCCCACCGCCGTCCTTTCGGATGTCGCCGCCATCGTCAATGTGCCGCTGCCCGACGGCCAAACCATCCGCACCGCCATCCGCGTCGGCGAGTGGTCGCTCAACCGCCTGCCGCAGGACGCCTCCATCGGCCTCCTCGGCGATCTCGCTTTCCTCAATCTCGGCGGCTTCCGTCTCGAAGCCCTCGGAGCCGATCCTTTCACCGGGATTCCGCGCTCCTCCATCGCGATCGATCCGGCCGAATCGACCTTCGTCATCACCGGCACTTTCCGCGCCGTCGCTGAAAACTGGTTCCAGGACGCCGCCGGCATCCCGGTCCCCGTCGTCAACCAGTGGAACGATGTCTCCCTGACCGTCAATCTGCCCGCCGCCGGTTTCCCCTCGTTCGCCGACTTTAGCTTCGATCTCGGCCAGGTCTCCCTCGGCTGCGGTCCGTTTTTCAACCACCCCCCATGCGAGCTCTATCTGGTCGGCGGCATGTCGGTGGTCAACCCGGTCCTCACCCTCGTCAATCCGCTCCGCGCCCTCCGGCCCACCGCCACCAACCCCTTTGTCATCCGTCTCGACCTGGGGGTGAAATTCCAGACCGGTATCGACTATTCCATTACGCTCACGGGACAGTCGATGCAACTCATCTTCAACGGCGATCCCCGGGGGCCGCTGGTCGACGTCGACTCCCTCACCGGCTGCATCGAGGCCGACGGCAACCCCATCTCCCAGGAGCCGCTCTTTCAAGGCCTGCCGCTCTTCGTCAACGAGTTCTGCCTCACCCTCAAAAACGTCACTGGTGGTGAAGCCATCCCCCTCATCCCCGACGATGCGGCCGAGCTGCCGGCTTTCTCCATCGACAACGTCGAAATCAAGCTCAGCGCGGGCATCAACTTCTCCGTCGAAGGCCAGCCCCTGATCTACGGCGAATTCCGCGATCTGGTGGTCGGCTTCGTGGACGGGGTGCCGCACCCGAATGTGGACGGGATCGGCTTCGGGATCGACCTGACGCCTTTCCTCGGCGAGGAGCTGCCCTTCGCCGGCCAGGTTTTCATCGGTGGCTTTCAGACCGGCAATTATTACTTCTCCGGCCTGCTCAGCGCCAACATCAAGGGCAACATCGTCCAGGCCATCACGGCCTTCGATCTCTCCGGCCCGCGCGGTCTCTGCGTTGGCTTTGCCGGAGCCGAGGCCGCCATCCAGCTTGCCTATGGGTTTGTTCTCACCGGCGCCCGCGGCGGCTTGGCCCGCAGCACCGGCTTTGTTGATCCCTGCGCGTTCATCACCGAGATGGGCATCAACCCCATCACCGGCAGGCCCGCCCCCACCCTCGGCGACCTCACCGATCCGCCGGGGCCGGACTCCTGCACCGCCGCCCTCACTTCTTGGGAGGCTCTTCTCGCCATCCGCGAAGGCCAGACTCCCGAGCAGCGCGAGCAGTTCGCCCTCAGCGTCGCCCAGGCCGAAACTGTCCGCTGCCTCATCGCTGAAGCCGGGCTTGATGAAGCCGATGCCGTCGAGCTGGTCGACGGGGCCACACCCGAGGATCTCGCCGTCCTCAATGAATTTGTGGACGAAAACCGCCTCGAGCTGGCCGAGTTCTGCCCCGGGCCCAACACCTGCCCGCCCGCCTCGCTCGGCTTTCTCGCCCAGCCCCACCCGGAGTCCTTCATCAAGGACAGTCCCTACGAAGGCCGCGCCATCATCAAGGGCACCTCGCTTGATGAGACCGCGCTGAATTTCTTCGGCATCAACCGCGACTTCGTCGATGCCTTCGTGCCCGACCTCGGCGTCGACCTCGATCTCATCGCCGCGCGTTTCGCCGAGCATGTCCGCCTCGGCGTCGAATTCGTCACCCCGCGCCCGCCCGCCGACTTGGCTGAGATCATCGCCCCGCTGCCCGTGCCGGACTGGGCCCTGCAGTTTGAAGCCCAGCTCGAGGAGAACATGAACCGCCTCGAACTCGGCTTCTACAACGCCATCGTCTGCGCCCTCGAGGGACTCGGCATCCCCGGCACCCGGGAGGAACTCGTCGACACCCTTTGGGACATCGTGCGCGAGGCCGCCTACGCGGGGGTGCCCTACGAGGATGTCACGCTCCGCCTCGAGGGTTCTTTCTCTTACACCGGGATCTCGACTTTCGCCTCCGTCACCGCCGGGGTTCTTATTTCCACCACCGGCACTTCCGGGCTCTTCGGATCGATCAATGTCTTCGGCATTCCCTTCGGCACGATCAGCGCCTTCACCACCCAGACCGATGCCTATGGTCGTCCCAGCACCGGCATCTGCGGCGAGCTCGTCGCCGCCATCGGTCCGTTCGAAATCGGCCGCGGCGGCTTCATTTACGATTGCCCGGGCTGCGAGGCGCGCCTCTTCGAGGTTTTCTTCGACCTCGCCGACGCCCTCACCGGACCCTATGTCTACGAACGCATGCTGGAGGTCGCCCCGGAAAAGGCCCTCCCCGGCGTGCCGCCGATCCAAAATCTCATCCTGCTCGCCACCGAGGATGAGAAGGGCGCTTTCCTCGCCGCCGTCCTCAACACCCCGCCCACACTCTCCTCCGGCCAGCTCACCTCGGCCTTCCGCGCCTTCCTCATCAAACTCGGCAACACCCTCGCCCCACGCCTTTCCTACTGCGCCGCCACCCAGCCCAAGCTCTTCGGCTTTTCCCTCAATGGTGAAAACGCCCTTGCCAGCTCGATCAGTTACATCGGCCCCAAGGACCCCGACAACATCGACGAAAACGCCACTTTTCTCTACGGCTCGCGGACCGCCTTCTCACCGTTCCAGATGACGGCCCAGACGCTCCTCGGCGCCACCGGCGGTGGATCGATTCTCGGCGCATTCGTGCCCGCGATCGACCAAGCCGCCCTTTCCACTGTATGGGAACTTCCACTACCGGGAACCCTGCTCGGGGAACTCTTCGACCTCTCTCCGGAGCAATTTCTCCATCAGCAGGTTCACCGCTTTCTCACCACTTCGGCCAACACCTTTGATTACTCCCTCTCCCCGCTCGGCATGGAGCTGGGCCGCGCTTCCGGACGGCTCCTTTTCCCTTCCTATGACCACCATCCGGTCGGCTCCAACCCCCGCATCCCGCCCGCCGACCGCGGCCTGCCGCCGCCGCACGAGGTGCTGCTCGCCGCCCTCGGAAACTCGCCCAACGATCCCAATCTGCTCGGCAATCCGTTTTGGCTGGGCTCCTCCGCGGAGGTCGCCGCTCTCTTCGCGGACAACCCCGACTACGACTTCACCGGGCAGACCGCCTCTCTCGTCGATGACTACTTCCCCCACGGCGGCCTCCTCGGGGCGGCTTCTTTCGAAATCCCGCTCCTCCTTTCCCAAGGCCTGCCCGAAAGTTTCTTCACCGTCATCAACCCGGCTTCGGTCGAGGTCCTGGAGTGGCTCGCGGCCGTCGGCGAATTTATCATTTACCTCGGCTCGACCGAACGCGGGGGCGATCTCGGATTCTACCTGCCCGCGCCCAACCCGCCTTCCCTCCTCGGCGATGGTTTCCCGACGTCGCCCCTGGCCTTGCTCGAATCCCTCCGCACTTTCGATCCGCTCGGCGAGCTGGAGGAGTTTTATCCGTTTGACCGCGCTTTCTTCCGGGGCCGCACCGACATCAACTTGCTCGGGCTGCCGCTCGCCAGCGGCAGCCTCGTCCTCGTGCCAGCCGAGGGGATCTTCGAGCTGGAGGCCCGCATCCAGGCCGGCAGTTGGCTTGATGCGATGTTCGGCACCGCCGGCGCGCAAAGCCAGAGCCCGGGGAGCGGCCAGGCGCTCCTGACTGCGTCCCTCGACCTCGGCCCCGCCGCCGATGTGCCCGTTTCCGACCTCGTCGACGATCTCATCATCGAACTCGCCGCGCTCGGCTCCAACCCTTCCCCAGCCGAGATCCAGTCTTTCCTCGACGGGCTTCTCTTCGATTTCGAGCAGCGCCTGCCCCGCGTCGGTCTCGAAGCCAGCCTCGACTTTTCCGTCCCCGAGTTTCTCGAAACCTTTCTCTGGACCGAGGGAGCGGCCGAGGCGGTCCTCTTCGGCTTCACGCCCCGTTTCGATCCCGACTACGAGCCGGAGAACGACAGTCCTTACGCCGTCGCCCGCCGCCAGGGCGGCATCGGTTTCCGCGGCTCGTTCACCATCGGTTTTGAGCCGCTTGGTCTCGGTCTTGAAGTCGCCGATGCCTCCGTCGCCATTCTCGGAGACACCTCCCCGCTCGGGATCCCGCGCTTTGTCGCCAATCTCGAGGCGCCCGGCGGCCAGCTCGGCTACGCCGGCCTCGCCTTCGAGCAGGTGAGGGTGCGCTTCGACACCGATCCGGGACCGGACGGCGAACTGGTTGTCTTCACCGGCCAGTCCACCCCGCCGCAACTCGGTCCGCTCCTGCATGTGGAAGCGCTCGACGGCAGCCCGCTGCTCGGCGGCAGCGTGGCCGTGGTCAACTCCAGCCCGTTTCCCACCGCCACCGTCCGCTTCGACGCCGCCCGGGTCCTGCTGCCGTTGCTGGGAAATGCCGAGGCCCTCATCCATGGCGATGGTCCGAATGGTGAATGGAGCTTCTCCGCCGCCCCCGGCGAAGCTTGGAGCGCCACCCTCGAGATCCCGGGCACCCTTGAGTTCCGCAATCCCCTCGAGGTCCTCGCCGGCAATCTCCAGGGCGAGGTGCTGCTGACCCTCGATCCCACTTCCCCCACCGGCGCTTTCTTCGCCGAACTCGAGGGCGTCGGCCTCGAAAGCTTCACCCTGCGCGTCGCCCTCGCCACCGAAGGCACGCTCACGCTCTTCCCCGGCCAACCCACCGAAACCAGCCTCACCCTCGGCCAAGGCGGGGCGGTGTGCCTGCTCGTGGACAGCAGCGGGCGCGCCTATGTCGATCTCGGCAACCGCACCCTCCCGCTCGCCGGCGGTCTCCTGGCCGCCTCCGGACGCGTCGAGTTCGGCTTCGAACCGCTCGATCTCACCCCCGGCCTCGCGGTTTCCACCGCCCAGCTTTCCTTCGGGGCCACGCCGCTCGGCAACAGCCAGACCGCCGCCCTCACGCTCTCCAACACCGGTATCGGTAGTCTCACCGTGGATACAACGGTCTCAGGGCCGGCAGGCGTCTTTCTCGTCGATACGCCCCGGGTCGTGCTCGGTTCTTTCGAATCGCGCGAGATCGAAATCCGCTTCCTGCCCGCGACACCGGGAGCGGCCGCGGGCACGCTCGGCCTCGTCGGCGCCGGCACCGGCCAGCCCCTCGCCTCGGTCCAACTCACCGGCAGCGGCGTCGCCACCCCGCTCATCCACCTCAGCGACACCGCCATCGACTTCGGCCCGGTCGCCCGCGGCGACTCCGCCGAGCACCGGCTCGTCATCACCAATCCCGGCACCGGCAACATGATCGTGCAGTCCTCCTTCCAGCCGGCCACCAGCGTGTTTGAGGTCTTTCCGTCCGTCATCTCCGTTCCCGCCGGCCAACAGCGGGAACTGCAATTGACCTTCCGCCCCACCGCCACCGGCGCGGCCTCCACCGTGCTCCAGCTGAACACCAACGCGGGCGCCCAGTCGGTTTCTCTCTCCGGCTCGGGCATCAATCGCAACTGGCACCAGCAGCGTGGCGGCGGCGAGACGCTCCGCGCCGCCCACTTCACCAGCGCCACCGCCGGCTGGATTGTCGGCGACGACGGGCTCCTCCTCCGCACGGACAACGGTGGCGCCCTCTGGCGCCGCCAGCCCGGCATCGATGCCTCGCAGTGGCGCGCCGTGGCCTTCCACGTCAACGGCAACCACGGGCTCATCGCGGGTCACTCCGGCCGCCTCCTCACCACCGCCAATGGCGGCGCCACCTGGACCGAAGCCGCCGCCGGCACCGTCACTGATCCGGACACGCACTGGCAGGCCGGCGCCCGGGCCGCCGAGGAAATTCTCACCCTCGCCGGCGAACGCGGGGACCGGGCCTTCATCGCCGTGCGCACCGCCCCGCAGACGTGGCAGACCTGGGCCTCGCCGACCGCTCCGGGGCTGCAGGGAATCGCTTTCGCTTCCCAAGATGAAAAATCGGGCGGGATCGGCATCGCCGTCGGCCCCAACCGCACCGTCCTGCGCACCACAAACGGCGGCCTCACTTGGTTCCACCAGGACTTCCGCTCCTTCCCCACCGGCTTCCCGGATGATGTCAACCTCCGCGCCGTCGCCTCCAACCGCGACCCCGTCAACCCGGTCTTCCTCATCGCCGGCGACAACGGCCTCATCCTGCGCAGCACCAATGGCGGCCAGTTTTGGGAGGTCTTCAGCCTTCCCGCCGGCAACACCCCGGACCTCGCCGCCATCCTGTTCGCCACCAATACCAACATCGCCTACGCCGCCGGTTCGGACGGCGTGGTCTGGCGGACACCCGGAGTCGCGGCCGGCCAACCCTGGGCGGTCGATTCCCATGGCTCGCTCGGCGGTGGCGTGCATGGCATGGCCCGCTTTCCTGTCGCCGGCGGCGCCTGGGCCGTCGGTGATTCCGGCAGCGTTTACCGGAGGCAGGTGCTGAGCGGCGCCGCGCCCCGGATCGCGGGCGAGGACTTTTCCTTCACCGGCCTCGCTCCGGGCGAACAGGGCTTCGGCACCTACACCGTCCGCAATCCCGGCACCGCCGGCGCCACCGTGAACGCCTCCCTCTCCTCCGGACCGTTCGAGGTCACACCCGCCGCGGCCGACATCCCTCCCGGTGGCGCGGTCAACTTCCATATCGTCTACAACCCGGACAAGGAAAACTCGCTCGAGGGCGCCCTCCTGACCTTCACCAGCGGCAGCTCCAACCTCGGCGAATTTCCGATTCTCGGGCAGAGCAGCCCGGCCCGCTGGGTGCCGCTGCCCGCGCCCAACAACCAGGACTTGGTCGGCTTCCAACTCGTCAACCCAACCACTTGGGTTGTCGCCACCACCCAGGGCGTTTACCGCACCACCACCAGCGGACAAAGCTGGTCCCAGGTCGCCAGTGGCGCCTTCACCTCCATGAGCTTCGGCAGCACCGGTCTCGGCTTTGTGGCCGGCGGCGAACCCGGCGCGGGCGTGGTTCTGCGCGGCCAACTCTCAGGAACGCTTTGGTCTCCCATCGGCCCGGCCTCGACTTTCGGTCGGGTGGTTTCCATTTAGACCACGGTTCTGCCCAATCTGAGCACCGGAGTCATTTTCTCCACCGAACCGGAGGGCGCCGTCCCCGCCGAGGTTTGGACTTCTAACAACAATGGCGGCGCTTGGTTCAACCAGGGGCGGCCCGTCGCCTCTGGTTACACAGGCGATCCGGTCTGGCGTAATGAGGACATCCTTTTCGCCATCCATCAAAACACGCTCCACCGGCTCCACCCGTCTGTCGGCCGTTGGGTGCTGACCTACACCGGCCCCCACCCCCTGCGTCATGTCCGGTTCACGGGCTCGAGCAATGGCTGGCGCGTCGGTGACCTGGGCGGCTTTCACACCAGCACCGACGGCGGAGCCAACTGGAGCACCGGCAGCGCGCCACTCGGCCAGCACCGCCACGTCCTCTTTGCCGACACCAACACCGGCTGGCTCGTCACCCGCGGCGCCGGGCTTTCGCTGATCTACGGAACTGACAACAGCAGCGACTGGAACATCCAGCACCTTGAGATGGACGGCTTCGGCGGACGGGAAATCCGCGGCCTGCACCGGCGGGTTTCCGGCGGCACCCCCCACCTCATCGCCTATGGCGATCGCGGCGGTCTCTGGCGCTTCGAGGAGGCCATCGCCGAACCGGCCGGCTTTCTCGGTCTGCCCGCCCAAGTCAATGTGGGTTCCGCTCCGGTCGGCGGTGCCACCCAAGTCACGTTCGAGGTTCCCAATCTCGGCTCGGCCCCCATCACACTCTTCGAGCCGGCCCTCGAGTCCGACGGCGGCAGCCCGCTGCCGTTTCTCGTCAATGGCGACACCTTCATCCCTCCGGGCGAGGTCGGCCGCTTCGAAATCACCTTCCGCCCCACCGCACCAGGGGATTTCCGCGCCACCCTCCGCCTCGCCGGTGACTCCATCAATGCCGAGGCGGAAATCGAACTCATCGGCCGCGGGGTGATCGTGCCCGCCACCATCATCGTCGATACCCACCCCTCCGGCGGACTCATCCGGGTCAACGGCGTCACCACCCCCCTGCCCGCGGTCTACCGCGTGGTCGAGGGACCGGCCGAACCCGGCGAGTGGAGCCTCGGGGAAACCCGCTCCCTCGTGGCCGGCGCCATCAACCACCGCGATGGTCTCCACTACCGCTTCTCCCGCTGGCGCGATGCCGGCGGCGCGGTCAACCAAAGCGTCACCGCCGACGGGACCACCCAGTATTGGATCGCTGAATACCAGCCCACCCCCCCTCCGCCGCCTCCTTTCGTGGAACCTCCGGTCGCATCGCCCGAACCCTGTGAGGTACACCCGCCGGAAGCCGGCGTTCTTCAGGGGCCGTGGATCCGCATCTCCAACGCCACCCTCCAACTGGTGCCGCTCGGGAACGACGGACGCCTCCTTGCCGAGGGCGCCCTGCTCCTCGCACCCAACCGGGCTGAGGGACACCTCAAGACCAGCGCCCTCACCCTGACCCAGGGCGGCGCGGAGATTGTTCACCTCACGGCCGGATCCTTGAGCTTCGGCCTTGAGGATGGTCTCTTCACCTTCGAGGCCTTCCAACCGGGCCTGCGCGTCTTCACCCGGCCCGCATTGCCACCGGCCTCAATACGGCTCGCGGCCAATCCAAGTGCCTTCCGCTTTGAGGGCGATTTCGCCCTGCCCGAGGGTCTCCCCCTGCTGCCCGGGTTGATCGAGTTCGGACCCGCCGAGGCCGGCTTCCGATTCGGCGAATCGATCATCCCCTCCATCTCCGCGGAGGGCTCCATCCGGATACTCAAGCGGCCGAATGGCACTTGGGCGCTGACCCGGGCCTTCGCCTTCGACAGCGCCGACGCGGCCAACTCCATCGGCCTCCCCTCCGCCTTCACCCTGATTGACCTCGGCGTCGTCCGCATCCGCGGCGACCAGCAGTCCGGCCTCATCGTCCAACGCTCGGGCTCCGTCTTCACCCTCGGGGCGCAGGATCTGCTCTTCGACGGCTTCGGGATCAGCGCTTTCCGCTTTTCCCCCACCGTCAACAGCACCGGGCAGATCGCCGTCACCCTCGGCGGCGGCGGCATCGCCATCGGGCCGGCCGTTTTCACCCCCCAGCCCGGCCAACCCAACCCGGCCTTCGCCTGGAACGCCCTCTCCGGAAACGTCCTCATCACCGTCCCGGCCTCCAACGTATCGACTGGTCTGATACCGGGAGAGACCTTCACCACCCCGGCTTTCGACTTCGACAGCACCGCGGATTTCGAATTCAAGTTCGACTTTCCCGACACCTTCGCCGGCCTCTCCCTCACCTCGGGCCCGGCGAAAAAGAATTACCTCATCTTCGAGCGCAAAGACGGCATCCCCGGCCTCCGCCTTCGCAACGAGGTATCCGGTTTCTGGGGACGCACCACCCTGCGCATGGAAGCCCGCGGCGCCCCGGCCTTCTCCCTCTCGGGCACGGTCGGCTGGCGGGTTGACTTCCCGGCCGGCAACCGGATCGGGAGCACCTCCCTCGGCTTCGACACCGGTGACGCCCCCTACGAATTCAGCGCCCGCCGCCGCCTCGGCGGCATCCCGGTCGAGCTGGGCTTCGGCACTGCCGGCATTCCACGCATCTGCCCGCTCGCCTGCCTGCCCGGCCAGGCTCTCGGAGATTGCCCCGGCGGCTGCCCATGACTCCCCATAACGCGCCTCTCGTTGGCAGGAGAACTCCAAAACCGCGGAGGGCCTTCACCTGCTGTGCCCATGTCCACGCACCCACCGGTCCGAATCAGAAAAGCAGGAATGCCGACCCTTCTCTTAACCCGGTCGGAAGTTTGCTGCATCCCCCCTTCTCCAAGACCCATAAACCCACCTCAAAGAGGATTTTTTCACTTTGCATGGGCCGAATTCAGCAGCCTAACTGGTGGGCGATCCGATTCGAAACCATTGAATTTCCTATCATCACTCCCCGGTGAGCGCGGATCCGATGCGTAGAGGCGGGGTCCGGGCCATCCTCCGGGCCCTGGGGGAGGAGCTCGCGGAAACGTTGGCGTTGGTTCGCCAGACCTCCGTTCCCTTCTGGACCGGCGTCCTTGTCCTCTTCGGCGCTCTGGCCTTCGCCGGCCTTCTCCCCCTGGGTCGATTCTCACTCTACCTACAGTGCGTCACCCTCTCCTGCTTCGGACTCTTGGTCTTCCAAGCCGACGGACTGGCCCGGGAATTCCGCCGGGATGACGCTATGGAACTCCGGGAACGGGAAGGCGAGCTGGTGGTGGCTCGCCTCCCCACCCTCCTGGTCCTGGCGGCCCTCCCTCTCTACTTGGCCGGGCAGGCCATCCTCTTCCAGCGGGTGATGCTCCACCTGCCCGGCGTCCTGGAGGGCACCGGTTGGGGGGATGCCTGGCGCCTCTCTCTTCACAATCTCCTCTACACCGAAATCCTCCTGGATGCGGCGGACCTCTTCCACCTCAGGTTGGCCCCGGATCCGGAGCATCGCTTGGGACAGGTCCTGGTCTTCGTGACCCGGGCTCTTTTGAGCCTGGCCTTCATTCGGGTCCTGATCCAGATCGGTCGGGCCGCTTACTTTCGGGCCCACGGCCTGGGTCGGGGAGTAGACCATGGAAAGGCCCTTGAGCGCGCCGTGGAGCAGGATGACCTTCCCGGCATCCGCCACGCCCTCGACAGCCTCTTCCTAGGGCTGCAAGAAGCCATCGACCCGCTCCTGGACCGAGCCTTGGAGACCGACCAACGCACTCCCCGCCGCTGCCTTCACGCCCTTCGAGTCTGGGCGATACCGGTCTTGGAAGCCCGCCTGGCGGAGGCGGCGGAGCCCGATCCCAGGGCGGAGGCCTTGCTGGCGGAGCTGTTGGAAGGGAAGCCCCCCGACCCACCGGAAGCCGGCCGGCCGACTTGGCGACGTCTCACCGTGCCCCTCCTGCCTCCCGCCGTGCTCCTCCTGGGTCTCGGCGCGGTCCACCACGTAGGCGGATGGCCCGGCCTGGGTCTTGGGTTCGCACTCCTCCTTCTCCTGGCCGGATTCCTCCTCCGACCCAAGGCGTCGCTGGAGCGGGGAGTGGAGTTGGGGGTTTTCCCCCCTTTTCCGGGGCGTCATCTCGCCCGCCACACGGTGGCCGTGGCACTGGGGCTCTCATTGGCCTTCCTGGCCACGGCGTGGGTGGTCTTCGGGGTGGCAGCGACTACTGTATCCGAGATCTTTCTCACCTCTCACCCTCCGGATCGCGGCGAGATCGGGCGGTTCCTCCTCGCGAACGTCCTCCGCCTCCAGATCTTCTTCAGCGCCCCCGACCTTTTCGCCCTCTGGCTCCCTCCCTTCGAACAGCGCCCTTTCGTCGGAAGCGCGCTCACCTTCCTTGTCCGCACCGCCCTCAACCTTGGGCTCGTGGCGGTGGCCTTGGGCGCCCTTTCGGTGAGCTTCAGCCGCCTCTTGGGTGGGTCGCGCCTCCTTGGGAATGACGAGTTGGCCATCCGCATTGAGGCGGATCGGGGCGGGCGTTTCGCCCCGGAGCTCATCGAGCACCATGCAGGCGCCCTCATGGAGGAGCTTTGGAACCTCATGCGGACCGCCCGCCGCGCCCGCCACCGCCGGGCGGTGGCCGAAGGGTGCTCCTGGATCGTCTTGGAGCCCCCGGAGGACCCGGCCCTGGCGGACCTCCTCCCCACCACCGTGGTGGCGTCCCGCGTGGCTCAAGAAGAGGGGGCCGACCACGCCGCCCTCGAACTATTGGAAAGAGTGCGGGTGGATGGCCGGATCCCGCACCTCTTCCCGGCGAGCCGGATCCAGTTGGCGGCTCATCTCGCGGTGGCCCTCCACGGCACGGGAAACCCCTCCGACGCACTGGAGATCCTGGCCCTGGCGGAGGAGGAGTTCCATGCATGTTCCGGCACCATGGTGCCCCCCGACCGGGAGGATGCCGAGGCGGAGCTGGCGCTGGCCCGGGAAACCGTCAGGCCCGGGGAGGATCCGGGTCCGTCTCCGGCCGATAACCCGCCTTCGACCCCTCCGCCACCTCAGGCTGAAGGGAGCTGAGGGCCTCCTCCCTAAGGCGGGCCAGCATCCATTGAAGCCGGTCTTCGGCCTTCCGCACGGCGAAGCGGCAGTACCAGCGGTACCAAAGGAGCACGACCACGAGCACAGCCAATCCGGCCCCCGAAGCCAAGATGGGAAGCGAGATCCCGTCCAGCACTGGAGCGAAGGAAAGCAGGCGAGGGACCAGGAAAACAGCGCCACCTACTCCCAAAAGAGCACCCCCCAGGAGCACGAAGGGGAGAAACCAGAGGCCCAGGGTCACCTCCCGGTCCAGATCGGCGCCGACCTCCAGTGCGGCCCCTCCCGCCACCGGGGAGATTCGGAGTTCCAGGATCTTGATCAAGACCCTGTTGAGGCGGCCTTCGAATAATATTCGTTCCATCAATTGATCCCTCGACTCGTAGGAAGCCAGCAAGGGCGGCAGGTGGAACACAGCGGCCCCCCCCTCTGCCGGGTGCCCACCGAGGGTGTCGTGGAGCTGGAGGGAGAAGGGCGGATGGGGCAGGACCCGCCCCGCGGTGATCCACACCCAATGGGGTTCGGCGGGCACTTCCTGACGAACGACGAGGGTTCCCCCTGTGATTCCGTAGAGGAAGCGAGCCACTCTCTCCGCCAAAGGGTGCCGCCCCGGAGAGTCCTGATGTGCCTGAGCCATGAATCGTGCATGGCTCGAACCCAACACCAGGTCAACAACGGCACCAGGGAAGGGGGAAAAGGGCCAGTCCCAGGATTCATGTTTTAGAATTTCTTCCCAAGGTCTGTGCGATTGTATTGGCTTGGGCCTTGTGGCGGCTGACCGTACTTGGCACCAGCGACACCACTGCCATGCAAAGTTGCGCGGTGATCCATCGATGAGGCGCGAGGCCGCGCCCGTGCACCGGTCTCGTCGTCGTGGCGTTAAATGAAGGCCCTTCGGGCGTGCCGGGCAGGCCTTCCTCGGGTCGTATCGGCAAGGCCACAAGCGGAACTGAGAACCGCATAAAACAAAGACAGCAGGGGTGTACTTTCAGAGAATGCCACCAACGATGGCAACTGCCCGGCTTGTAGCTTGGCATCCCGGAGCAAGCCCGCAGGTTCGCGCGAACCGGCTTCCGAAGAATGGTGTGGCTGACTGCTCCGAGAGCACCGGCATCCAGTAGAATCGCTTGTTAGCAACCTTGGGATACATATCCGCTCTCCTTGCGGAACGGGCTGAAGCAATGGGCGATGGCCGTTTGCAGCCAAGTCATTCCTTCCACCGGCTTCGGCGGCGGTGTTTCCATGCATGGATGGTGGCGATACCCCATCAGCACCCATGCATGAAGGATCCGGCCCGGTTGACGGAGAGCCCGCCCGGCCTGTAGTCTCTCCGCACGCCTCACCCCGGCCATCCCCATGACCCCTTCAGGCACGCCCCAGCTCGGAAAAGTAATCCTCCTCTCGTCCATCGCCGCCCTTGGTTGATTTCTTTTCGGCTTCGACAGCGGGGTGATCAACGGAACGGTGAGCGCGCTCCAGGAATCATTTGGAACCACCGCGGTCGGGAGCGGCTTCAATGTCTCGTCGATGTTGCTGGGCTGCGCGGCGGGCGCATTCATGGCGGGTCGAATTGCCGACTTCTTCGGCCGCCGGATCGCTCTCTTTGTTTCGGCGGCACTTTTTATTGTCAGCGCCTTTGGCTCAGGCATCGCGACGAGCTCGGGAGAATTCGTTGTCTATCGCCTCATCGGCGGCCTGGCCGTGGGCGCGGCCAGCATCATCTGCCCGGCCTACATCAGTGAGATCGCCCCCGCCCGATACCGGGGACGCCTCGCCTCACTGCAACAGATGGCCATCGTCCTCGGGCTCTTCGCCGCCTTTCTTTCCAACTACTTGCTGGCTGCTTATGCCGGCGGTGCCTCCGCCGAACTCTTCTTCGGGTACCAAGCGTGGCGGTGGATGTTTTGGTCCGAGCTGGTCTTTGTCGCTCTCTTTCTCGCCGGGCTCTTCTTCATTCCCGAGTCCCCGCGCTTCCTCGTGGCCGCCGGACGGATCAAGGAAGCAGAAGGCGTGCTGACCCGGGTCTCGCACGCCCACGATGCCCCCGAAAAAGTGGAAGAGATCCGATTCACCCTGAAGCGGGAACGGCGCCCGGCCATGCGTGACATCCTGGATGAGGCCACCCGAAAAGTCCGCCCTGTGGTCTGGGTTGGGCTCGGTCTCGCCGCCCTGCAACAACTCGTCGGCATCAACGTTGTTTTCTACTATGGCGAAGTTCTCTGGCGTGCCGCCGGGTTCACTGAAGGCCACGCGTTGCTCATCAATGTCATTGGGGGCATCATCAACGTCAGCGCCACGGTGGGGGCAATCCTCCTCGTCGACCGCTGGGGTCGCAAGCCCCTCCTGCTCCTCGGGGCCGGGGGCATGGCCCTAATGCTCGGCACGCTCGCCCTTGTCTTCAGCAATGCGGAAGTCGGCGCAGACGGAAACCTCGCCCTGACCGGAGCTCAGGGGACCACTGCGCTCATCGCAGCCAACCTGTACATTGTTTTCTTCGGCATCTCCTGGGGCCCGGTCATGTGGGTGATGCTCGGGGAAATGTTCCCCAACCAAGTGCGCGGCGCCGCCCTCTCACTTGCCGGGCTTTCACAGTGGGGAACCAACTTCCTCGTCACCACGACTTTCCCCATCCTCCTCGTGCATATCGGACTTGGTGGCGCCTATTCCATCTATGCCGTGTTCGGGTGCCTGGCCGCCTTCTTTGCCTGGAAGTTTGTTTCCGAAACCAAAGGCAAGACCCTTGAGCAAATGCAATAGCCCATGATCACGCAAAGGGGTAATTGAAAATTCGAGCTCGGAAAGGGGTTCGCGCATCTCGGCCGTCTCAGTTATGTGATGCGCACGATCGTTCCGAAACCCGGTCTCCGCCCTCAGACATCCGGCCTCTGGCCTCAGTCCTCCGGCAATCCCTCCCCCGTCTTCAGGTCCCGCAAAAGGTCCGGTAATCCGCCCCGCCCCGCGGGTCGGGCTGTTGGTCTTCAATAGTGGCGGCTTCGTGATCATAGGGACGCCGCACCACTTCGATCAACGTCTCAAAGGGCCGCAAGTCCCCGGCCGCGGCCGCGGCCAGGGCCGCTTCCACCCGCTGGTTGCGAGGGATGACGGCTGGGCAATTCGCCCGCCGCAGGGCGGCCGTCTCCGCTTCACTCTGCGGCTGCCGTGCAAGCCGCTGCTTCCAAGCCGCTTCCCAGGCCCGGAAGGCGTCATCCTCGGGCGGCACCCCTCCCGCCGCCGGAATCCGCCCCGCCGCCAGAAAGGCAAAGGTGTTGGTGTAGTCGGCTCGCCGCTCCCGCATCCAGTTCAGCAGCCCTTCGATCAAGGCGGGGTCATCGCCTTCCGCGGTCAACAGCCCCAGCTTGGCCCGCATCCCCTTCAGCAGGGCGGCCTCGAATCGCGGCCCGAAAGTTTCCAGGATCGCCTTCGCCCGCTCCACCGCCTGCGCCTCCCCGGGGGCCAGCTCTCGCAGCAGGGTCTCGGCCAGTCGGGTCAGGTTCCAGAGCGCGATCGCGGGCTGCCGCCCGTAGGCATAGCGCCCGTGGTGGTCGATCGAACTGAAGACGGCTTCCGGATGATACACCTCCAGAAAGGCGCAGGGACCATAGTCGATCGTCTCGCCGGAGAGGGCGAGGTTGTCAGTGTTCATCACGCCATGGACAAAGCCGACCCGCATCCACGCCGCGATTAATCGCGCCTGCTTTTCGACGACCGCGTCCAGCAGCGCCGCCGCCGGCTCAGGCTCGCCCCTCCTTTCCGGAAAATGCCGCTCCAGGGTATGAAGCAGCAGCGACCGTAACACCCCGGGGTCGGCCTCCCGCACCGCCTGTTCGAAGGTTCCGACCCGGATGTGGCTGGCCGCGATCCGCGTCAGCACCGCCCCGGTCAGCTCCGTCTCCCGCCAGACCGGCAGCCCGGTCGTCGCCACCGCCAAGCCACGGGTGGTCGGTATTCCGAGGGCATGCATGGCCTCGCCGAGGACGCACTCCCGCAACATCGGGCCCAGTGCCGCCCGCCCGTCTCCACGCCGTGAATACGGAGTGCGCCCCGCGCCTTTCCACTGCACATCCCGGAGCGATCCGTCCGGCCCGCGGTGCTCCCCGAGCAACAATGCCCGGCCGTCCCCGAGAGTCGTGAAATGACCGTACTGGTGGCCCGAATACGCCTGGGCGATGGGCCGGGCGCCCGTCGGCACGGCGCTGCCCGCAAAAACCGCCGCTGCTCCCGCCAGCACTTCCGGGTCGAGGCCCAGCTCCACGGCCAGCTGCCGGTTCAGCCAGCGGAGTTCGGGCCGCGGCCCGGGCTCGGGTTCGACCTCGGAATAAAGGACCGCCGGCAAGGCCGCATAGGTGTGCTCCCAGCGCCAGCCGGCACCGGTCATCGGAAGGCGGGAAACGGTGGATCCCATGCTCATGCCGCCACCATGGGCGAGGTGGGCGGTCTAGCCAATCCCGGGAAGGGTTTTCCTAAAACTGCAGCTCCGTGGTCAGGATGAGGTTGCGGCCGGCCAGCGGGGCCAGATCGCGCACGAACGAGGTCGCCGGCCGCGCTTCTTCGTTAAAGAGGTTCTCCAGGCGCAGGCCGATCCGCAGGCGGTGCTGGGGATAGGACCGGCTCCAGGAGGCCCGCAGATCGACCACGGTGTGGGCCCGGCTGGGGGGTTCGAAGGCCGGGACCCGCTGCTGCTCAAAGGCGTGCCGCAAGGCCGCGCCAAACCGGAACGCCCCCGGCTGGTAGTCCATCTCAATGCCAATACGCGCGGGAGGAATGCGGGCGAGGGGCTCGCCGCTGCTCCGATCCTCGGTCCGGACGAGGTCACCGTGCAGCGTAAGGTCCAGGATGCCGTTCTCCCCCCGAAGCAGGTGCAGGGTGGCCCGGGCCTCTCCGCCGTAGTAGCGGGCATCGGAAGCAGTGTAGCGGGTCACCCCCAGGAATTCAGGTTCTTCTCCGGCGGCTTCCCTGGCCGCTAGAAAGGCTGCGTCGATGGCCTCCCGCTGGACCAGGGTGAAGGTCCCGTCCTGGTTTTCAAAGGCCAGCTCACCGGTCCGGAGGAGCTGCAGATAATCGGAAAACCGAACCGCAAACACCTCCACATCCCAGGTGATCCAGTCGGTACTCCCGTGCAGTCCGAGGTCGAGCGAGAGCGCCTTTTCCCGGCGAAACGATTCCGTCGCGACGTGATCGCTGATCTCATAGGCGAAGGTGCCGATGTGCGGGCCGTCGGCATAGAGTTCCTGGGCATTGGGCAGGCGTTGGGTCGCGTTTACGGCCACGTTGAACCGCAACTGCTCCGTCAACCGCCAGACCAGGCCGGTCGCCGCGCTCATTCCGCCGGCCCGGTGGGATCCGGGAATGGTTTCCCGGCCCTCGATCTCATCGCGCTCGAAGCGCTCCGGCCGGATCGTCTGGTGCTCAAGGCGTCCGCCAAACTGCCAGATCCAGTCGTCGAAATCCAATTCCTCAAAGGCAAACACCGCCCACTTCCGCATCGTGCTCGGCCGCAGAAACGCCTCCTCCCCAGTCGCCTCGAAGGCGCTTGATGCCTGCTGCACGCCCCAGGCGCCGGAAAGGCGGCCCGCCGGTCGGTGGACCAGTTCCAGGCGCAGCTCGTGAGCCCGGTTTGTGAAGGTGGTGCCGACTTCCCCGTCCTCCAGCTCGTCGTGATGGTAATCCCCAAAACCCAGTCTCAACCGTGCTTCCTCCACCAGACCGGTTTCAAACCCCCACCCGGCCCGGGCATCGAGCCGCCACTGCCGCAGGTCGATGGTCACTTCGTCGTCGAGTTCCCGCTCGATCAGGAGAGTCCCATCCGGGCCCACGCCAACGACTTCTTCCTCCGTCTCCCTTCCGAGTCCGTAGCGGGTCGCAAACCACGAAGCCGCCAGCCCCCCGAAGCCGCGCTCATGCAGCCGGGAGATCCCCAGACTCAGGTTTTCGGAACGGACGGCACTGTTTTCCAACCGGCCGCGCCGCTGCTGCTCCTGCAGCTCGGGGTCGGTGGCGGCAAAACCGGGGATGGAGAGGTCTCCCTGCCGCCGGACCGCCCCCGACACCTGCCACGCCCACCGGTCACCGTCGCCGCCCGTCGTCTCCACCCGCCCGGCGCCGCCCCGCGCCGCACCGGTGAACTCCGCCCCCGCCACGCCCCGCACCCGGGGCCCGGCCGCCCGCCGGGGCACGCGGCCATCGATCACGTTGACCACCCCGCCGACCGCGTTGCTCCCATAGAGCAGCGTCGCCGGCCCACGGATGATTTCCACCCGCTCAACCGCCAAGGGCTCCGCCGCAACCGCATGGTCGAGGCTGCCCACCGAAGCATCAAAGGTATCGATGCCGTCCGCCAACACCCGGATGCGGTCGTTGGAGAATCCGCGGATGATCGGCCGGCCCGCCCCGGGAAAGTAGTGGGTGGCGGAGATCCCGGGCAGTCCGTCCAGAGTTGCTCCCAGGGTCCCCGCCCGCCGGTCCGCGTAACGGTCGCCCAGGACCAACTCGGTCGGCTGCGCCAGGTCCTGGGAGGCGCGGGCAAGCGGGAGCGAACGCACCACCAGCGGATCCAGCTCGACCAGCTTTTCGCTGCCGTCATCAAAGTCCGCCGGGAGAAGCGACGGCAAAAGCATCAAACCAAAGACCAGGCCACGGAACAGTTTCATCCCGCCAGAAGCAACGATCTTTTTTCAGTTGGTCAATAGGTAATTTTGACTTATCAAATTAAATTATTTGAAGACAAAGCGGTCCCGTTCTGTTTGCCCAAAACCTCAGCCCTCCCGGGCCGTTGCGGCACAGTCGGGCTTTGCCCGTTGCGAGCCGGGCCGGCTTCCATCGCGCCAACACCGGCCAAGCCCGGCAAGCCTCCGCGGCCCGAAGAAAAGGGCCGCCCGGCAGGCAACCGTCCGTACGTGGCGGGGTGTCTCCGGCCCTGGCGGCCGGAGACGGGTTTCCCAATCGATCAACCCGGACGGTCCGGACTGCTCACCGACGGGATCTTAATCCAGGGGGAGGATGAAAACCTCCACGATGCCGATGCCGGTGGTCTGGCCGACGCCGGCCACGATCGCCGTGTAGACTCCCGGCGGCAGGGTCGCGAGAATGGCACTGTCCTCTTCGTCGGCAGGCGTGAAGGGCGAGGCCTCGATCTCGGCGGCGCGGGGGTGGGTCTGCCAACCGACATTCATTTCCATCATCTGCCCCTGGGCATTCATGAGCCGGAGTTCCGGCTGGCCGAGCAGGAGGTCATGCTGGCTTTCCGGGAAAAAGGCTTTCAAGCCCGGGCCGAGTCCACGGATAAGCACGTCGCGGTCACCCTGCCCTTGGATGACAAAGCCGCCGATGATCCGGTCGTTGCCCGTTCCCACGAAACCGCGGGTGGAGAGATTAACGGGCAAAGCCGTGGTCGGCTCGCCGTCAATGGGATCGAGCATGAAGACCTCGACCCGGCCGATTCCGGTGTCACCGGCGGTGCCGCCGCGCACATGGGCGGTGTAGACTCCGGGCGGAAGATCGACGAGGAGAGCAGCGTCATCCGGATCGTCGGGGGCGAAGGCGGTCAGGGCGATTTCAGCCGCCCGGTCGGCCTCGCTCCACCGAATGTTCTCCTCCAATAGGTCGCCGCCCTCGAAGAGCCGCAACCACGGAAGTTCCAGGAGGCTGTCCGGATCGAGAAACTGAGCCAGCCCCGGACCGGTGCCACGGATCAAGACCCGCGTGGTGCCGGTACCTTCGAGGACAAAGCCACCAATCATGATTTCCGCCCCGGTGCCGACAAAGCCGCGGGTCGAGACATTGACCGGGCGGGCCGTGGAGGGCGGCGGGGGCGACCCGTCACTGGCCGTCAGGGACAGCACCGTTCCCCACTCCAGGGGGACATCCCAGGCCGCCGGCCGCACTTGGAGAATAAACGGATCCGTCGAGGTCGCGGTATGGTTGAAACTGGTGGCGGCCTGGACTCCAAAAACGGTTTCATCGACCAGCTCCTGCGCCCCGCTGATGGTGATCTCATCGATGAACCAACCCGTGGAGTTGTCGGACTGGGGAAAAAAGGAGCCGCTTTGGGCGCGGGCATAAAGAAAGCGCACCCGGATCGTCTCCCCGGCATAACCGCCGAGCTGGACCGTCCGCAGGTGGAAGGTCGACTCCCCCGGATGGCCGCTGCCGGCCTGTTCGTAGTGGGTGTTCCACGACGTGCCGTCGTCGCGCGAAACCTGCACCCGGGCCACCTGGTTTTCCGATGCCGTCGCCAGCCGGCTCCAAAAACGAAGCTCCGCGGACGCTCCAGGCACGATGGTGCGGTCGATCTCGATCCACTGGTTTTCGAAGACCGGATGGGCGAGTTGAAAACTCGAGGTCCCGGAATGGCGCACATTGGGATTGATCACGTCATACCCTCCGGAAGATGAGACGAGGACGTGGACCAGCCCGTCCTCCGCCCCTTCCACGTGATCATAGGGCACCAACCGCCCGCTGCGCACTTCGTAGCCCTCCGCGTAGGGCGGCAGAGTGAGGGTATAGGTGTGGGGATGGCCGACCAAGGGCCCGCCCGGGCCCGGGGTCAGTTCCGCGGTTACGAAGTCCGGGCCGAGGATGGCGGGATCGAATACGGTCACGCTGTAGTTGAAATCCTGCGACTGCCCGTTGATATCGACTCCGGTCACCGAGACGGTGTAGGTCTCGTCCTCGGCGGGCACGTCCCAGTTGGCATTGTCCGACATGCCGTCGGGACGCCAGACAATGGTCGGCTCAGGCAAGCCCCCGGAGGTGGAGCGGTGGTCGATGACAAGGGGGATGTCCTGCCCGTCCGGACCGGTCAGGGTGACATCGGCGTTGGAGAAATCCGCCCCGGCGTGGGACAGGGACCAGCGCGGATAGACCACTTGGTACGGCACATGGCCCGGAGGGGGCCAGGCCACGAAACCATCCCGGGGTTCGCCGCGGGGATCAAAAATGCTGTCCTCGTCCACCACCCAGAAGACGTTGGCGGCAATCTGGTCGCCGGAGGGGATGTCGCCCGTGCCGACGTTCCGCAACTGAGGCAGGAGGATCCAACGGCGGTGGCCGACGGCGTCGTTGTTGGCTCCGGGGTCTTTCATGTAACCAAGCGAGATGGCGTCGGCACCGAACCGCCCGAGCGCGAGGTTGGATTTCTCGGCAGCCTCCCGGCCATCCTCGGTATACCAGGTCCAGGTGTCGGGCGGGAAATGAGTGAGGCCATTGTTCGCGCTGATCATCAGGGCCATGTCCTGGGCCTTGTCACTGTACTCTTGACGCAGGACGAGGTTGCCGGTCAGTCCAGCCATCGCCCGGAAGTAGTTGGCGCGCCGGAGCACGGAAAATTTGAAGTGAGCCGAGGTGGTGCCTTTGTCTCCGGCGGCCACATCGCCGTCCCACTCGATCGGAACGCCCACCGAGGCCCGGTAGACCCCGAGGTAAAAGGCCCGGGCCGCCGCCCGGCTGTCCACGTCCACCACCAGTCCCGGATCTTCGCCGTTGTCGGCAATCCGGGAGACGCCTTCCGGCGGGGCCGGCGGCGCCCAGGGACCGTCACCGAGTTGGGGCTCGGGAGCGTGGGACGGCTGCGCCAAGGCAAGCGGGAGGCCAGCGAAGAGGAGGCCGAGAGCGAGGGCAAAAACCCGCGGAGCGGGCGGAAAAACCGGAGCTGTCATCCGGAGGTCGGTCATCAAGTTCATGGGCAGGTAAAGGGCTCCGCGGTCCGCAAGGGGCGGAGCCGATACGGACACCAAGGGTTGGGGTTGGGTGTTTGCATGGGCTTCCAGGGGCCTGGCATACGTAAAAAACGTCCCATTGCTTTAGCTTTCATCGGGTCGGCAAGACAATCATTAAGTCGGGAATTTCCCGGACGTGGGAATCTCCCGGTCGCCCGCCCGGAATTGACGGGTCTCGGGGCCTCTACTGCCGGTGGTCGTCCTTCCCGGGCAGAGCTTCCCAGGGATCGCGCGAGTTGTGCGGGAGCAGGGTCTCCATGTTGGTCCCGGCTTTCGCGGGGATTTCATGGCGCGCGAAAAAGTCCGCCATGATCGCATCCAGTTTTTCAATACAAGCTGAGTGGGCGGGGTCCCCGATCACATTGCGGGTCTCGCGGGGGTCGGCCGCGAGGTCGTAAAACTCGTCCGGCCAGTGCGTCACCCGGTTGGGATAACGGCGGATCAGCTTGGCCGACTCCGTGCGGATCATGCGCGAGTAGGCGTGCTCACAGATCTGCCAGGTCCGCCAGTCCAGGCGGCCGCCTTGGAGCAGGGGCAGATAGGACCGGCCCGGAGAGCGGACATCGGCGGCGATGGCACCGGCATCGAGGCCGGCGGCATCGAGCAGGGTGGCGAAGGCGTCGCAGTGGTCGACCGGCTCGGCCACCGCGCGCCCGCGGGGCTCCGCGCCCGGAAGCCGCCACAGCGCCGGCACCAGGATCGATTCATCGAGAAAGTTGGTCGGAACAGTCGCGTTGCCTTTCGTGTGGAGGCCGTGGTGGCCGTTCATGTGCCCGTGGTCACTGGTGTACAGGATGACGGTCTCATCGGTGAGGCCGAGGTTTTCCAGCTCCGCGAAGATCCGGCAGAGTTGCCGGTCGACGACATCGACGGCGGCATAATACTGCGCAAGCTGCTCCCGCCGGCCGGGATCCTTCCGGTCGAAGGGCGCGATGCGCGCATGTCCGTGCTCGCCTCCGTAGGTTTCGGCCGGGATGTCGTCGAACCGGCACCGCCGGTAGTGCTCCACCACCGCTTCGACTTCACCGGCATGCGGAGTGTGGGTGTTGGTGTAGCCTACGAAGAGGAAAAAAGGATCTGCTCCATCCGCTGCCTCCTGCAGAAACCGCACCGCCCGGTCCGTCAGGATGGTTTCCTGGTGCCCGTTAAAGGTCCGGCGCTCCTCGTCCTCGAAATACTCCTGCCGACCGAAGCGGGCATTGGTTCCGAGCGCACTGGTGAACCAGGTGTCGAATCCGGGCTGTTTTTTCCAGTATTTGCCGCAGTGCCACTTGCCGACCAGTCCGGTCTTGTAGCCCGCTTCCTTGAGCAGCATGGCCAGGGTTGTCTGCCCTTCGATCCCGGGATGCTCCGGCCTTTCGTTGGGCTCCTGGAGGAAGTCGTGAATGCCGTGGGCACTGGGGATGCGCCCGGTGAAAAAGGAGGCTCGGGCCGGCGAACAGACCGGCAGCGGACAAAAGGCCCGCTCCATCCGCACCCCGGTATCGGCCAGCCACTGCAGTGCCGGCGACCGGATTTCCCGATTCCCATAGGGGCTGGAAGCCCACTGGCCATGGTCGTCAGTCATGAAAACGAGCAGATTCGGCCGGCCCATGAATCCGACTCTGGATTCGATCACTCGTTCCGCAAGCCTGCAACGCCAACGCAACCCGGTTTCCGGGCAGCGTAGTTCCCGGGCGGGCGCCGCCCCCCGGCTGCTCCCGGGCCGGGACTTCAAGGCCTGGATTGCCGGCCGGACCGGCGGCGGCCACTTTCACGCCATGCCTCCCAGCCTCGCCCTCCGTCCCTATGCCCACCGCGGCCTGCACGACCGCGCCGGAGCGCCGGAAAACAGCCTCGCCGCCTTCCGGCGGGCCGTCGCCGCCGGCTACGGCATCGAGCTGGATGTTCATCTCCTCGCCGATGGAGGACTCGCGGTCTTCCATGATGGCGACACCAAACGCATGACCGGCGAACCGGGCTCCGTCGGGGACCACACCCGGGCCTCCTTGCAACCGCTCCGGCTCGCCGGCACGGATGAGGCCATCCCGCTCCTCGAAACCGTGCTGGACCTGGTCGGAGGCGCGGCCCCGCTTCTGATCGAGCTGAAAAACCCGCCCGAAAACGGACGGGCGGAACGGCGGCTGGGCGAGGTGCTGGCCGGCTACGCCGGTTCGGCCGCCTGCCAGTCGTTCGTGACCGCGAGTCTTCCGCTCCTGCGCGCCGCCACCGGCCGGCCCTGCGGCCTGCTGCTTGAGAACCCCGCCGGGTTTGACGCCGCCGCCCGCTCCGCGAGCCCGGACTTCCTCGGTCTGCGTCATGACCGGCTGGCGCTGTCCGGCCGACCTCCCGGTGCCGAAGCCATCCCGGTCCTGGCCTGGACGGTGCGCTCCTCGGCGGAGGCAGAGGCCGTGGCGGACCGGGCGGATGCGTTCATTTTCGAAGACTTCCGCCCCGATCCCGCCGGCCGGGCTTAGCGCCTTCTTCCCCCGGAAAGTTTGGGTCTGGGAAAAGGTTTTGCCGCCACTCAAGGGAACCGGTTGCCAGCGCGATGGTAATGGTTGAAACTAATTTCTTTTTCAACCGATCGAATGACTGCAGAACAAAGAGAGAGGGAAGAGCGGTGGCTGCGCATCCGCCGGACGAAGTTCCTGCTGCGCAAGCTTCCCCGCAAAGCCAACCTCCACCGCTACCCGATTCTGAAGTGGTTTGCCGCCAAAGCGCGGAAACACCCGGAGCTGTGGTCCTTCCGGGTCGAGCACATGGCGCCGGCCTTCTACGCCGGCTGCATGCTGGCGTTTCTGCCCGCCTACGGCTTTCAGGTGGCCCTGGCCTTCTTTGCCGCCCTGCTGTTCAAAGCCAACCTGCCGGTAATCGTCGGCCTGCAGTTCATCAGCAATCCGTTCACCCTCGTCCCGGTCTACTACGCGACCTACAAGGTCGGCAACACCACCATCCACTTTCTCGGTCTCGGCGAGATGACCTCCGTGATTGGGTCCACCGCCTACGCCCTCGTCCTGGGCGGCCTGCTCGTCGGCGCCGTCGTCGGCGCCGTCCTCGATCTGGTCTATCGCTTTCTGGCCTGGCAGGGAGCCCGGCGCGGTCTCATTCGCCCTCGTGCCGTCCCCTAGCGGCGCCTTCCCGCCCGTCCCCTCGGGGTCGATGGAAAGCGCAGCCGCTCAATCGACCGGACCCGCGCTAGGTGCGGAGGCTGGCCGGGCGACACCACTCCGGCAAGGTTTGCCAGAGATCGAAGAACAGGTGCTCGTGGAAAAAATGATGCACCGGCGGAAGCCCCCGCACCAGAGTCACCAGGCCGAACAGCACCAGCAGCCCCCCGGCCAGTCGCATGAGCAGGCGGCGGCGGTTGACCCCCGCCATCGCCCCGACCGCACCGAAAACCACCAGCCCCGGAGCCGTTGCCAGACCGAAGGCCGCCGCTCCCGTGGCTGCTCCGAGCGGATCGCCGCGGGCGCCCAGGTAGAGCAGCACCATCCAGAGCAGCCCGCAGGGCAGGAGGCCATTCACAAGCCCCATCACCCATGCCCCCAGGGGTCCTTCACCCGCCCGACGGAAACCCGCCGTCAGGCAGGCCCCGGGTTTTCCAGCCCAGCCAGGCAGCCGCCGCTCTCCGACCAGGCTCAGGCCATAAAGGATCATCGCCAGGCCCAGCACCACCGAAAGCGCCAGACTCACGCCGTGCACCAGGGAACTCTCCCGCAGCAGCCAGCCGCCCAGCGCCAAGACCGTGGCCAGCACGACATAGGTGGCCGTTTTGCCCAAGTGGTAGCAGGCCTGTCGGCTCCAGAAAGCCCCCGCCCCGGCCGCCCCGCGCGAAACCACGAGGGCAAAGCCACCGCACATTCCCATGCAGTGGCCCGCGGAGAGCAGCCCCAGCAACCCGAGGCCCAACAGATCGATCATACTCACGTCCTTCCTTGATTTCCCACCCGAGCGATCCCATCTTGCCGGGTCTACGTCAACGCGTCCCGCGCTTTTCATGTCCGAATCCATTCCCAACGAACCTTTGCGGATCGCCGACCGCACTTTCTCCTCCCGCCTGCTCGTCGGCACCGGCAAATTCAGCAGCAATGAGCGGATGCGCGAAGCCCTCCGCGCCAGCGGCACCGGCCTCGTCACCGTCGCCCTCAAGCGCGCCGACCTCTCCGGCAAAGCCGATCCTTTCGCCAATATCCTCGAATTCCTGGAGAGCGACCGCTACCTCATCCTCCCCAACACCGCCGGGGCCATGGATGCCGAGGAGGCCGTCCGCATCGCCCGCCTCGCCGTCGCCGCCGGACTGCCCAACTGGGTCAAGCTGGAGATCCATCCCGATCCCAATTACCTCCTGCCCGATCCCATCGAAACCCTCCGGGCCACCGAGATCCTCGTCCGCGAGGGCTTCACGGTCCTGCCCTACATCAACGCCGACCCCGTGCTCGCCCGCCGCCTTCAGGACGTCGGCGCCGCCACCGTCATGCCGCTCGGCTCCCCCATCGGCAGCAACCGCGGCCTCGAAACACGCGCCCAGATCGAGATCATCATCGAGCAGGCCACCGTCCCGGTGGTGGTGGATGCCGGCCTCGGCGCCCCCTCCCACGCCGCCGCCGCCATGGAAATAGGTGCGGACGCCGTCCTCGTGAACACCGCCATCGCCATCGCCGATGATCCTTCCATTATGGCCCGCGCCTTCGCCCTCGCCGTCCAGGCCGGCCGCGCCGCCTACGAGATCGGCCCGGCCGAGTCGTCCGCCACCGCCCGGCCCACCAGTCCGCTCACAACTTTTCTCGACGCATGAGCGGAGAACTCTTTTCCCGCCGCCTCCCGGGCATCGACTTCGGGCCGCTCCTCCGCCAGTCCCGGGAGGCCGATGCCCGCACCGTCGCCGCCATCCTCGCCCGCGGCCGCGCCCGCGACCTGACCGAGTTCGCCGCCCTCCTCTCCCCCGCCGCCGATGAGCGCCTCGAGGATCTTTGCCGTCTCTCCCAGGCCGTCACCCGGCGGCACTTTGGCAAAACCATCCGCATGTTCGCGCCCCTCTACCTCTCCAACGAGTGCGTCAACATCTGCAAATACTGCGGCTTCTCCCGCCACAACGCCATCCCCCGCATCACCCTCCCGGTTGAGCGGGTCGTGGAAGAAACCCGCCTCCTCGCCGAGCGCGGCTTCCGCTCCCTGCTCCTCGTCGCCGGCGAACACCCGAAGTATGTATCCAATGGATACGTCGAGGAGGTGGTCCGCCGTGTCCTCCCGTTCATGCCCTCCGTCGCCCTCGAGCTGGGCCCGCTCGAAACCCAGGAATACCTCCCGCTGGTCCGCGCCGGCTGCGAGGCCCTCGTCGTTTACCAGGAGACGTATCACGAACCCACCTACAAGGATCTCCACACCGCTGGTCCGAAAAAGCACTACCACTGGCGCATGGACACCCCCGAGCGGGCCTACCAGGCCGGCTTCCGCCGTCTCGGCATCGGCGCACTCTTCGGCCTCTACGACTGGGAATACGAAGCCCTGGCCCTCGCCGCCCACTCCCTCCACCTGACCCGCACCTGCTGGAAGGCCCAAATCACCCTCAGCCTCCCGCGCATGCGCCCGGCGGCGGGCGAATTCCAGCCGCGCTATGTCCTCCCGGACCGCGCCATGGTCCGCCTCCTCTGTGCCTTGCGCCTGCTCCTGCCCCACGCCGGGCTTGTCCTCTCCACCCGCGAGCCGCCCGCCTTCCGGGACGGTCTCTTCACGCTCGGCATCACCCACGCCAGCGCCGGCTCCTCCACCGAGCCCGGCGGCTACACCAGCTTCGACCCGGAGGCTTGGAAGCCAACCCGCGCCCAGGAAGGCGAACAGTTTCACATCGCCGACGAACGCCCGCCCGAGGTCGTCGCCGCCGCCATCCGCCGCCTCGGCTATGAACCGGTCTGGAAGGATTTCGACCAGTCCCTCGTCCTTTCCGAAAACTGATGAAGATCACCGCCAACGGCAAACCCTACGAAGTCGCTGAAGACACCTCTCTGGACGATTTCCTCGCTTCGCTCGACCTCGAGCCGGTTCTCGTTGTGGTGGAGCGAAACCGTGCCGCCCTCACCCCCGGCGAAGCCCGCCGCACCCGCCTCGAAGACGGCGACTCCCTCGAAATCGTCCGCATCGTCGCCGGCGGCTGAACGGCTTCGGCCGAACGCATCCCCGGGGCTGCGACCCGACCCGCAATCCGGTCCCTCCGGCCTCCGCCCTTCCGCGTATTCCGATCCGTCTCTTGTTGCTCCACCTTCTCCATGCGCCCGCTAGCCCTCCTCTTTGCCTTGTTCATCGGCCTGCTCGGATCCGGCTGCGAAACCGACCCGCATCCCATCCCCCCGCCCCACCCTCCCGCCGGATCCTATCCGGGGGATGACACCGTCCACCACCTCTATGAGCCGGAGCGGATCATTCACCGCGCCTACCGTGACCTGCTCGGCCGCCGGCCCGACGAGGAGGGTTTGCGCAACTATCGCCGCCGCATCATCGACCAAGGCTGGACCGAGGCCCAGGTCCGCGACGCCATCCGCAACAGCCATGAATACCGCGTCCTCCGCGCCGAGGTCGTCATCCGCCGCGCCTACCAGGATCTCCTCGACCGCGATCCCGATCCCGAAGGCCTCGCCACCTACACCCGCCTCTGGCAGCGCGGCTACACCGAGCGGATGATCCGCGACCGCATCCGCAACAGTCGCGAATACAAGGAGCTGCAGCGCCGACGCTGAGTTGGCTCCTCAGAGCTCTGGAGTGCGGACATCTTTCAGCACCGAAGGTACGGCAATGCCATAGATCGGACAACACGACGTTGCGGCCTGAATGGCTTCGATTCACTTGGTGCTCAACACCATATGGGCAAGGAGGCTGGAAAGTGACGGTGCGATTTTGAAAAACGGGATGGCAGGCTTTCCCCCCGCAGAAAGTCACCTTTCTCAAACCCAAGACCTGGACCAGCCGAGTAGACACATTCTCTGAAGCGCCAAAGGCGCGTTTTTCCATAGCCAGTCCGAAGGGCTGGGTACCCTGACAATGAAACCAGCGGGCTGAAAGTCCGCGATACAGCCGACGTATCCGGGAGGTGCGCCTGAGAGAATTGCGGGCTTTCAGTCCGCGGCGATTTTCCCTCTTTCCACCCGGCCCTTCGAGCCGGGCTGTTGAATTTTGGCCCTTGGGGTCAGATTACAGGCCTTTGAAAAAATGGGGATACTGGTCAGGCCGTTGGCTTGGGCTATGGGGTTTTTACGCCCTTGGCGCTTGTGAACTGTCCAAACTCCAGGGCCCCTCAGAGCTGGCAAAGCTCGATCCGATGCCCGTCAGGATCGTTCAAAAAGATCTGGAAGGCCCCGTCGGGCCGGCGATGCGGCCCTTGGTGCTCGACTCCTTTCTCCTCCAACTCGCGGCGCACCGCCTCCGCATCCTTCACCTGAAGGGCGAAATGAATGCCCCGGGAGCGCGTTTCCGGCGGCACTTCATCATTTATGATCAGGTGCAGCTCTTGGTCCGTCCCGATGCGGAACCAGGCTCCGGGAAACCCGAAGTCCGGCCGCTCCATCTCCGCGAAGCCAAGAACCTCACGGTAGAAGCGGCGGCTGCGTTCAAGATCGGCCACGTGGACGGCAACATGATTGAGCTGAAAGGGTGGGGTCATGCCGGCCAGCCTGCCTCCGGGCCAGCGGCCTGTCGAGTGCCGGAAGGCCGGAAGTTTCCAGTGAGATATCATTCCAAAAAGTAATTTGTAAAAATTTTGTTCAATTATTTTCGCAATATTCTGGTGGGCTCGCCCAGACTGAGCTTGGCAAAAGCCGCCTAAGGCGACCCATATACGAAAGTGATTGGGCGGCCATCGGCCCTGTTCCTCACCTCACCCCTAACATCCATCCCAAAACAAACACCTACGTAACGTTATGAAGTTTAAACATCTCATCCTCGGAGCCGCCTCCGGTGCGCTCCTCTTCGGCTCCTCGGCCTTCGCCCAGGTTGCTGTCCTCGACTGGGAAAACAGCGGGTTTTTCTCCTACTCTTATATCGACGAAAACCCGACTGTGGAACCATCGGAGTTGTTTCCCGACCCTGTTGGCTCCAGCGCTTCCGCCAGTCATCAGGAAAATGTCCCGGGAGTCGGCGTTGGCGGATCCACTGGTGCCACGATGACTGTGGAATGGTCCGAAGCCGACCCCAACCTCGAGGACCGGCCTTTTTGGAGCGGCTTTGGTTTCGGCGTCGCCATGTTTGTCGATGCCGGCACCATCACTGAAGCCAACGTCAGCGGCCTCATCGGCGAATTGACCTTTAAGTTCGATGAATCCAGCTTCAACAAGCCGAACGGCATCGACGACGTTGATCCCAACCAGGGCTTCAACTTTTCGGTCCGCTTCCGCAATGATGACACCGACATCGCCCGCTACCGACTCGGATTCAACAACGAATATCCGATCGAATGGACCACCTACTCGCTCGCGATTGCCGACGCCAGTTTTCACTCAGGTGATGGCTGGCTGAACGATCCCTCGCTGCTCCATACAGCCACCATCATCGACATCCTTGTTGAATACAACATGTCCAGTGTGCTGCGGGACTCCTTCGGGCCCGGAACGATCAACCTGACGGTCGACTCAGCGTCCATCATTCCCGAGCCTTCCACCTACGCTTTGATCTTCGGTGGATTGGCGCTGGCGGGAGCTTGGTTTTATCGCCGCCGGCGGTAATTCCAGTTTGGATTGTTGGTTGTTTTTTGCCCACCGGTTCGCCGGTGGGCTTTTTCCTTTTCAGACCAAAACTGCCCGGCACAGACTTCGGCCGAACGCTTTCCGCCCCCGCCCTCCATCCCCTCCCGAGTTCAACAGAACCTCCAATTGATTACGTAAGTCCTTGATTACCAATGGAGAGATTGCCGGATCGGATGTCCCGCAGCCCATCCTAATCGTAATCCTGCTCGTAATCCTAATCGACGGATCGAACGCTGTTGACGGCAATGACGTGGCATCGGGGTACGGCGCTGGACCTGCGGAATGACGGGAAGAGGGATTACGATTACGAGCAGGATTACGACTACGGGCTTGGACAGGGTGACCCAATGTTGCACTCAGGAGAGCCCGGCACAGACTTCGGCCGAACGCTTTCCGCCCCCGCCCTCCATCCCCTCATGCCCGCCCCCGCCGATCTCGATCGCTGCTTTCCCCGCTACCGCGACTTTAATCCGGCCGTCCCGGTCTGGTGCCTCACCCCGGACTCCACCGGCTGGATCCATCGCTTTTTCGACACCAACCCAATCAGCCCCTCCGGTCGCTTCCTCGCCGTCTTTCGGCTGCCATTCGAAGACCGCCAGCCCAAGCCTGGCGAACCCGGCGAGGTCCACCTCGTCGATCTGCAGACCGGATCCAGGCGGCGCCTCGCCGAAACCATCGGCTGGGAGCCCCAGCTTGGCGCCAATCTCAACTGGGGCGGCAGCGACGAAGCTCTCTTTTTCAACGACGTCGATCCGGAATCCTGGACGCCGTTTTCCTGGATGCTCAATCCCCTCACCGGCCACCGCCAGCGCATGGAGGGTCCCGTTTACCATGCTTCCCCCGATGGTCGCTGGCTCGTCGCCGCCGATCCACGCCGCATGCGCAAGACCCAGCCCGGCTATGGCGTGCAGGTGCCGGACGAGGCCGTCCGCCAGCACCGCGGTGCCGTCTCCGATGACGGGTTTTATCTGACCGACACCGCCACAGGAAAAACCCGGCTCGCCTGGTCGTTCCAAGACTTGCTCGCGCGAGCCGATCCTCCGGTGGTCATCGAAACACCCGATCGGATGGAGGTTTGCGCCTTCCACAGCAAATTCAGCCCCGGCGGCGACCGGCTCATGCTCAGCCTGCGGTGGTTTCCCGCCCTAGAGCAGCCGCGTTGGAATCTCTTCGCGACCGATCCGAAAGCGGTGCGTTTTGCCTGGGTCACGGTGAGGCTCGAAGGTGGACCCGTCCATTGCGTCGTCGGCCCTGAGCAGTGGATCAAAGGCGGCCACCACGCCACCTGGTATCCCGACGGGAAACGCATTTCCATGAACCTCAACCTCCACGGCGACGGCCTGCGGTTTGTTTCAGTGTGTCCGGATGGCTCGGATCTGAGCGTCATGGTCGACGGTCTTCCCGGCTCCGGCCACCCCTCACTCCATCCTTCCGGCCGTCATCTCCTCACCGATACCTATACCTTCGAACCAACCGCCTTCGGTGATGGCACCATCCCCCTCCGCTGGATCGACTTGGCCAGCGGCGGGGAACGTACCCTGGTGCGAATCAACACCGCGCAACCCTGCTCCGACGGGGTCCTCCGGGTCGACCCCCATCCCGCCTGGGATCGCTCCGGCCGCTTCGTGACCTTCAACGCCCATGCCGACGGCGCACGGCGGGTCTACCTCGCTGACCTCGCCACCGTCCTCTGAGCGCCTTTCGCTGACGCGGCTGAGAGCGGCACCGGTCTTCAGTCCGAAATTACCGATAAACCGCCGCCGCTCCAAAACCGCTTGTCTCCACGGGTTGCGCTCAGCAAGGTGGCAGTTTCTCCATGATTTCCGACTTCCCCTACGGAAAAGCCCCTTTCTGGATTCTGGTCGCCGCCATCCTCTCCGGCCTCGTGGTCTGGGGGGCCTCCTACCTCCAGACCCACGAGGAGCCCGACCTCATCTTCGCCACCTTCGCCCAGAACCACTACGAGGTTTACCGCGAGGTCATCCCGGAGTTTGAAAAAAAACATGGCGTCCGGGTCCAGCTCCAGCTCGTCTCCATCCGCGCCCTGCAAAGCCGCCTCCAGTCCGCCCTTCTCGCCGGGACCGACGTCCCCGACTTGGTCGAACTCGTCAATCCCTCCATGGGCTACTTCACCCAAGGGCCGCTCGAGGATGTCGGCTTCATTGACCTCACCGACCGCATTTTCGCCGAAGGACTCGACCAGCGCATGGTCTGGGAGCGCTTCAGCATCTGGTCCTCCCGCGAGCGCATCTTCGCCATCCCCCACGATGTCCACCCCATGGGCTTGGTCTACCGGCGCGACATCGTGGAGTCCCTCGGCATCGATGTGGACGCGATCGAGACCTGGGACGACTTCCTCGAAGCCGCCCACATCATCACCCGGGATCTCACCGGCAACGGCGTCATCGACCGCTATGCCCTCGACCTTCCTTCGGACGGCAACTGGGCCCTGCGCGGGCTGCTCATGCAGCAGGACATCCAGATGTTTGACCAGCAGGGGCGTCTCACCTTCAACCAGCCCGCCACCATCGACACCATCATCTGGTACCTGCGCGCCTCGCGCGGTCCCGACCGAATTTCCTTCCCCGCCGGCTGGGGGCAGACCTTCAGCCGGGCCTTCAACGACGGGCTCGTCGTCTTTGTCTTCACGCCGGACTGGCGCACCCGGCAGTACCAGATGGACCTTCCCGGCCTGCACGGCAAACTCGCCTTCATGCCGCTGCCCGCGTGGGAGCCGGGCGGCCGCCGCACGAGCGTCTGGGGCGGCACCGGCCTCGCCATCACCCGCCAGACCGCCAGGCCGGAGCTGGCTTGGGAGCTGGCCAAGTTCCTCTACCTCGACGTCGAGACCGCGGGAGCGTTTTTCCTCCAGTCCAACATCGTCCCGCCCTTCAAGGAAGCCTGGGAGGAGCCCGAGTTCGACGAGCCCAATCCCTACTACAGCAACCAGCGGCTGGGACGAATTCTCGTCGATCTCGCCCGCCAAGCCCCCCCGGAATACGTCACCGCCTACACCGAGCTCACCCACTCGAAGTTTTCCGAGGTCTTCCTCAACGCCGCCCTCCACTTCGACCGCCGGGGCGAAACCGGCCTCCGCGAGTACATCCAGGAGGAGCTCGACAAAGCCCAAGCTTACCTCGAGCGGATCATGGCCCGCAATGTCTTCCTCTTCGAGCCCGCCCAATGAACCCCGCCCCGCCGACCCAGACCGCCGCCGCCACCGCGGCCGGAGTTCCGGCCCGGCTCCCCGGCCCGCCGCCCCGCAAACGCTTCCAGCGCACCTGGATGGCCGCCTACTTCTTCCTCATCCCCTACATCCTCCTCACACTCGTCTTTTTCCTGTATCCGTTTTTTAACGCCGTCGTTCTGGCCTTTCACCAGACCAACGGGCCCTACACCCGCGTCTTCGTCGGCTGGGCCAACTTCGCTTTCGTCCTCGGCGACCCCACCTTCTACCTCGCCCTCAAAAACACCGCCATCTTCGCGGTCTTCTCCGTCTTTCTTCAACTGCCGCTTTCCCTCGGCCTTGCCCTCCTCCTCAACCAGGGCGCCGACAAGATCAAGGGCTTCTTCCGCCTCGCCATCTTCTCCCCGCACCTCGTCGGCCAGATCTTCGTCGGCGTGCTCTTCAGCGTGCTTTTCGTGCCGCGCTACGGGCTCGTCAACCGCTTCCTCCATGAGCTGCTTGGCTGGGGACTGGAAAACCGCTGGCTGGAAAATCCCGCCCTCGTCATGCCCGCCATCATCCTCACCGCCCTCTGGATGTACGTCGGCTTCAACATGATCTACTTCCTCGCCGCCCTCCAGAATGTCGACCAGAACCTCCGCGAGGCCGCCATGATCGATGGAGCCGGCCCCTGGCAGCGCTTTCTCAATGTCACCCTGCCCGCGATCAAGCCGGTCGCCACTTTCGTCGTGGTCATGAGCACGATCGGCTCCTTCCAGCTTTTTGAGCTGCCCTATGCGCTGCTCGACGGCTTCGGCCCGGCCAACTCCGGCCTCACCGTCGTCGGCTACCTCTACCAGTACGCCTTCAATACCGGCGACCTCGGCACCGGGGCCACCGTCGGCTGGATTCTCGCCCTCGTCATTTTCATCGTCAGCCTCGTGCAGATCCGGATCAGCCAGTCCATGAAGGGGGAGACCTGAACCGATGAGCCCGCTCCACTTCACCCTCGGGCTGCTCGCCCTCATCTTCATCGGCCTCTTTCTGGTCAACCCGCGCCAACCGAGGCTTGCTTTAACCTACCTGCGCTACGTCCTGCTCTGCCTGGCCGCGGCCACCATCCTGACGCCTTTTGTCTGGCTCATCACCGCTTCTTTCAAATCCCCCGATGTGCTCATGCAGTACGTCTTCCTCCCGCCGCTCCCGGATATTAATTTCGACACCATCAACCTCGGCAACTTCCGCCGGCTCTTCGAGCCCGAGCCCACCCCGCAGGGCCAGGTCTACTTTTGGCAGTATATCTTCAACTCCCTCTTCCTCGCCAGCGCCACCACCGTCATCCAGCTCTTCTTCTGCTCCATGGGCGGGTATGCGCTCGCCAAATACAATTTTCCCGGCAAGACCGCCCTCATGCTCTTCATGCTCGGCTCGCTCATGATCCCCGGCATGATCCTGCTCGCCCCACTCTACGAAATGATCGTTCGTATCGGATTTGTCGATACTTACTGGGCCTTGCTACTTCCCGGCGCGGTCACGGCCTTCGGCATGTTCCTTTTCCGCCAGGCCATCATCGTGGTGCCGGACGAACTGATCGAGGCCGGGCGGATCGACGGCTGCAGCGAGTTCAGCATCTACCTGCGGCTGGTCATGCCACTGGTCCGGCCGATGAGCGGCGCCTTCTGCCTCATCACTTTCCTCGCTTCGTGGAACAACTTCCTCGGCCCCCAGATTTTCATCCACACCCAGGCCAAGCTCACCCTCCCGGTCGTCCTCACCCAATACGTCGGCGTCTACACCCAGCAGTACGGAGTCTTCCTGGCCGGCACGCTGCTCGCCATCATCCCGCCGGCGATCCTTTTCTTCGCCCTCCAGCGCGAGTTCATCAGCGGGCTCACCAGCGGCGCCGTCAAGGGTTGAAACCCCATCCGGCCCGCCCGGACCGGTCCTCCGCCGTCTCACCGGGCCCGGTCATTTGTTCCGGCTTTCCTTCCAATCCGCGAAGCAGGAGTTCCTGACTTCAACAGCACCTCCCATTGCGTACGTGAGTCTTTGGTGTCCCACGTCCCATCCTAATCGTAATCCTGTTCGTAATCCTAATCGACTTATCGAGTGCTGGTGGCTGCAATGACGTATCATCGGGGTACGGCGCGGGACCTGCGGAAGAACGGGGAGTGGGAATACGATTACGAGAAGGATTAGGATTACGATTACGAGAAGGGTTACAGGCTTGGGCAGGGTGTCCCACTGTTGCACTCAGGCGGCCCGCCCGCCCGGTCCGGTTCTCCGGCGGCCTCATCGGCCCGCGGCCGCTCAGCTGTTCCGGCTTTCCTTCCAATCCGCGAAGCAGGAGTTGAGCACCGTCAGTGCCTCCGGAAGGGCCGCGGCATCCTCCTCCTCCGCCAGCCGGTACACTTCCCGGCAGGGTTCGAGCAATCCTTCCATACGCAGGGCGAGCACGGTGTTGGAAAGGTAGTGGGAGGTCTCGCGGATGCGCTCGTAGTCACGGTTGTCCAAGGCCTCGCTCATGTCGTTGAGCAACACCGGGATTTCGTCCAGCGCGAGGTAGATGAGGTCCTTGCCGATGATTTTCTCGGTCTCGGCGTCGACCGGGGTCGCGGCTCGTTCCTCCTCGCCATTAACGGTGGTGTCCCCGGCAAGGTCCGGGGCGGAAACGGCCGCCACCTCAGGCTCCCCGCGGGCCAAGTCTCGCCGCCGCCGCACCACCAGGGGACTGGCCTGGATCGCCTCGACCAGGCTTTTGGAGAAAAAGGGCTTCCCGAGGAAGTCGTTGCATCCTGCATCCATCGCGCGCTGGACTTCCGTTTCGGATAGCGTCGCGGAAACGCCGATGATCCAAGGCTCGTCCGTCACGCCGGACTCGGCCCGGATGCGCGTCACCGCCTCGATGCCGTCCATCTCCGGCATCCGCAGATCCATCAGGATGAGGTCCACGCCCCGCCAGTTCGCCACCGCCTGAGCACCGGAATCAACCAGACGCGCCCGGTAACCGAGAGCCTTCAGGTACGAATCAACCAAGGTGCGGATGTAGGGGTTGTCGTCCGCCACCATAATCTGCAAGGGCAGGATCGATGCCAGCTCCACCCCGAAACCTTCCGGTTCCTGCTCGCCCGAAGCAGCTGAGACCTCTGTCGCAGGCGGGGACATCTCACCGTCCATCAGGGGCAGGATCAGCTCCACCCGGAATTCCGTGCCTTCGCCCGGCTCGCTGGAAACGCCGATGGATCCATTCATCAATTCGCAGAGGCGCTTTACAATGGCCAGACCCAGCCCAGCCCCTTCCCGCGGGAAATGGACCGACCGACCGATCTGGGTGAAGGGC